>CP068473.1:0-305759 GCA_016766635.1 Candidatus Xiphinematobacter sp.
CAGGTTAAGGGTAAGGGTAGTTTGAAGGGTTTCTACGCGGATCACTGGAACACGTCATTGAGAGAAATAAGGAAGCGTAACCCAATGGGAGTTTACACAGAGGATAAGAAAATCTAGGAGATACAAGAGGGGTTTTTCTCTAGAAGAAATTCATTGCTTGTAGGGTGTATACATCTCAGAAGCTTCAAGTGCCTTAACTGCTGCACTTAAATTCAATCCGCACAGTGTATACGCCACCTACTCTGAGGCTGGCCGGTAAGGGGGCAATTTGTTTTACACGCTTGCTTGCCTCCAAAACAGAGCGATCCAGGACTGCGTTCCTGCTACCGCCTATGATTTGATAGCTAGAGATCCTCCCGTCCTGAGTAATCTGAACTTCTAGGATACAGGCAAGCTCTTGCTGTGGGCTACAAAATGAGGCTGGTGGCTGATCCCATTGACTGTAAAAACAGTCATGGATGAGCTGGTTGTATCCGACATATTTGCCCTTATAGGAGATGTATGAGTCACTGCTAACTGGCTCAGAGGGGGTGGGCTTGGGCTTAGGGGTGGGCTTGGGCTTAGAGGGGGTGGGCTTGGGCTTAGAGGGGGTGGGCTTGGGCTTAGGGGTGGGCTTGGGCTTAGAGGGGGTGGGCTTGGGCTTAGGGGGGGGGGGCTTGGGCTTAGGGGTGGGCTCTTTCTGAAGCAGGGAGCAGCCATCCAGCCATGTGACCTTTTCAATTTTTCGGGAAAAGTAAGCTTGGTTTGACAGAAAAGAGACCCCAAATAAGAGAACATGCCAGACCCCTACCCAAAAAAGTATTTTTTTAAACCTTGGATCTTCCATGGGGTACAGGAATAAATACAGTGTGGCTAGAGTACGTTGGAGGGGTGTTCCCATCGTACCCTAGAAAGTTTTTTTGCTTTTTTCGGGAAAAAAGCGGATTGTCAACCGGTATGGGGATAGTCTAACCCCCAAGTTTAGGGTTGCGAGAGGGATGCAAAGCAGATACAGTGCTGGGCCCGGTAGGGAGGTTGGTTTTTTTCTTCATATGTGACGAGGAGAGCGGACAATGGTTACCTGAGCTTCCTGGCTTGGGCTGATGGCTGGGGGTAGTGAGAGGGGGGACTGGTTAGGCGGCTACCTGTTCCATTCCTGGGGACTGAGATAATTAAGTTGGCCGCTACGAGTGGCATATTAACGGTGTAACGGTGGAGTTTTCCAGGATAGAAAGAGTTAGAAAAGCTAGTGCTCCTAGGGGGCCATTTGGGTTGTGTTGTAAGCCGGGAATGTGTTGGCCTGGCAGTAAGGGAGCCTGCCAGGTGTTCTTCTCCCGCGCTGGGGGCATACCCAATACTACCCAATACTCTGAGGGGGTCTTAGGCTACATATGGAGAATTGTATTGACACAGTGCCTCGTTTCTCCCTCTTGGGGGCTCTATAATAGAGGGAGAGCTAAAAGGAGGGTTTCCTCCTTGGTGGGGTTGAGGGTTGAAGGGGGCTGTGAGGCAGCTCCCTTGTTTCAAGGGAAAAAATTCACTGGATTTTTTGCCTACCTCCCACCTATCTTGTGCGGGATCCTTTGTTTTTAAAAAGATATGCAATGTTTTTCTGAGTTCTGTGTTGCGCAGAATCTGCCAAAAGGCTAGCCATTGCCTTAACGCCGATGTCCACTGCAAATAGTAAGACTAGGAAAGCTGTTGCCAAGAGGTTTAAGCTTACTGCTACCGGAAAGATAATGCGTGCACATGCTCGTCGCCGTCACCTCCTTGAGTGTAAATCTGCAAAACGTAAGCGCAGGCTTGCAAAGGGGATAGTAGTCCACAATTCTGATGTTTCACGGGTTAAGCGGTCTCTCCCATTTGGTTAGTTTCAGTCCCAGGACTTGTGCCCCATCAGAAGGGATGCAACATCGCGTATGGAGCCAGGTAAAGCCCAGGGTTATTTTGTTATCAGCAAAAACCAAAAGACCAGCTCCGTTAACAGTCAAAAGACGCATTTAACATGTCGAGAGCAACTAATGCACCGGCCAGCCGGCAGCGACGTAGGAGAGTTATTAGGGCTTCCAAAGGATATCGGGGACGTAGGAGCAAGTTGTTTCGCTATGCGAAAGATGCCCAGCTAAAGGCGAGGGTGTGGTCTTACCGTGACCGAAAGACGCGTAAGCGTAATTTCCGCTGTCTATGGATCCAGCGTCTCAATGCTGCGGCGCGTGCCGAAGGAATCACTTATAGTCGATTTGTTGAGGGACTCAAAGATGCTGGTATCCTGTTGGACCGTAAGACGCTTTCGGATTTGGCTATAGCAGACCCCCCGATTTTCAAGCAAGTCTTTCAAAAGGCGATGGCTGCACTGGAGGCTAAAAGGGTTTGCGCTTGTGCTGGTTAGGTGAGATCTCAAATTGAGAGAGTTCAAAAAGAGGTTCTGGAGGCAATTGCAGCAGCAGGGAGTGTTTCCACCCTGAATGGGATTCGCACTAGGGTATTTGGGGGTTCCGGGTCCTTTGCTTTGCTGAATCGATTACTAAAAGAGATACCAAAAGAGAAAAAGCCTTATTTCGGAAGGCTCCTTGGCGATCTACGTCAGACAGTAAACACATCGCTTGAGAAACGGGAAAGTTTTCTTAGGAAGGAGTGGGATCAGGCAGTAGTTAGGGAGTTAGATCTCACATTACCTGGCACCGCCTCGGAGTATGGTGCAGTTCACCCTCTTACTTGTTTGCTAAGCCGCGCTGTTGCTGTTTGCCGCCGTATGGGGTTTTCGTATGCTACCGGACCAGATATCGAAACAGAATGGCGTTGTTTCGACGCATTGAACACCCCGAGTGATCATCCAGCCAGAAACGAGAGGAACACCTTTTATCTTCGAGACGGCCGCCTTCTAAGGACTCATACTTCCACCATCCAAATAAGGACGATGGAATGTCAACCACCTCCAATACGCGTGTTCGGTTCTGGAGCAGCCTACCGACGTGATGAGGTAGATGCCACCCATTTGATGCAATTCCATCAATTAGAAGGACTATACATCTCAAGGAATGTCAGTCTCGCAAATCTTAAGGGAACAATTGTCTTTTTCTTCCGTGAGTTGTTTGGTCAGGAGGCAGAAGTTCGCTTCCGCCCCCATTTTTTTCCCTTCACTGTACCAAGCTACGAAATTGATGTCCGATCAGCGATGGTTGGAAATAGGTGGTTAGAACTGGCAGGCTGTGGGATGATAGACCCGGCTATTTTTGAAGCGGTCAGTAGCAAAAGGGGAGATCGAGTCTACAGTCCAGAGGTGGTTTCTGGGTTCGCTTTTGGGATTGGGTTGGAACGTTTAACAATGGCCCTGAACGGCATCGCTGATATTCGTATGCTTATAGAGAACGACATCCGATTTCTGTCCCAATTTTAGTTAACCGTTTTTCGTACTAGTGAAGCTTTCTTTCAATTGGCTCTTGGAGCTTGTCCACTTTTGCGGATCGGTTGTCGATCTCGAAGACCTACTGGCTCGTGCTGGTGTCCAGGTAAAGTCGATTTCAGGATGGGGGGAATCACTCAAAGATATAGTGGCAGCTCAAATTTTAGAGAAGAGGCCACATCCACAGTTGAGCCACCTAACTGTCTACCAGGTTTTAGACGGTCTGCAATTAAGGCAAGTTCTCTGTGACACGAAGAAATGCTATTGTGTGGGAGACAAGGTGCCACTGGCTCCTCCAGGGGTGACCTTACCGGGAAATGTGCGAGTTTGTGAAGACAAACTGCATGGGATAACATCACAAGGCATGTTTTGCGATGCAGGAGAGCTAGCACTGGTGCCAGGGGTAACTGGCAAGCCTTTCATCCTCCCGGAGGGGACCATAATAGGTACCAAAATTTCTGAGATTTTTCCGCCAGATTCTATCCTCGATTTAGATATTACTCCTAATCGGGGGGACTGGTTAAGTCACTTAGGGATTGCTCGTGAAGTGGCAGCATTTACCGGAGCTTCTCTAAAATGGAGTGCCACACTACCTACGACTGTGACCAAAACTAGAAGTAATTCCCTAGTGGCAGCGGAAGTCAGGAACATTGTGGGGTGTGAGTTTTACTCACTCAGAAGAATTCAAGGAATACGAGTAGCGGCAAGTCCTCTTTGGTTAAGAGCCAAGCTGGAGTCTGTAGGTGTCTGTTCTGTCAACAACATAGTGGATATAACGAACTACGTGACGCTGCTAATGGGTCAGCCTTTATATGCCTTTGACGCAGCGCAAGTGTGCGGAGATATTCTTGTGCGTTTGGCACATGAAGGAGAAAGGTTCCTAGACCTAGGCGGACAAGAATATTCCCTTACATCAGGCGATATGGTGATTGCGGATGAGAAGGGTCCAATAGCCCTGGCCGGAATAGTAGGAGGAGGTGGTTTTGGGATCTCAACAAATACGACGGAGATTTTGTTGGAAAGTGCGGCATTTCATCCAGGGAAAATACGGCGCACTTCCTGTCGCACTGGACTTTCCAGCAATTACAGCTATCGCTTTGAGCGTGGGGTGGACACCACTGCCATTGTACCTGCCTCAGAACTTGCCAAAGAGTGGATATGTAAGATTGCCGGTGGGAGAGTGAAGACTCCAATGGTAGTCGACGGGGCGCCCCTAGCAGCTACACGGGTGACAATCCATCACGGTCGAGCTGCTCGTTTGTTGGGTATGGACCTAAATCCCACCAAAATTAGCCGCTCTCTGGAAAGGGGATGGTTCACCTTACTGGATCTTTCTCAAGAATCTTCTTCCTGGAAAGTGCCTGACTTTCGAAGGGATTTAACTCGAGAGGTGGATCTTATTGGGGAAGTGATGCGTCTGATTGGCATTGAAGCAATCAATGAGGCAAGGTTTGCTGAACCCTCTCCTTCTACTCAGGAAGATGCGGTCTTAGATTTTTACTCCACCCTACATCAGCGTCTTGTCGCTCAAGGCTTCTTTGAAGTTCGTACGCACACACTCGTGTCAGATAGCCTTTTTCATAACCTAATCTCTGAGTCGGAAGCTATTCGTTTAAGAAATCCCCATGGAGAAGATCAGGCCCTTCTCCGTCCAGGGTTGGTCCCCGCACTACTTCCTGCAGTGCAAAAAAATCTCAGCCATGGTCAACAGACAGTGCGGCTCTATGAAATAGGGAAAGTTTTTCGTCGGGGAGCTAAAGAGGGAGCTTCCAGCTTGGGGATAGCAATGGCGGGAGTTTCCACTTCTCCCTCCTGGCGAGGTAGAAAATCACGCCTGCTAGATCTTTACGACCTGAAGGGGATTGTACAATCTCTGACAAGAGAACGCCTACGTTTTGTTCTTTCTACTACTGCCATTTCCACACAGATCCCCGCTACTCCTCTTTCTCTAGAGGAGAATCTCTGCCTCTACGTTCTGGAAGAATCTGGTGAAACTATTGGAGTTGTAGGTCAGCTGTTGCCCTATTGGTCTAGGAAGTTAGGGATACCAGAAGGGATACTGGTTGCTGAGTTGTGGCTTGAACCCCTCCAAAAGGGATTTGCCACGGTCAGAAAAATTTCTGCGATTCCACGATATCCAGCAATAGTGCGCGATCTTGCTATCCTTCTCCCGAAGAAATTTTCATACGAAAGTGTCCTGGAAACGTTGCTTTCAGCAGGAGAACCTTTCCTGTGCTCTGTCATGCCATTTGACGTTTTTGTGGATCCTACTGGGATCAAACTACCAATCCACTGGAGGTCGATTGGGGTTTCTTTAGTATTCCGCTCAGAAGAGCGTACACTTACCAAACAAGAGGCAGTGATTTCAGAAAAGCGTTTGAAGCAGAGGCTTGCAAGCCGTTTAGGTGCGAGATTTCGTTCCTCCCCTTGAGGGGATGGAACAAGGGAAATGAGGATATATAAAGGACGGTGGTCACTGGCAAGATTCCAACGCGGATGGTGGCAAATCCCTACCTCGACGATCTCTGGAACAATTCCTTGCGCAGCGAGCAGATAATCGAGCCTGGAGTAGATGTCTTCCCTTACAAAATAGTGGGTCCACCGTTCCCCGCGTTTGTCAGAGGGGGCAAGATCGAGAAGGGTAGTATGTGGTAAGTCCGGAAGCAGAACTACTTTGTTAGGAATTATTTTTTTCAGGAGGATGGTTTTTAGAGCGAGGGAAGCAGGACAGTCATTAAAATCGCCAATAACCAAAAGATTGGTCTCAGGGGAGCGCTGTAGGATGCCTGCAACGTGCGCGGCGAGCGCCTGTGCCTCTGCAAATCGCACACGATGCGATTGTCTTACTGGGGCTCTTCGGGATTTTAGATGGACCCCTACCACACGGAGGGTATAAGATCCCAACCGAAAAGTGACGTCCATAATGCCTCTTTTGATGAAATGATTAGGGAGGGGGGTCGTGACGAATCGAACGGAGTCATCTTGTGCGAGGGGGAAGCGACTAAGTAGAGCAAGGTGCCGGAGTGGATCCACAGAATTGATCCAAATAGTGTATGGTAAGGAAAGGCCTGCGTCCCTCAGCTGCCTCTGGAGGAAGAGGAGGTCTTGCTGAGTTCCCATTTCGGTAAGGAAAAGGATGTCTGGCTGTAATTCTCTGAGAATATCTTTTATTGCAGAGAGTGAAGTTGGAGACTTGGCAGGCAAATTTCCAACTCCTTGGACGGAATAGTTATTCAGATTGTAAGCTACCAGCTTACAAGTGGCAGGTGACACCCAGTCACAATAGGACCAGGACCATCCGGGGGAAGACCGCCAGGTATCTGCGAGTAATAGGAGCAGACAGGCTAGCGTTTTACCGGGTGCTGCAATCCTTTGGAGGTGGCATTGAGAGCGACGAGGGCGCTGCCGAAGGGGGAGGCGGCGACACTGCTCCGGGAGGCTGTCGTTGTGGCAGTGGACCTGGAGTGCCTTGAGCTTGGTCCAGAGATGGCTGAGAATATAGCCGAGAAGAGGACTCTTCACCTGCCGATCCATCATGAAATTCTTTTTCAAGCTCATCTCTTGCTTTTCGAAACTCACCAAGGCTTCTCCCTAGTGCCCGCGCAAATTCCGGTAGTCGCTTGGCCCCAAATATGATAAGAGCGACGGCTAGGATAACCAGCAATTCCTGCAGGGAAGGAGCACTCCAGCCTAGGAGTAGGGGTTGTTTATACACGGGGAGAGAAAACCATCGGCACACGGTCGGTCTTGTGATTGTGAGAGGAGTGAAAATTGGCGTGGCCATTTATTTACGTGGGCTTTGTGTGGGCTAATGGTATTTTGGTATTTATTTCCTTGGTCCTAACAAACCTTCTAAAGCCTCCCGCAGCTGCTACGTAACGCTACACTGGTAGCATGTGGCGAAGACTCTTACAAGAGAACCTTCGTCAGTCTTCCTTATTTTCTAAGGAGCGTGATGCTCCCTCTACGTATCCTCTAAACAGCTACTTCTCTATTATGCCACCCATTGCTTATTCCAATCCCCCCCTAGAGACACCTATAGTTTCATGCGGGCGACGTTGTAAGGGGCATTTAAGCAGGTGCAATCCCCCTATAAACCTCTTACTGTCACCACTACGCAGATCCCAGGGCTTCTCTTGGCAGAATTATTTGGGTTAGTCCCAGAAGGTAGAAGGTCACACTGTGTCATCAGTCCTATAACATGCCAACCGCGTAACACATCCAGCTAGGAAGAGTTATGAAAGGGAGAAGGCTCTTTTAAGGTAGGTAGAAAATCTCTTTCCCTTTAGAGAGGCAAGATACAAAGAGTGTATTTCCTGCTAAAAAAGTGACGCCTGACGGAAGGGGAGGATGCGCCACCTCTTTTAGGATAGGGGTGGCCTGGTTCTCTGCATCTCCGCGTGGCAGCTTGCAAAAAAGTCCCGTCCAGAAAGGTGGAAACTTAATGTTGGAATCCCCGCTTAACAGTTCTGTACTGGTGTTGAACCGCCTATGGCAGGCGGTGAACACTTGCAGTGCCCGTAGAGCCTTCTCCCTCTTATACCAAGGATACGTTCGAGCTGTCTCGTCAGATAGGCGGAAAAACTTTCTGACCCATGATTTCCAGAGTTGGAGGGACTTCTCTAGGGAAAACCCTAAACCGAGAATGGTGCACACTGTTTCACTGAAAATTCTAATTCCGAGTATCGTGGTACTGCTCCTGTTTGATAAGTTCCCCAGGAGGGAAGTAAAACTCACACGCCGCAGTGTTTTTGAGCGGGACAAAAAACAGATGCCAGTACTGCGGAAAGATATTCCGCCATGCTAACCTTAGTCTAGATCACGTCTTACCAAGGGACAGGGGAGGAAGAACTACCTGGGAAAATGTGGTTTGCTGCTGTATCTCCTGCAATACTAGAAAGGGAAATCGGCTACCTCACGAGGCGAGGATGCAGCTCACACGTAAGCCAAGATGCCCCAAGTGGATTCCATCCAATAATGTGTCATCCCCAATAGAACATCCCAAAAATTGGCAGCATTTTGTGAACCTTACCGATTGGAACGTCGAATTGAGCGGTTGACGGCCTTGGATATACGGAAAGCGAAAACCTTTTTTTCTCGTGCGCTCCATATTTACCTATTTACCTATCACCGTCCAGTAAACGCCCTATAGGCCAGGAGGGTTGGAGGCACGCATTCTCACGTAGATTTGGCTTGTGCAACCAGGTTAAAAAATTGTTGAAACAAGTTGCAACTTTCGTGGGGACCTGGCGATGCCTCCGGATGATACTGTACACTGAAAATTGGGTATTCCTTATGACGCAACCCAGCAACAGAATCGTCATTTAAATTAATATGCGTGATCTCCACACAGTCAGGAAGAGAGTCAGGCGCAATGGTGAAACCATGGTTTTGCGAGGTAATAAAAACTCGTCCGGTCCGAAGATCTTTCACAGGTTGATTGGATCCCCTGTGACCGAATCTCAACTTAAGTGTGTTACCACCAAAGGCGAGTCCCAAAATTTGGTGGCCGAGACAAATACCGAAAATAGGCACGTGGTGAATAAGTCTACGGACGTTTTCTCTAATATGGTCAAGTGTGGCAGGATCCCCTGGCCCGTTGGAAAGTAGAACTCCCTCCGGCTGAAGGGCAAGGGCTTCTTCAGCTGGCATTTTAGCAGGCACTACATGCACTAAGAACCCCACCTGGCGTAGAGAGCGTAGGATGTTACGCTTCATTCCAAAGTCATAGGCAACGATGTGGTGCCGCGCTTTCGGGAGGAGGGAAATGCCATCTCCCCGGGAGATAGTTCTTGTTCCTCCAGTTGAGTGGATTTGTCCCCACTGACAACTCAAAGTTCCGTCTACATCCCAGTCATAAGGCTGGGATGTAGTGACTTCCTTCACAAGATCCTCCCTCTCTTCACAATTCCTTGCGCAGAGCACGGCTTCAACCCCGTCGCCAATTTCACTGGTCAGGCAGGCTTTCATGGTACCATGAGTACGTAGATGGCGTGTCAAAGCACGTGTATCAATCCCAGCTATGCCAGGAATATGGCATTGAGTAAGATAGGTCTGCAGACTGGCTTCAGACCGCCAGTTGCTAGCAATTGGACTTAACTCCTCGATGACAAACCCGCGTATACGTGGAGTGTCGCTTTCTAAATCCAAGGCATTAACGCCGCAGTTGCCAATTTCTGGATACGTCATTGCTACAATCTGACCGCAGTAAGAGGGATCGCTTAAAATCTCTTGGTAGCCTGTCATAGATGTGTTGAAGCAGATCTCACCTATCACGGTTCTGTGGGCTCCGAACGCCTCGCCACGGAATACACGGCCATCTTCTAGTGCTAAGAGCGCCTTCTTCTGCATGGTAGGGTCGGCGGTTGTAGTGGAAGAACGAGGGGAGTGGGTTTCATGGCTCTTGCTACTAGTGGCTCTCCTCCTAAACTGCTTTCCCGTTTACGGGTCCAGTAACAAGAACCGCTTGGAGGAACTATCTCTGTTCCCTGCTTATCTCTAAAAATGCGAATGGCGTTCCTAAAAGTGCCAGGCTGGGAAGAGTAAATAATAAATCTTCCTAGAGAACCTGGTGGGGAACTTAAATGGACTGAAATCGGGTTGACAGTGAACATGGCCTCATAACCCTTTCTGAGTCCGGCTTGCACAATGTTTATATCATGGCTTCCATAGGGATACGCGAAGGTAGTAACTGGAACACCAAGATGGTACTCTAAGACCTTTTTGGATTCTTCCAACTCATTGGAAAGCCACGATTGATAATCACACCCACCCAATGTACGCGGGCGCGACATGTTGTCGTGGGAAACACTATGGCTTCCAAATTCCATCCCAGCATCCCGCATTTCCTGTAACTGTTTCCAGCTAAGCGATTTGCCTCCTACATTTACATATTTGGTGTAGAGGTAAAGAGTAACAGGATAGCCAAACTCCCTTAAAATAGGCCAGGCTACATTATAGCTAGACATGTAACCATCATCGATAGTAATTAACGCGCTTTTTGGGGGAATCTCCCTTTCCCCTCGTCTCCAGGCAAGAAAATCCCGCATAGAAATGACGGTAATTCCCTCGTCCTTGAGGAACTGCATTTGCTCTCTAAAAACTTTGGGCTGAATGGCAAGGGTATCTTTAGGGCAAGACCCGAATCGGTGATAGCCCAGGACGATTACCTCTACGTTCTGCTTGGTAGATCCAGCTTCTGGAGAGGCTTGCAATCGTTGCGGCAAATCAAGTCTAACCTGCACAGGTAGGTGCTGCGCCAGAATGGATCCCACCTGAATAAAGGAGAGCGGCAAAACCAAAAACTTCTTGGTGCCATCAAGTATGCCACATGAGATCTGTGGGGCATTCATTCTTTTTGTTTAGTCAGGTTGCAGTATGGCAGGAACGTTTGTGATTCAGCAAGAGCTGGTCGATTCCGAGGGCCCTTATCCTACCTTCGATCTTCTTAGTATGATGTTCAAGGGAGCAGGCAGCAGTAATTGCTTCCTCGGTCAGCAGACTGCAAATAACGGGCTCTTCCAGAAGACTTTTCTGGAAAGAGATGGTCTCTTCTCTCCAAGTCCGTGTGGCCGCGCGTTGTACTATTTCGTAGGCAGCTTTCCTCTCTAATCCCTTGTCTATTAACAAGAGAAGTATAGACTGGCTTGCATAGAGTCCGCGAGTTAGCAACAAATTACGTTGCATTTTCTCTGGATGTACCTGGAGAGTGGAAACGAGCCTACAGAGGGTGACGAGCATATAGTCTAGGAGCATACAGGAGTCCGGGAGGATAATGCGCTCAACGCTACTGTGGCTAATGTCCCTCTCATGCCAGAGAGCTACGTTTTCTAGTGCTGCAACCGCGTATCCACGGATAATTCTAGCAAGGCCACTTAGCCGCTCGCTAGTAATGGGATTTCGTTTGTGAGGCATGGCAGAACTGCCTTTCTGCCCATCACAAAAGAGTTCCTCTACTTCTGAAACTTCAGTGCGTTGAAGATGGCGGAACTCCGTAGCCCAACGATCAATGCTAGAGGCAATGACAGCCAACACACACAAAAATTCTGCATGGCGGTCCCGCTGTACGATTTGGGTAGAAAGCAAAGCAGGCTTTAAACCCAGCTGCCTGCAGACAAATTTTTCTACAGCAGGATCTAGATGCACATAAGTACCAACGGCCCCGCTAATTTTTCCTATACGAATTCTCTCCTTGGCCTGTCTTAGACGTTCTTCTGCACGGACAAACTCATCGAACAAAAGCGCCATTTTCAGGCCAAGAGTAATAGGTTCTGCATGTATTCCATGACTCCTACCAATCATTGGAGTCAGACAGTATTTTTTGGCCATTCTTGCAGCAGCAACCTGGAGAGCGCGGAGATCTTTCAGGAGAATGTCTGCAGACTTTGTCATTTGAAAGGCCAAGCTAGTATCCAGAATATCCGAAGAGGTTAAGCCATAGTGTATCCATCGAGCAGCAGGACCTACATACGCAGACACGTTTTCCAGGAAAGAGATGATCTCATGATGAGTACGTGCCTCAATTTCGCGAACTGTTTTGACGTCGAATGTTGCCAGTTCCCTGATAGTTATCGCATCTTCTGCCGGAATATGCCCCAGCTGTGCCATAGCTTCACACACAAGAACTTCGACCTCTAGCCAGATTTCCAACTTACGTTGTTCTGTCCAAAGAGCGCGCATCTCCGGCAGAGAATACCGTGACGAAGTCATTCTTTGGTAATCTGCGGGTGCCATCGGCGGTCTATCGCAAAGATCAACCCCCCGTTCCAGCCTTTGTGTAGACACCGCACCCCCCCTCTATCTTGGCAGTGAGAGAACCAGCCCGTAATGCCATTGTAACTTATGGCGATCCGTATGTGCACTTGTTTAGGTAGAGTTCAAGTAGATGAGATAGATGGGACGCTTGGCCCCTTCTTTCCATAGACTTCCCCGTTGGGACTATGATGAACTCCCAATGAGGCAGGAAAGGGCTTTGCGGGGGACACAAGCCCTGCGGAAACTACGGCCTTGGTAGCCTGTTCCAGGGTGAGACTGCTCTCAATAACGCGCGAGCTTTCAATAAAAACCATATATCCAGTAAATGGATTTGGAGTGGTAGGTAGGAAGACAGCGGTCATCTCGTAACCCAATGTTTCGTCGTAGAGAGTGCCTGTCACAAATCCGATCAGATAGCAACCGGAACTAGGGTATGGTACATAGGCAACGCGCTTAAAATTGGAACTCATCTTGATATTGCGTACCGATTCAATGGCCTGCTTGACTCCTCCGTAGAGATGAGCTACCACGGGGATCTTTAGGATAATAGCCTCAAATTTTTCTATAATGTTTCTCCCAATAACATTCGTTGCCATAAAACCCAACCCAAGGATGAGCAGTAGCGTGGTGACGACTCCAACACCAGGAAAATGGACGCCAAGGGAGTGGAATATCGGGGAAGAAAAGTTGTTGATTGTACTGTAGGCAATCTTTAGGACTGTTAGAGTAACAACCAACGGGACGGAAATGAGGATTCCCGCGATCAGCTTGTTGCGGAAATGCTTAATCCGGTGAGGGGCGGAATTAGTGATGGAACTAAGATTTTGCACGGATCCCCTCCCATACTGCACAATTGGGTGGAGTTTTGCAAATGGGTAGTAGAGGACCGGCCCTATCCCTTCATCCTTTCCTCTCCTTCAGACTCTTGCTTCCCAGGTGCACACCCCCGCCTACTAATACAATAGGGTGGGGGCACGAATTGCACATTGCTCCTTCCTGAAAAGTCCTGACAGGAGCCCGCACTCTAACATAAAGGGCAAGGCAGGACTGGGCACAAGCACGGAGCAACACTGATACTTATTGCATAATGTTCTATAAATGAGCAATCGTCCGGGTCCGTGTTGATTTTTTAGGGGCATGGTGTAGTTTTTGTGTGCAATCTTACCGCTCCCTCAGCATGTTGCTTTCCCCGTATATCGGTTTGGCTTGGAAGCCCGAAGTTGCCCTTCGCCCTTATCTTTACGGGGTTCCCGCGGTGGTTGGGTCGATCCGGGGAAGCGACTTAAGTAGCTGGTTTTTCAACAACTGCTAGGTATCCTCTACGAACTTGTTGTCTCACCTTGTCTTACCCCATGTTGCGATCTGTACGGCTATTCTCAAAATCTAAAGCTTTGATACCAGGTGGAGTCAACTCGCCAGTTAGAGCTTTTAGGGCAGTCGGAGGACAGCCGTTCTTTGTAAAGCACGCACAAGGGTCGCGTCTTACTGATGTAGACGGAACAGAATATATTGATTACGTTTGCACCTGGGGTCCGGCCATCTTGGGGCATAGCCATATGGCCATTGTTGACGCCATTTATGCGGCTGCGCAAAATGGCATCAGCTTCGGTGTACCTACTGCTCTAGAGGTAGAGATGGCCCAAACCATACGAAGCATGGTCCCATCTATCGGAAAAGTGCGCATGGTTAGTAGCGGAACTGAGGCAACCATGAGTTGTATTCGACTCGCTAGAGGTTTTACCAAAAGGGACATAGTAGTTAAATTTGCGGGCTGCTACCATGGACATGTGGATTCCCTCCTTGTCAAGGCGGGAAGTGGAGCACTGACCCACGGGCAGCCTGACAGCGCGGGAATACCCCAGGCCCTCGCTGAATTGACGAGAGTGCTACCCTTTAACAACCCTGACGCCGTCAGGGAAACTTTCCGAAGGGAGGGACTTGCCATTGCAGCAGTAATCCTAGAGCCTGTTCCAGCCAATGCCGGCCTTTACTTACCACTTCCAGGCTTCCTAGAAGAGCTAAGACATCTCTGTGACCACTATGGGGCGTTGCTTATCTTCGATGAAGTCATGACTGGATTTCGCCTTGCTCCAGGGGGAGCACAGGAGATTTTTGGTGTTCGTCCAGATCTTACGGCCCTAGGGAAAGTTATCGGCGGCGGCCTCCCAGTAGGTGCATTTGGGGGGCGCGCCGACATTATGGATCACCTTTCTCCAGATGGCCCGGTCTATCAGGCTGGCACGCTTTCGGGAAACCCAATTTCCTTGACAGCTGGCCTTACGCAACTTCGAGAACTCCAGAGAATCGATGGCTGGAAACAATTGGAAGAAACAGGATACAATCTTGAAGGGGCGGTCCTGGAGTGTATCCGAGGAAAGCCTCTTTCCTTCCGCCGTATCGGATCGATGTTTTGTCTTTATTTTACTCCTCATTCCGTTTGCAATCTTTCCGATGCACAGAGGAGCGATCTCACCTCTTTTGGAAAGTTTTTTCAGGCATGCCTACGTTGCGGGGTCTACCTTCCTCCTTCCCAATTTGAGGCTAGTTTTCTCTCTACGGAACATTCTTCAGAAGATATCCAGTATACTGTCAAGGTTATGACAAACGCCCTTCAAGCGGTTGGCATACGTTAGCTCTCAGTTTTCGGAAGTCTTCTTCTTTTTTCTCCACAGTCACTCTTATCTGCCTGCAGTGAGATAGAGCAATTCAAGATGATCTCCCGGCCGTATCGGCATGGTAGACCATTCCGCGCGGTGCAATGCCTTCCCATTGTGCTCTACTAATGTGATAGGAGAGACTTCCAATTCCTTCATCAGTTCTTCTACCGTAGAAGCATTGACATTTTTTAGCTCTTCGCCGTTTATCCAGATAGTACTCATATCTCGGAAGAAATCACAGCTTCCCAGTCTTTCCAGACGGGATCCAGGCCGAGCTCGATAAGGCGTTTGGAAACCTCGTCAGGGGAACGGCTGTCGGCAATGGAAAATTATTCCGTTGCGGAGTGTCCTCCGGTAGAATATCCAGCGATAATACCACGTGAGACGCTTCGATGTAAGCGAGCAGCACCCTGGCCAGTGTAACCCCAGGTTCTGTGTGACTGCCGGCACTCATGTGAGTAACACCTAGTAAGGCGAGAACATCACGGAGCCGAGGGCATTCCCTGGTATTTAGAACAATGCCAATACATGGGAAGGTAATCCGGAACGCACAAAGGAGTTGAATGAGTTCTTGATTGGAAATCGGATATGGCGGGGAAAAATCCCCCTGTTGCCGGGCGTAATCTAGGAAAGCTCAGTGTCAGTTGAGCCTTCCAACAAAAACGAAGCAGATATTCAATGTGTAATGCTAGGGCAATAGCCTCCTCCCGCCATTTCCACAGCCCATAAAGGGCTCCCAACCCAAGCTGATGGGGAACCCCCCAGCGTAGGCACGTTCCAGACCATCTAGCCGCCACTCAAAGTTCTTTTTGGGCCAAAGCCGATGCACCTGTGCGTAACTGGGTTGGTGATACATTTCTTGGTAAAGGACAAGACCCTCTGCTCCTGCACGAGTCATTTTCTGGTATTCAGAAATTTCCATGGGTGCTACCTCCAAAGAAATGGAGGGAATTTCAGTAGCAAGGAGACGTATACAACGTTCCAAGTATTTATGAGAGACGAATTTAGGATGTTCGCCAGCAACTAGAAGGAGGTTACGAAATCCTTGCGCAGCAAGGTGACGGGCCTCCCTAGCTACCTCGTCAATTTCCAAGGTGGTGCGTAGGATGGCATTCTCCCGGGCAAAACCAACAGTATGCGCAGGAATTGATACACTCACTGGAGAGATAGATTGGAGCAAACATGCGCATAGTCTTGCCAAAGTGGTGGCGAGTTAGAATGGCGGAACGTTTTTAAGCAACTGCATCCTATGATGGTCTATCGGGGCAAGTAGACCTATAAACCGCCTGAGCAGTGGGGAGGGGTGAGATAAAACGTAACTGTAGAGGTTGGAAAATCCCATGGAATCAAAAACGCATAAACCCCTACGGACGCTCTAGTCTCTTTTTAAGCCACGAGGCAACATAATCCATATCGGATTTTCCCAATTGCTTTTGGGGAAGGATCCTTGCATGAGGAGAGAGATTCTGTCTCCGAATCTCCCCTCCCTGCCAAATCCACGCACGTGGAGAGTAGGGTCCTACCATTCGCGGATCACTCCTGATGTGTAAAGAGAGCAGCCGATCTCCCCTAGCTGCCGCTACCACATGAGCAGGCCCACTGTCTACTGACACCACAAACTCGGCGTGTGAGCATAGCCAAATCATTTCTAAAAGGGAAGTCTTATTAAGAAGTGAGATACAGTGTGATGGCAAGCGGGGAGAGAGTTCTCCAATACCAGCAATAAGAACAGGAAGAGAATCAAAGTGTTCACAGAATTGGAGAATAGCTGATTCGCTAAGGGACTTTCCCTCTCCACGAGCAAAGGGATGGAGAAGGATCCAATTGGAAGCAGTAGGTAAGCCTGTCGGAGGATAACCAGAGGGGAGTGGAAATTCCGGGCAGATTGGATTAGGTAAGCCAAGAGCGGAGAGGACACTCAAATAGCGGTCTACAGCATGGAGGGTCTTTGCATCGGAAAACTTGGTATGATGATAAAAAAGGCGTGCTGCCTCGCGAGAACCTGGCAGTCCAAAAATATGCTTGGCTCGACTACACCTTGCAATGATGGCACTACGCAACAAGCCTTGGAGGTCCAAACAAATCTCCGGAGGCTTACGCCGTAGAAGACCAGCCGCCCATTCCATAGCATGCAGCGCACTCCTCCAGCCTCGCAAGCGTGTCCTAGGGAATAGAATTTGATGGCTTACGGAAGTATTGCCATCCAAAAGGGTTGCCCAACGGGGATCGATCACCCAGGAGATCTGTGCGTGCGGCCATTGTGCACGAATAGCGGATGCACAAGGCAAAGCATGGACAATATCTCCCAGGGATCCCGGCTTGACAATCCAAATGGAGATGGGAGGAAGTGCCCGAATCTGGCCTTTCTTTAGAAGCAAGAGAAAAAAATTAAAGCAAGCGGCAGAGCAGAAAAGGCCGGGACAGGAAAGAACACTGCCTCTTATCGGTCCCTTTTAATCGGCGAAGTAGCCGAGAAGAGTTTTCGCTTCCTTTTGCCTGCGCTTTTTTATAGGGAGCAGAGCAAGCCGTCCCCCTCCTAGGGCAATAAGACAGACACATGAATAACGAAACCGCCAGTTTGTGGCACGTGATATGGCGATACCTCACGGATCGGTAGCGTAGTGCCTACAAATGGCCTTCACCAAGCCTGGAATGGTATGCTGGGCCGCTTCAATATCAACTGAAAACCCAAGTCGAGTCAAAGTATGTGAGGTAATGGGACCGATGCTAGCCGTCTGGAAATTTTCAGGTGGTGAAAGTCGAAGTGTGAAGAAGTTTTCCACGGTGGAAGAACTAGTGAATGTAACAATATCTGCTCCTTCCTCTAGAAAGCGTCGTATACCAACATATTCATTATTTTCCGGCACTGTACGGTAGGCAATTGCTTCATCTACAATAGCACCCAATCGAGAGAGCTCCCTTCTTAAAAAGGGACGAGCGTTTCCCGATCGGGCCAGGAGAATGCGTAAATTCTCCATGCTTGTCTTTTCCAGGAAGGCCCTTACAACAGCTTCTGCTATATACTGGGTAGGCATGAGATCTATCTGCAAATGGTAAGAGCGGATTCGATCCGCGGTTGCTGGGCCGATAGCTGCAATGCGTGTCCCACCAATTTCTCGAACATCTTCGTAAATTCCGAAAAACGCTTGGAAAAAGGCGTCCACCCCGTTCGGACTTGTGAACACTAACCAATCATATTTATGAGCATCTGTGACGAGTTGAAAAAACGCTCCTTCGTCCTGCGGAGGCTCGATACGAATGGTGGGCAATTCAAAAGCATCCGCTCCTAAATCGCGGAGAGCTCTCAGAAGAGTACCAGCTTGCAAAGTACTACGAGTGACGGCCACGCGTTTACCAAAGAGTGGACGAGATTCAAACCAGTTCAATTTCTTCCGCAACCGTACTACGTCACCAAAGACAGCAACGGCAGGTGCAGTAAATCCGGATTCTCGGGCCTTCTGTGAAATCTCCTCTAGTGACCCGCACAGAGTTTTCTGGTAGCCCGTAGTTGCCCAACGGATCAATGCTACAGGTGTACTTCTATGCATGCCGTGGATAAGGAGCTCCTCAATAATTGTCTCTAGGCGCGCCATTCCCATAAGCATAACCTTAGTACCACCTACATGGGTAAGCGCCGCATAATCCAGTTTGGATGAAAGCTTATTGCGGTCTTCATATCCAGTGAAGATCGTTAGACAGGCGCTGTAACTGCGGTGAGTAACTGGTATACCAGCGTAGGCTGGCCCAGCAATGGCAGAGGAGACGCCCGGAACAATACCGAAGGCAATACCAGCCTCAGCGAGAGCCTCCGCTTCCTCACCGCCGCGTCCAAAAAGAAAAGGATCTCCTCCTTTTAATCGAACCACGCACAATCCACTTTTAGCTTTTTCTACAAGTAACCGGTTAATCGCTTTCTGAGAAAAGGCCCTCCGCCCTACCTCCTTACCGGCATAGATACGTTCTGCTGACTTGGGCACAAAATGAAGCAATTCTGCTGAACACAAGTGATCATAGACCACAACCTGTGCTTTAGAGAGGCATTCTTTTCCAAGCAGAGTAAGAAGGCCAGGATTTCCTGGACCGGCTCCAACGAGGTAACAAAATCCTCTTTCGTTTTCCATACCAGTTCCTCAATCAGAATATCCCATCTATCTCGATGAAAAAGTGGAAAAAACTTGCGTTGCTACTTCTTCAGCATTGGAGGCTGTTGCCTGAGCAAAACGGAAGAGAGTGCCTTGGAACCAAGCAGCCTGGAGGTAAATAGCCCCTGGGAGCGGTTGAGCCAGCGCACCTAGAGCCGAATGGCACCCCCCACCCAACTTCTTTAAGAGAAGGCGCTCCGCATATACACATTCTCCGGTGATAGGGTCATGGAGTGGCATGAGTAGTTGGCGGGTTTTCGTATCCTTTTCTAGCGCTTGAATGGCGATTGCTCCCTGACCAGGGGCAGGCAAAAAATCTTTCAGAGCCTGTGCATACAGGCCAAATCTTTCACAGAGACCCCCAGGCGTTAGGGCATATAACCTTTCTAGTGCAGCCCTAGCAACTATAATAGCGTGAAGTCTGCTGGTCCCCGCTAGCTTAGCAAGGCGCGTCTCCACGTTGCCACGTATGCCCTCGACGACAAGATCTGGGCGTTGTCTGAGAATCTGAGATTGCCTCCGTTGACTGCCTGTGGCTACATGGGCTCCCCTAGGTAGTGCCTCAAGTCCACCCTCCCGTTTAGAAACGAGAGAATCCTCACACGAAGCTCTTGGAAGGACAGCGCCAACAACTAGCCCGGAAGCGTCCTCCTCCACAGGCAAATCCTTGAGGCTGTGTACCGCTACATGGATTGTCCTTTGTAAGAGGGCAATCTCCAGCTCCTTGGTAAAGGCTCCCTTGTCAAGTGGAGAAGCCACTCCCAGTGGAGCATCCACTCTCATGTCAGCCTGTGTGCGAATAATGACCGTATCCATAGAAAGCTCAGGATACGCTCGAGAAAGCGCAGTCTGGAGGAGGAAACTTTGTGCAAGCGCAAGGTTGCTCCCTCGCGTGCCAATCTTAAGAGTCTTCATACGGACAACAGCTTATGGGAGTCTTTCCAAGTGGACTGATGTAGACGAGCAACAAATCCACGCACATGTTCTTCGATAAGAGCCTCACAACAATCAAGTTCGCAATGACGAATGTTGATAGACTGTTGAGCAATATCCTGCAGGGAGTCGATATCGTAAAGGAAAACACTGTCTAGGTTGCTGGCAGAGGCTTCAATATCGCGAGGTACAGCCAAATCAATAATGAAAACTGGTCGTTGTCTCCTCTTTCTCATGAGGAGAGAAAGCCGTTCGCTTGTAAGAATTGGATAGGGTGCACTGGTAGAACTGATAAGGATGTCTACATCGGGAAAAGCATCTTGCCACTGAGCAAAGTGTAGAGCCTCCCCTCCAACCTCAGCTGCGAGGTGTGCTGCTCGCTCGTAAGTACGATTAGAAACAAAGGTACTCCGTACGCCTCTAGAAATTAGGCTGCGCGCTGTACGTTTACTTGTTTCTCCGGCACCAAGGATCATAATGCGGCACTTCTCGAGATCATCAAAAATCTTCTCAGCAAGCTCTACTACCGCCGCTCCTATAGAGGTCGGACCCCGGGTAATTCTTGTCTCTGACCTCACCGTTTTTGCTACCCGAAAGGCGTATTGGAAGAGCTTATTTAGATGCCTGGAGGTAGATCCTCCTCTCAGAGCTTTATCATAGGCACGTTTCACCTGTCCAAGTACCTCCGTCTCTCCCAAGATCATGGAGTCCAAGCCACTGGCTACTCGGAATAAATGTCGTACGCTAAAAGGTATCGCATGGTGATAGAAGGGAGCCTCGTAACCCACTCGATCGCTCAGAATATCCTGAATCCTTTCCCCGCTGAGCCTCGGACAAATCGTGGCTACATAGAACTCTACTCGGTTACAGGTGGAAAGGATTACGGCTTCATGGAGCCCTTCAATTTGGTGGATTTGATGAAGTAATATTTCCATCTCATGTGGAGGCAGGGCAAATCGCTCTCGCATGGAGATAGGAGCGATCCTGTGGTTAATTCCTGTGCAAAGGATATTCATCAAAACAGATGTGGAGGGGTAGTAAATCTTGGGAAGGGTAGTCATGGCGACGAAAAAAGAGCACTGAGAAATAATGCCAGTGGAGCCAGTGGGAGCTGTCCTACTGGCAGGAGTCCCTTTTTACTTAAAATGTCTCGTTAGTCTATGGAAAGGGATAAGCTTCGGAAGCCAAGAGACCCCGCAGGCTATTGCAATTTGCAGTTGCCAGTTTGCAGTTGCTTAAGTGGCGGGACTGACAATGGAAGAAAAAATCTGTACACAAACCCTAATAGGCTACTAAATGTCCCCAAGGAGTAAGTGACCTTCCCGATCCTCGGGGCCTCTCTGTTCTCTCGGCCGGTACAGAGCTCCTCCGTGAGGAACTAAGAGGCTGAGGAAAGCCAAAGAAAGGGAGGCACCTAAAGGTTCGTTTTTGTGCGGAGCTATGGCCGTCCAGGCAAGCAGGCAAGTACCGGGGTGTTGCGCCCCTTGCGCCCCCCTACCGCCTTTCCCCCACCACCCTCCGCAACCTAGTTCATTAATGACAAGAAATACAAGAAAAGGGATGTGTATCCTCCGCCCAGTTTGCCTCGTAACGAATTTCTTGAAGACTGCTACTACACATCCACACGCTCTCTCTGCAGATAAGTTAGCTAAAAATAAAGAAACAGCGAAACAGCACATGTTTCTCCTTAGTTTGCTTTTTAGCGGGAGGAGAGGCCCACAGCTCTCACACCTCAATACTTACTTTTAAGGAGAATGACCCACCTAGAAAGTTCTCAAATGAAGAGGTTGGTTACTCTTCCAAATACGGTGTCCTTTGCATGTAAACAGGTAATAGAATTAGTTTGTGCCCACTTGCATTCTGTTGAGGAACAAATTCTCCAGCAATCCTGTCTCTTCAATCCTATGGTAAGGAGCTATATCGCCCATGTAACGAGCAAGGGTGGGAAGCGTCTACGTCCTATTCTCACCCTGCTTGCAGGTGGGGCTACCGGTAAAATTACTTCGGAGCATATAGACCTCGCCGTTGTCCTTGAGCTCATACACACTGCCACGCTGGTGCATGACGACATCATAGATGGGACGGACTTGCGCCACTCTAAGGCCACAGCTAATGCAAAGTGGGGAAACACCCTGAGTGTCCTTCTAGGGGATTGTTTGTTTTCCCATGCTCTGAGGCTTTCTGCTAGTTTTGCTAACCGGGAAATTAGCCGCAAAGTTGCGGATGCAGCCACTGAAGTCTGTAGTGGTGAAATCCTTCAGACTCAGCGCCGGTTTGATCTTCAGCTGAGTATAGCTGATTATCAGCGTATTATCGAGATGAAGACGGCGGCGCTTTTGGCCCTGTCTTGCGAGCTTGGCTCCTTAGTTAGTGGAGCCAGTGCAAGCACAGTCGACACCCTGCGCCGGTTCGGCCAGCAATTAGGAATTGCCTACCAGATCTATGATGATTGTCTGGATCTAGTTGGCAGCGAGACCCAGGAGGGAAAGACGCTGGGGACGGATCTTGAGAAGGGGAAGTTTACGCTGCCAATACTTCTAATGCTTCATTCCAAAAAGCTCGACGGTAACGATGAAGCTAATGTCCGTCTATCACTTCTCTCTAGGAAAAGAGGCGTTTTGGAGACAAGCACTCTCATCAGTATGGTGTTAAAAACAGGTGCCGTACGGGCAGCATCGCGAACAGGGATCCGTTTTCTGAAACGGGCAAAAAACAGCCTCCTAGGCATAGAAGAAAATAAGCACACCCTGGCACTGCATTCCATGGCATGCCAGCTAGAACTCATGCTCGATTTGCTATGAAGCATGACCCGGGATGGCTACCCCTCAGAGAGGGGGAACTCCTCTGAAGAATTACTATAAGTCCACTGCTTGACCAGGTTGGGGGAGGATAATCTTTGTTTCCGGAAGCGCCTGAGTAAGAGATCCACGGAACCATTCCAAAGCTAAAAAGTCTCCATGTGCTAGCACAATAGTCTTAGGCCGGATACGTAGTGCGTATGCCAAAAGCGCTTCGCGAGAGGAATGGGCGCTGAAATTAAACTCCTTGCACTGGCACTTCCTTTTTAGCGCTGGAAGTCCCACCTCCAGGACGACCTCTTGGTCAATCACGGTTCTTCGTATCTTTCCTGCAGGTGAGTCGGCGTCCACGTAACCGACAAAGAAAAGACCTTGTCGGGAAGATTCAAGAATACGACGTGCAAAAATATTGGAGAGCGTGTTTTCTGACATCATGCCGCTTGAAAGCGCAAAAATGGACTGCTGCTTTGGGCAGCAGGATCCGATTTCTGCTCCACTGACTATCTGTGGAGTCATTTCTTGCAGAAGCTGCAGTGCCGGAGAATGGCGGCGAGTGTTTGAGGCGAAGGTATCGTACACCAGCGTGAGTTTAGCGCCAAGTCTACCTAGGTAGACAGGTGCTGCTGGCAGCAGTCCGCGGATGCGCATTTTCCAAAACATCGCCAGCAGCTCTTGTGTTTTTCCCAAGGAAAAGACTGGAATAGTAACTGCCCCGCCCCGCTCAAATATTTCCTTAATTGCTTGTGCCAGCCGCAATTCTTCGGCATCTCGCGTGAAGTTTTTTGCCGCGGGTGAATCTCCCCTGGTGGTCTCCATCATAAGGATGTCTATTCCTCCTTTTGGAAAGTCAGCTCCACGGAGGATGGACTGGTCACTGAAATTAACATCCCCTGTATAGAAGAAGGTACGCCCCTCACTCTCAATGAGAATACCTGCCGACCCTAAGACATGCCCAGCGTCGAAAAAGCATAAGCGCACATCCCGCATTTCCCTCCCAAAAAAACTGCAAGGATAAAAAGTATGACCTATGGAATACGGCTGCCATAACTCCGAACATCGGTCTACTCCTCGATGAGTGAAGAGGGGGTACTCTGGAAGATTGGCTGCCTCCTTCCGTCGCATCATAACATTGACGGAGTCGTGCAACACAATGCCCGCTATACATGCTGTAGCAGGTGTCATGTAGATGGGTACGTCGCGAAAGCATTTGGTTAATGCGGGGAGAGCACCTATGTGGTCATGATGGGCGTGTGTGAGCACCACGGCGTCTACATTCTTACCTTCGAGAAGAGAAAAATTCGGAAGTGCTGCCAATCCCTCCATTCTAGGGTGAAAGCCGGCATCTAGCAGGATGTTGTTTTCTCCTGCTCTCAGAAGGTAAGAGTTAGCCCCAATCTCCAGGTTACGAGTTAGATTAGTCAACTGCATCTGGTAACTATCCCTGTATTGCTTGGAAGCGATTATGCTTTACTCCCTTTATAAGGGAAAACAGGCATGTCGTTGTGTACTATCGTTGTTACTACAGCGGGAGCCTGTTCAGTCAGTTATGGAAGGTTAACTATGTACAGCAGCAATAAAGCTCGTGAACGGTGCTGGGTTCTATAGCAAGTAGCGCGAGTTCTCGTAAGAAATAAATAAAGCTGCAGCCTAACATGAAAACAGCCTTGCTCCAAAAGAATCTCAGTGCTGTGCTACAGTGGGGGGTCTTTTTTTCTCTGACGTGAGTATATAATCTCATACTACAACCAAGTGTACATTAGAAATGGCTTAGCCATAGGAACAAAGCCGGTTGCACTCGCCGACATCTCTCACGCAGTGTTGTGCGCTCAATTATCTTTGCTTTCTCACATTTGCAGATAGAGTCAGCGCTTTTACCCTTGCTAGGGTGTAAGGAGCTCATGTTCCTCAATTCCAGAATAAAATAGGCCGCCGTTCGTTCCGATTTTTCGATTGCATGGCGCATTCGACTAGTGGTTAGGTCACAGCCCTCTCAAGGCTGGGGCACGGGTTCGATCCCCGTATGCGCTGCAACCGGGGCGAGGAATGTAGGGTGAGGCTGTGTGGGTAGCCACAACGTAGAGGGGCGTATTGCGCGCGTATTTTTTTATGCGTATTTATTTATTTGTTATCTGGTCCATGGCTTCCTTGTTGAAGGAAGCGCTCCTCCCTCAGCATATCCGCTGGTATAATCGGTCGGACCAACCGCCCCGATCATTTCGCGCCGGGTAGCGATTCGCCACTTTCGGCTCATGCTCCTGCCCGTGTAACAACCCCAACTTTTGATGAAGGCCCTACGGGTAAAAACTCCCCTCCGAATTTTAGCCAGCTGATCTTCGTGCAGATAAGCCTTAGACGTTCCGTCGATTTCATTGCTATAATCAAACATGAAGCAGGCACGGTTAGCATGGCCGAAATACTCAAAGCCGTTGACCTTAACAAGGTTCCTGTTTTTAGACTGGGTAGCAGACCCTGAAGTAGTAGAAACTCCATTTCCATTTAGGTAGTCGATGATCTGCTGTCCTGAGTAAAACCAAACCAACTCGACGTTGTATTTCCTTTGAATGGACCTAATACCGCAGATTATATTCCTCTCCTGACGCCGTTGCCGGCGCTCGTATCCTCGCCGGTAGACGACCCAAGTAATTGGAAAGTCGGGACCGTACTGATCGCGCAACTGCTGAATGCGAACACGGCTGGCGCGCACGAAGTTCCCCCAATATTTGTCGTGCGGACAAGCCCTGCATCTCTCCCACTCCAGCAAAGATGGGCCCCCAGTTACGAGAACATATTCACTGCTCTGCTCAGATGGAACAGAAAAGCAATAAGAAGAAAAGAGTAGGACCTCTATTCCCAGGATAAGCAGGAACAGCGTAAAAACACCCGGGATGGCAGCATAGCCGATGTTCTTTGTAATAGGTGTGTGAAAGGCGGTTGGCGTTCCTCTTATCTTAGATAGCCTGCTCTGCAGAAGTGCCTTCGGCCTCTGCGCTCTACCTCTTCCTATATTCGAGAAGCAAGGTGGCACAATTCATCGTACGATTTTGCGGATTTCCGCCCCAATAGTTAAGGAAAATATGCTGACTATCACTAGCAAGTGGCAATTCCGCATCTCTAGTGAGAAGCAAATTCTCATCCTTTACCTTGTACATGTCTACCGTGTTGTTCCATAGAATTCTTGTTCTGTAAGCATTCTTCTGTTTTCATCCTTCCAGGATGAAGGAAGTTCTACTTTCTGAGTTGGTTGCCGTTCGGAGACGCAAGCTGGAGAGCATGCGGGCATCTGGGATGCGTCCATACGGTATGCGCTTTACAACCAATGGATCTATTGCCTCCGTCCGAGCACAATTTGCCGAGGGTAAGCTCCTCTGTGTAGCTGGGCGAGTAACTGCCTATCGCGACATGGGCAACAGCCAGTTCCTAGACCTTGAAGATATCACCGGACGCATGCAAATTTTTGTCTGTAACAAGGAAATTAAGCTGGAAGACCTGGAAGTATTGCTTCTGCTGGACATCGGGGATTTTCTTGGAGTAGTGGGGGAGTGCTTTACTACGAGGACCAAAGAGCCCACCCTTCGGGTAAAGACCCTGCGGGTGCTCTCCAAGGCCATTCGATCATTACCAAGCAAGTGGCATGGCGTCCGGCATACTGAGAAAAAATACCGGCAACGTTATTTAGATTTAATTTCCAATCCTGCTTCCTGTGAGATTTTCCGACAGCGAATTCGAATCATCCATGAGATTCGCAGCTATTTGGATAGGAATGGATTTTTAGAAGTGGAGACTCCTATGATGCAGGTAATCGCTGGTGGTGCCGCAGCTGAGCCATTTAAAACCCATCACCGTACATTGGACATGGACCTGTTTTTACGCATTGCTCCAGAGCTCTACTTAAAACAGCTTCTTGTTGCTGGATTTCCCAGGGTATTCGAGCTAAACCGCAACTTTCGAAACGAAGGTGTTTCTCGTTACCACAGCCCTGAATTCACCATGCTAGAAGCCTATATTGCCTATTCCGATTTCGAGCAAATGGCTGTACTTGTGGAGGAAATGATCTGCCACATAGCAAAAAGAGTTTGTGGCGGGTTACTCGTCCAACATAAAAATGCGACAGGTGAGGTAATCCGCACCATTGACTTAACTCCTCCATGGAAACGGGCACGGTATTCTGATCTCATCCGTTCCGTACAGCCCGGCTGGTACGAGTTAAGCCTTGCTCAAAAGCGCGTCTGCTGTGCTCAAATGGGGTTAGAGATTACTAATTCTCAGGAGGATTTTGAAATAACCCAGCGTGTGTTCGAAAAATTTGTTGAAGAAAAAACTGTTGATCCACTTTTTGTAACTCATTGCCCCCAGGAGCTTGTTCCCCTTGCAAAACAGAATGAAACAGATCTCTCCGTAGTAGATGCTTATGAGCTAGTAATCAACGGTCATGAAATTTCCCCAGGCTACTCTGAATTAAACGATCCTGATATACAACGTAGGCGGTTGGAACACCAGTCCGGCGGAGAGATACAAAAGTTGGATCTGGACTTTTTGACAGCCTTGGAATACGGAATGCCTCCCGCCGGGGGACTCGGTCTTGGCGTCGATCGGCTGGTCATGTTGCTAACTGGGGCAGAGTCCATTCGGGACGTTATCCTATTCCCTCACATGAAATCGAAGAATTAGCGGGAGTGGAATTGTTGGGTAAAAAGCATTCAAGCAAAAGAGGAACCACAATCCAGCGGGCTTGTGGCAATGGTAATCTTCCTAATGGATGAATACAAATACAACAAATACATATAGGCAGTCCTTAAACCTTCCAAAAACGGATTTCCCGATGCGGGGCAATCTGCCCATACAGGAACCTAAGATCCTTGCGCATTGGCAAAAACAAGATCTCTACCAGCAGCTTCAGAAAGTACATAGGAATCAGCCGCTTTTTCTCCTTCACGATGGACCTCCTTTTGCCAACGGAGACGTTCATGTTGGGACCGCCCTTAACAAGATACTTAAGGATTTTGTTGTTCGTTCAAAATCCATGGCAGGATACCGCGCTCCGTTTCGACCGGGATGGGACTGTCATGGCCTTCCGATTGAATTTAAAGTAGCTCGCCAATTTTCACATTTGAGCCCCGTAGAAATACGAAAAAAGTCCGAAGAGCACGCTCGAAGATTTATCCGAATTCAAAGAGAACAATTCATGCGCTTAGGAGTGCTAGGAGACTGGAAAAATCCTTACTTGACGCTAGATCCATCCTATGAAGCCGATGTGGTACGCTGCTTTGCCCGCTTCGTGCAAGAAGGACTAGTTTACCGTACCCGCAAGCCAGTACTTTGGAGTACCGGTGCGCAGACAGCACTAGCAGAAGCAGAAGTCGAATATAAAGAAAAGGTCTCTCCTGCCATCTATGTAAAATTTCCTATCTCCACAGAAGAAGCTCTACGCAAAGCGCTTCCCACTAGTCAGCCTATAAGCTTAGTTGTTTGGACAACAACGCCTTGGACGCTTCCCGCTAATTTAGCAATCGCGGTGCATAACGAATTCGAATACGAGGTTGTAAGTACAGGAACTGAGCTCCTGATCATAGCCTACCAGTTAGTAGCCAACTTCCAAGAAAATATCGGAGTAGCAGTAGAAAGGGGAATTCGGAAATACCTTGGGAACCAACTAGTCGGAACACGGGCACAGCATCCTTTCTTAGATCGCAACTCAGTGGTCTACGCGGCGGAGTTTGTTACCCTGAAGGCAGGTGTAGGGTGTGTTCACGTTGCACCTGGTCATGGTGAGGATGACTACAGTCTCGGGCTACAGCATGGTCTTGGACTACTGTCTCCAGTGGATGATTATGGAAGATATACCTCCGACTGCGGTCTTCCATCACTGGTTGGGGAATATGTACTGGATGCTGATGAAAAAATCATTTCCATACTGAAAAGAAAAGGAGCCTTAGTAGGACGCTCAGATTATGTTCATAGCTATCCGCATTGCTGGCGTTCAAAAACTCCGCTGATTTTTAGAGCTGTTGAGCAGTTCTTCATTCGTATTGAGGACTTACGCCGCAGGGCATTAGAGGAGGTCGAGCGGGTCAACTGGCTTCCGCATTGGGGTAAGAACCGTCTTCGTGGTACCATGGAATCTCGGCAGGATTGGTGTATCTCACGCCAGCGCGTGTGGGGTATCCCCCTACCTGTATTCTACACTACTACTGGTGACCCAATTTTGGATCCAGACTTAATTAATCGGGTTGCCGAGATTTTTTCCAGAGAGGGAAGCGATTCTTGGTTTAGAAAAAGTGATGCTGAATGGGCTGATCTCCTCGGTCTCTGCCAAATCACACGTCGAAATGATACGCTGGATGTCTGGATAGAATCCGGTGTGAGCCACGAGGCCGTGTTACGCCACACCAGCGGTCTTACTTTTCCTGCAGACCTCTACCTTGAAGCCACAGACCAACACCGCGGATGGTTTCAGTCTTCGCTCATGACTTCAATTGCCCTTAACCGCATTGCCCCATATAATGCCGTGCTCACGCATGGATTTGTGGTAAGCAGAGATGGTTTGGAGAAGATTTCTAAGTCAGGGCAAGAAAGTTACAAAATGCCCACTAAGGTTCAGCATTTTGTAGAAAAATTTGGGGCAGATGTCGTTCGACTTTGGATTAGCAGTGTCCGCTTCACCGATGACATTCCATTTTCAGGGGAGGTTTTTGCACGCTTGACTGACTCCTATCGTCGCATCCGAAATACACTGCGCATTCTCCTGGGAAATCTCGACGGGTTTAGCAGTGTAACGCATCAGCCAGTTCTCTCGACATTAATAGACAAATGGCTGCTTGCACGACTGCGGCAGGTGTCAGATTTTTGCCTAGAGGCGTACTCTAGGCTAGAATTCTACCGAGTCTATAGTGCTATCAACCGCTTTTGTACAATCGATTTGAGCAGCCTCTATATAGATATTACTAAGGATCGGCTGTACTGCGATGCGCTCTGCTCCGAGCGTAGGCGCACCGCGCAGTGGGTCATGTATAATGTTTTCGACGCCCTGTGTCGTCTTATGGCACCTATCCTGGTTTTCACTACTGAAGAGGCCTGGGGACATTTGCACCCTGGTGAGTCGGTTCATCTCCAACACTTTCCACGGGGGACACATAATGTAGGAGAGAGGGAGATTATGCACAAGTTTTCACAACTTCTAGAGGTGCGTTCTAAAGTTGGTATTGCCATTGAAACTGCTCGAAAATCGAACGTAATTGGCACTCCGCTTCAGGCACGTGTATTGATACGAACTACTAACCAACAAACCATCGCTTGTTTTCAGGAGAGACCTGAAGAGATAGAGGAAGTATTAATTCTTAGCGATCTAGCAATCCTTCAGGATTCCGTTGATTCCATTTCTATTGTCCCGACTTCCTACCGAAAGTGCGCACGCTGCTGGCGGCATCGTAGGGAGGTTGGAGAAATGCCAACCCACGACTTATGCGGACGTTGCTATGATGTGCTCCAGCGGATGGAAAAGAGTCATGATAATTCTCCTTGCTGTGACTTCTTATCTACTTGACCGAGCAACAAAATTCTTGGTTTTTCAGCACCTTCCTCTCTTTTCTTCGGTTCCTATTGTTTACAATGTCTTCTACCTAGTCCATATTCAGAACACTGGGGCTGCTTTCGGGATATTCCAGGACCGCAACTGTCTCCTCGCCGTGCTGGCGTTGGTTGCGCTTGCAGCGATGGGAATCCTACTCGCGCTAGGGGCATTCCGCACCCCTTTCGGGAGATGGAGCGTGGGCCTGTATCTAGCTGGGATTTCTGGAAATCTAACCGACCGTCTCTTGTATGGAAGTGTGATGGATATCTTTGATCTTGTGGTCCCATTTTTTGGGCACTGGCCAGCGTTTAATATGGCGGATTCTTACATCTGCATTGCAACTGGCTTATTTCTTTATGATTCCCTTCATGAAGGGGATGTGCGGCCTCCAACTGATAACCCATCCAAGCTTTAAGTTAATTGTAGACTGCCCTTCTTCTAGTAGAAGACTTCCTGGGTCTGGGGGGTCTGGAGATGTTTTCCCCCCTGAGATAGTTGGAGCCAAATCCCCTATCTAGGATCTCTCCCCCTTGAATAAATCCCTGCAAGATGTTTTCCCGACAGGTTTCAAGGGGTGTTCTCACCAGGTCCCCCCTGGGTAGATAGCTGGTAAGGCTTGCAGATCTAGAGGAAGGTTATGGGCCTCAAAAGTCTCTATCTCTAGCCGAACTAGATGAATAAATGGGCATCCAAAGTCTGGAGTGGTACTTCCACTTCGGTCTACAATGGTAGCTATGGCCACAACGACCCCCCCCAAGGATTGAATAATATCACTAGTCTGCCGCACTCTTCCACCTCGGGTAACGACATCTTCTGCAATAGCGATCTTTTCTCCAGGAGAAATGGTAAATCCCCGTCGCAAGGCCAGCTCCCCATCCGGGCCTTTCTCGGCGAACATATGGCGCCCGTTGAGATGGCGCGCAATTTCTTGTCCCACTAGAATTCCTCCTAAAGCTGGAGAGACAATGGTCTTGCAGCCAAAAGGAAGTAACTTTTCTGCTAGCAAACCGCAGATATATTCGGCGGTCTTTGCATACTGTAGGAGGAGGGAACATTGGAAAAATTCTCTGCTGTGGAGCCCAGACCGCAAAACAAAGTGTCCTCGTAGCAAGGCACCAGCCCGGTGGAACAGATCGAGAAGCTCATTCATACGCCGCTAAATTTAAAGAGACCTTCTGGCGCTAACTCCAGCGGCCAGCATACTTACAAGTAGAAAGTAGAACCAGCTGGGAAATTAAAGAGGTTACAAAGCACGTGCTAAATAACAAGGGCGATATCACTCTTCTAATCTTGTTTAGAATCCACCACGAAGTACAGCCAACGGCTAAGTTATATGTCTTGTGCAGAAATTAAGTTGAACTAGAGTGAGTAGTATTGAACGAGGTCACTTGTAATTTCCTCGGCGCACTTATGATAAATACTTAACCTCTTGGATACGCTGTGCAGACATTGGACGCCTGGGCGGCTGGCCAGCCTGCGCGCGCGATTAGAGATTAATTACTTTCGGATTGTTCATTACATAGCTTCAAAGACTACCGGGCAACTGAAGAGACGGGTTTGCGAGCAGGTTACACACCTAACGTGAGGGTTTTATTCGCTTAGCTACTCTCTAAACGTGTAGGAGGGAAGTTCTGTCATTTTCTCTAGGGGGCTCCGCCATAGTTTTTGGCTAGAATCTCCTGGAGATACTACTAAAAGCCCTGCAGGGGCATATCAAACCGCTGTTCCTCCTTTGCGAGCTCTATCCTATAAAGGGCTCTATTGACCAAAAGTGCAGATTGTTTTTGGAAGTCAGCTGCAGTCTCTTCTTACCCTTCAAACTTTCATATCTCCCTCTTTGAGAAGAATTTTCCTTTTGACCGACGAGTAACGCTCTTCCACCTTGGTTTAATCACTTCCTAAGTGACCTGGATTCAGAGGGATATGAAGTCCGGCTAGTGGTTTGGAAAGTAGTACGCCAGAAAAATTGAGAACGAATCTTCCAAGTGTTTGGAACACTGCTGACGCTCTTCTGGTCCAATGCGAAATAGAGAATAAAAGGACGGCAACCGTTCGGATAACGGCTTTTTGCACGATGAGGCGTGCGACCGGTGGATCTACTCTACCTATCCCGGTGACCGCAGGAGTGCAGATACCGTTTGGCTGCTGAATCGTTGTAGGTTATAGTGCACTGGGATTTGTTCGACCGTGACCAATCAGGGGACGCAGCAAGTACACTAAGGTTCATGTAGCACCAGGGCCATCGATCTTTAAAGAAAAAAAGAAAAGAGACACGATGCCCTTAGGATACGAGGTCATAAAGCCATGAAAGTGCGAACAACTTGGCTACAACACTCTTGCCCAAAACTGGGCAAAGCAAACTGCCAGAGTGCTCACTCGGTAGCGGCGCTAAGGAAATAAAAGCACCCAATAGACTACCTCCATATAAGTATATGTGTACAATTTCAGGCTATGATCAGAATCCTTTTTCTAGGAGATATTGTCGGAGAGCCTGGTAGAAATGCGGTGGCACAGTTTCTTCCCGGATTTAAAGAGCGTGAGAGAGTAGATTTCACCATCGTCAACGGGGAAAATTCTGCAGGAGGGCGCGGGATTACACCCAAGATTGCCGTTGCTTTGCTACGACTTGGAGTGGCCGTCATTACAACCGGAGACCATGTGTGGGATCAAAGAGAGCTTTCCTCGTATCTCCCTACGGAACCGAGAGTGCTTCGCCCTCTTAATTACCCCCAGGGTACTCCTGGCCAAGGGAGCATCGTATTAGATACTACCAAGGGGAAAGTAGCTGTCATTAACATACAGTGCCGTACTTTCATGCAACCGATTTTGGAAAATCCCTTTCGCATAGCCCTAAGGGAAGCCAAATGGCTACGCAGTGAAACTCCTGTTATTTTCGTAGATGCCCATGGAGAAACTACTAGTGAAAAAACAGCCCTGGCACATTACCTAGACGGGATTGTATCCGCTGTAGCAGGCACCCATACGCATGTTCAGACAGCCGATGAACAGATACTTCCCCAGGGTACTGCATTTCTCTGCGACGCTGGAATGTGCGGAGCGGAACACTCCATCTTAGGTCGGGAAATAGCGCCGATTGTAAGGCGTTTTGTGAACAACTTACCGGTAGTATTTCCTGTAGCACAAGGCATAGTGAAGATTTGCGGCGCTCTGGTGGACGTGGACGAATCTACAGGGCATGCTACTGCTATTCGTCGTATCCAGGAACGCATGCAGCCCACTATGGCAAACGTTTAAAGTCTAAAAGGTCCTTGCAAAACCTAGGAGAGGAGTTCCCTGGATTCTACTTGCCACCATTATCGAATTAATACACTGTGTGCTTCCTTTATGTTGTTGGTGGACCCTATCGTCTAGTGGCCTAGGACATCGCCCTTTCACGGCGGTAACACGGGTTCGAATCCCGTTAGGGTCGCTGGCAGCCTTGCCGTGTAGTCTTGGATGAAAACACGTCTCGTAGCCTGCCAGGAGTGCTTCGAGCTAAGAAGGCAGCTAAAAGTACTGGCAATACAAAAACTTAAGTTAATCTGCTCGTTGACTTGCGTGAAAAAATCAATCCAAAGCTACCACTTTTCCTTTCCAGGAAAGCAGTCTGTGACCGCACCACAGGAAGCAGAGCTTACCAGGGCAGCGTATTTTGCTAAGACACCACAACGGTAGTGCGGGTTGGGCCTTTTCCACTGTAGGAGTCGATCCTCCAGTCCCTTCTCAGGAATATCCACAGAAATAACCCGAAGGACGGCATCGATAACAATCTGATCACCGTCCTCAACCACGGCTAGTGGACCACCCTCAAATGCTTCCGGTGTGATATGACCTACCACAAATCCATGCGTCCCACCAGAGAAGCGTCCATCGGTAATCAACGCAACTCCCTTACCTAAACCGCGCCCCATCACGGCACTGGTTGGGGCAAGCATTTCTCGCATCCCAGGTCCCCCCTTGGGGCCCTCGTAGCGAATGACGACTACATGCCCTTTACGGATCCTACCATCTAGGATAGCTTGCAGTGCTTCTTCCTCCGAATTAAAAACTCGCGCTGTCCCAGAAAAATACTCGCCCTCCTTCCCAGTAATCTTAGCTACGGCTCCAGCTGGCGCCAGGTTGCCCTTTAATATTACCAAATGGCTGTTCTTTTTGATCGGATCCTCAAGTGAGCGGATGATTCTCTGACCCTTAGGGTAGTCCTTAGATGAGACAAGATTTTGTTTGAGGGTTCTCCCGGTAACCGTTAGGCAGCCACCATGCAACAGTCCTGCATGCAAAAGCTTCCGCATCAGAGGAGTAATACCACCAATTTCTACAAGCTCGGACATGAAATGATGCCCGCTGGGCTTGAGGTCAGCTACCACTGGTACTCGCTCACCAATCCTATTGAAATCGCCTATAGTCATCTGAATGCCCGCTGCATGTGCAATAGCGAGCAGATGGAGGACGGCATTGGTGGAGCCACCTAGCGCAATAACGACAGTAATTGCATTCTCCATGGCTTCGCGGCAAAGGATATCGTGAGGACGAATGCCGCGCTTCAGCATCTCCACAACTGCTTCTCCGGCTTGTCGGCAGTCAAGCTTCTTCTGTTCAGACACAGCCACCTGTGCCGAACTATTTGGTAAACTGAGCCCAAGGGCCTCTACTGCCGCCGCCATGGTGTTAGCAGTATACATCCCACCACAAGAACCTGGGCCAGGGATAGCGCAGGATTCCATGGTGTGCAATTCAGCATCGCTTATCTTACCCTCTGCATGCTTGCCGACTGCCTCAAAGACCGAAACAATATCTACCTTCTCCCCATTCACACAGCCTGGAAGGATAGTCCCACCGTATACGAAGACAGCAGACCGATCCATCCTGGCAATTGCCATTGCACATGCTGGAATATTTTTGTCGCACCCGCCTATGGCAACAAAGCCGTCAAGATTTTCCCCACCTACTACCGTTTCGATAGAATCCGCAATGACCTCCCTGGAAACCAGGGAGTACTTCATACCTTTGGTCCCCATTGCAATGCCATCTGAGATAGTGATGGTATTGAAGATAAGGGCTTTTCCACCCACAGCTTCAACACCTCTAACTGCTTCTTGTGCCAGATGGTCAATATGCCTATTGCAAGGAGCTACCGTACTCCATGTAGAAGCAATTCCTACCTGGGGTTTTGTAAAATCCCCTTCTGTGAAACCTACCGCGTATAGCATTGATCGGTTGGGAGCCCGATGGGCCCCATCCATGGCAACGGAAGAAAAGGGGCGGAGATTACGATCTGTTTTGCTCATTTAATTGGCGCGGTATGGGTTTTTGAAGGGTCTGAGTCTGATTTGGGCGGGCTGGCAGGTACGTATGCAGCGGCTGGCTACACTGTTTTGTTTCGTAAGAAGGAACCCTGGTCACCCTACTCCGGTGGAGGGGGTCATAAAAGGCAAAAATCAGAGCCCCAGAAAAAAGATGAAATGGTAGTGGCTGACCTTCGTATACCATAGCAAACGTAGACGCTTGCCTGGGTAGGCTAAGGGATGATTGCGTTTCTTGCAATGTCTCTTAATTTGCTTGGCTCAATAGCTTTGTTGTTATTGAGGCCTTAAGGAACCGTAAGAACTCCTAGACTCATACTGTTTTGGTTCTTACAATCCAAATCCAGCAAGAAAGAAGTAAGAATCAATTGGGCAACTAGACTTCCTATGATAGGTTAGGTGGGAAGTTGTCCGATGGCCGAGTGGCACTATAGCAAAGTGTCGGGTGGATGAGACCTAGCCGGCGATGGGTAGATAGCGAGCGTAGCGGGCAGCTCCACCAGTGCGGGGGAAGAGGAAGATTCAGATTGCTTTCTCTTCTTTTTGCCTGATCTTGAGTGGTCAGATATCAGTTATGGTACCGCCCCATATACGTATACGAGGGGCTTACCATTCAGGGGCTTACCATTTCAGGCCTTAGTGTGGATAGAGAATTCCGGCTGTGGATGTGGTATTTTAGTGAAAAAGGATGACATTGTATGCTAAGCGAGGGTGATGTACGCAAAGCCTTACAGAATGTAAAATACCCTGGTTTCAACCGGGATATTGTCTCCTTTGGTCTGCTTAAGACGGTGGAAATCTCTGATGACAACGTTCACGTCGAGCTAGACGTCACCGCGGAGGATGCCCGCATCCCAGCAAAGATACAGGCAGAATCCGAGCGCGCAATTGCGGCGCTCCCAGGGATTAGTCGTGTGCGAGTGAATGTCAAGCACCAAAGTCGTACATGCTTAACAAGCGGCCCTACTGCTATTGAGGGTGTCCGGTACGTGGTTGCTATTGCTAGCGGAAAAGGTGGGGTTGGGAAGAGTACAGTTGCTGCAAATACAGCGGTTGCCTTGCAACATATCGGTGCTAGAGTGGGGCTCTGCGATTGTGATGTTTACGGGCCGAGCATTCCCCTCATGTTTGGGAGTAAGGAGCGCCCCTGCATGGACGATAAAGATCGTCTCCTTCCCATCGAACGCCATGGGGTCAAATTAATGTCCATGGGTTTTCTCCTGGAGGATGAACGCACTCCCGTTATTCTGCGCGGTCCAATTGTGACCCGTTATGTGCAACAGCTCCTCCGCCAAGCACACTGGGGTAGTCTGGATTACCTCATCCTAGATCTCCCACCAGGTACGGGCGATATTCAGCTGACAGTGGTACAAACTGTTTCCCTTTCCGGTGCCATCGTCGTAACTACGCCGCAGGAGGTTGCGCTACTAGATGCGCGTAAAGCGGCTGCCATGTTTGTAAAAACTCAGGTATCCATTCTAGGAATAGTCGAAAATATGAGTTACTTTCTGTGTCCTGGAGATGGGAAGCAGTATGAAATTTTTGGTAAGGGAGGAGGTGCCAGAGAGGCTCGCCGGCTAGGGCTTCCGCTCCTGGCAGAGATACCGGTTCTTTCAGACGTATGCGCCACGGGAGACAGTGGCCGACCTATTGTAAAGGAGATGCCTCACTCTATTGTAGCTCAGTCTTTTCTGTCGCTTGCCTCTCACATAAGAGAGCATTTGGAAAGAAAGCATTTGGAAAAATGCGACCAGCCAAGAGAGTAGGTAGGAGCAAATGGCGGAAACCCCCCATTGAGGTGTGAAGTAGCTCCCTATCCAGAGGCTCTGTTGTGGATGAAGTCGCACGAGAATGTCTCTTGAAGGGTGGAAGAAAGGGTGTGTTGCCGCAACCCTGTTCCAGTGGGACGTGTGCCCCCCGAGGGGGGGGATCTTTCACAATAGTATGGGGAGAGAAGCTCAGGAGTTCCATGGGATGGCCAGCATGCATACTGGATTTCGGCAGCAAACACTGTCAAGCCAGGCGACGATGGTCTGTGTGGCACAAGGCAGCCTTTCCGGAATGGGAGGTAGCCCGTTTTTGAAATTTTTACTTTAATTGTTCCAGCGGCTCCCCTGCTCTGGAGAATGGCACTACATGTTACAGGGGCCTCCATGTTTTTTGCACTTTCCTCGTAAGGACCAGGGCCCGGCGAAGACGTACGCACGGTCCCTGCAGCTCACCTCGCTGACCCCTGTACAGCAGTCTCGACGTGCGTGCCCTTCTTGTGGCACAGTAGGCGCCTTTTACCTTCTGCCTATAGGCTTACCCCCCTGTAAGCACATCCAGTAGAAGGTACTTAGGGCACACGCCTAAGACTAATTGATACGGGAAAACCACGCTTTAACCACTGCAAGTTTGTTTGGGAAAGTCCATTTGTGCCAAAAAAATTAAGTTGAACCAAGAGTCAAGCTTCTATGTGCGCAGAGCAAAACCATAAACGGCCTATGAACGTCTGGAAACACAAGGACCTAATTTCTCTCAGTGGACTCTCCGCTGAGGAACTCTGGTTTCTCTTGGAAGCGGCTAAAGCATTTAAGGGATTGAGAGGAGATAGAGTAAACAGTGTCCCTACATTACAAGGAAAAGCCTTAGTCAATTTTTTTGTAGAACCGAGTACGCGCACGCGCATATCATTCGAGCTTGCAGCGCTCCGTCTTGGGGCAAACGTAATCAACGTCTCAGCTACGATGTCTAGCTTGCAAAAAGGCGAGACCCTCAAGGACACTGCTCTTAGCTTGGAGGCACTCCATGCCGACATTATTGTCCTGCGCCACGGCTCTGCAGGAGCTGCGCAGCTTCTTGCTAAATACTTACGTTCTAGCGTTATTAATGCCGGAGATGGAGCACACGAACACCCAACTCAGGGGCTTCTCGATGGATTTACCATTTGGGAAAAACATGGAAGATTAGAAGATCTAAGGGTTGCTATCGTAGGCGATATTCTTTTTAGCCGTGTGGCACGCTCTAACATCCACCTCCTAGTAAAACTAGGAGCGAAAGTTACCCTGGTGGGGCCCAGCACGTTGGTTCCCCGAGAGTTTGAAGCCATGGGCGTCCGGATTACCCACCGTATGGAAGACATCTTAGAGACCACTGATGTTCTCAACCTACTCCGCATTCAATACGAGCGCCAGTGTAGGGAATATTTTCCATCCGTAAAAGAATATATTTCTCTTTTTGGATTGACAAAACAGCGGGCAGCTCGCCTGAAATCCAGTTGTTTAGTTATGCATCCCGGGCCGGTCAAGCGTGGGATAGAGGTTGACAGTGAGGTGGCAGATGGTGCCAAAAGTGTTATCCTTGAGCAGGTCGCTAATGGCCTGGCTGTCCGAACGGCTGTTCTCTACGCCTGCGGTGGGGGATCGGCAGAGTATCGTGGAAAAAAGTCTGAAGATCCTTAATGGTCATGTCATCGACCCTGCCAATGGCGTGGATAGGGTCTGTCCTGTTTATGTGAAGGACGGACGTATCGTTTCTCACGAGCCTAATGAAGCAGAGCGGATTGATGCTAACGGGCTTGTAGTTGCCCCTGGACTTATTGATATCCATGTTCACCTACGGGAACCTGGTCAATCTCATAAGGAGACTATTGCTTCCGGGACGCGCGCTGCAGCCGCAGGAGGTTTCACCAGCGTGGTTTGCATGCCGAATACTTTTCCATCGGTGGATAATCCAAGTATAGTCAGCTGGATTCAAGAAAGGGCCAGGCGAACAGCTTCAGTAAATGTTTTCTGTGCCGGGGCAATCACTAAAGGCTTAATGGGCCAAGAATTGGCTCCAATTGGCTCCATGGCTGAAACCGGTATTGTTGCAATTACGGATGACGGCTTTTGTGTGCAGAATCACGGTCTTATGCGGAGGGCGATCGAATACGCCAGAATGTTTGGGCTGCCGATACTTGATCACTGTCAAGATAACAGTCTAGTTTTAGGGGGGGTAATAAACGAGGGAGAATGGAGTGTACGACTTGGCATGCAAGGGTGGCCATCCGTCGGCGAGGAGCTTGTCGTAGAGCGTGATATTCTTCTCTCTGAACTTTGCCGACACCCCATACACTGCCAACACATCAGCAGTGCTGGCAGTGTGAGGCGCATCAGGGAGGCCCAGAAGCGGAAGATCCCCATCTCTGGTGAGGTTTGTCCACACCATATTTTCTTCACTGATGAACGGGTTGCTGGATTTGATACATGCTTTAAAACGAATCCCCCGATTCGTTCTGAAAAAGACATCGCAGCTATCCTAGAAGGTATTTCCGATGGCACACTGAATATTCTCTGTAGCGACCACGCACCCCATGCTTCCTTTGAAAAGGAAGTAGAGTTCGACCAAGCGCCATTTGGTATCACCGGCTTAGAAACAGAATTCTCCGCATTCTGCGACCTCCTTGTTCATAGGAAAAGAATCATCTCCCTTAAACGCCTAATTGCACTCTATACTCTTTACCCTGCACGGCTGCTCCATTTGGATCGTGGCACACTTTCTCCCGGAGCCTTCGCCGACATTACCTTGATTGATCCCAATTTGGAATGGACATTCCACAAGCAAGAGTCGCTTTCCATGTCTCATAATACACCATTTGATAACATGACCTTTTGTGGTAGGGTCGTCCGGACTCTCGTAGGAGGACATACAGTTTGGATGCTGGAGGATAACGAAACGAGCTAGCCACTTTCTTTTAAGGTAGAGCAGGACAAGTATAGCCTGGGGGTTTGGGATGCCACACTGCTTGTCACAAGCAGTGTCACGCGCGCCAAAATTTGTGTCTGAGGCAAATGCTGTACCAACGTACCCATGGGCCGGTAAGCTTGATGGAGAGCAATAACGTACTCATTACTCTCACCCAAACGTAGATATCTCTCCTCAGGTACTGCCCACCGTGTCGGTCGGGGCCTCTCGCACGTAGCCTTTAAGGGGGACGCATATAATGCTTGCAAAATCGCTTGGATGACGGAAATCCATTTGTATTCCGTCGACTCTTCTATCAACTGTCCTTAAAATTCGGCGAGGGTGTGTCCCTGAACTATGTTGCTTATTATTTCTAAAACTGTGTGGAGTTTAGTTCTGTTTCCGCCGCCTACAACAATTGCCAGCTAGCTCTGGCAAGACAGGTGCTGGCACGCCGTTTCTACAAGAACGGAAAGAAAGGAAGCACACTCAACGGTCCCATTCTTTGGCTACTCACTCGGGAGTAATACCATCCTGATCAAAAATGGATGAGTGCTATCGCAGCTTTTTCATGGAGGTTTCTCCTCGATGGGACTTTCCCACGTACAAGAGCAACGCAGTACAAACGCTGTCTTTTCCCCTTAGAGGAAGGTGCGCGCAACTGCAGTCGTCGTTCAGAATGGATAGGGGAAGGACATTGGGATTAATGGGATAGTTCGGGACACAGTAGTCTTAGCTGCTGGCGGAACATTATGCTTTCTGATGTACAAATTCTCACAGCCAGGGATTTCTTTGTTAGTCAATCGGCACTCATAGGAAAGTCCCTACCGCAAATCTGCTGAATCGGGATCCCTAAACATTCAGACACGCCCAGAACCACCCGATACTTGTTTTATGGTCGGCAACTAGTTATCGGATCGGAAAACGGCTATCGTGTATGCAATTGGAAGAAATACTCTCTCTGGAAACATTCCCGGAATGCGCAGCGCAGCGCAAAGAGGTTGCTTTTTCGAAAAGGGTCTTTCCACAACTTTTCCATGTTGATGGCGCGTGTGTCATGGGGTCATCTGATGGTGCGTGTTATGGTGGGTCATGGTAGCAGCTATTTTTCTGATTGGGGTTAAGGCAGCACAATTAGGATGAGGCTCTGCTTTTTGGAGGGGCTTTCCGTTGCTGTTTGCCTAACTCCAAAGATGCCTTCCAGTAATCCTCACCGTTTTGCCTCTCCGGGGGCTTTGTCAATTTCCAGGAGAAGATTATCGTGTGTCATTTGGGTGCTATCCGGAACCTTCGAGCTATGGCAGTCTCGTGCATAAACAAGATGGGTACTTTCACTCAGGAACATGCGAGTGTTAGAGGAATACGTTGATCTAACAGGAAGAAAGAGTGAGGATGTTCTGCGGAATGCTTGGATGAAGAAGCTACTGCTAGACAGAATGAGCGACCTTATTGGACAGGGCCATGCTTGCTTACACTAACACTAAGCTAGACTCAGATCACAGTTACTCTAAGGTAGACGAAGTTCCCCTTCGGCTCTCATCGCAGGCTAACGTCAGTCATCACCAGCTGCGGTGAGGAGAGCACGTTCTTATCTGTAAGGGGGGGCCGTGAAGGAAGTGCCTGCTTTATGCTTGCCAATCAAGTGGAAAGTGGACGGGGATGTCTCCTCTCATTCTGATTCCTCCGGTACAGGAGGATTTATGGGGAGTGTCGCCGTGGATACGGGGGTTACCGTGTAACAACTGTAGCGTATCGCGAGTTTAGTAAGTCCAAAACCGCCTTTTCAAAAGGGGATGGAAGAAAGTTGATCTTTCTTGGTTACATCGCGTTCTTTGATCCCCTATGGAAACCAGTAGCTCAGCTATTCGGGCTCTGCTAGAGCGAGGAATTGCTTATAAAAGTTCTCACTGTGGAGAATAAGCCAGCAAGTCGTAGGGGTCTGGATGTAGGGCTTCAAAAAATTGGGCAGATGACAACAGGGCCTGAACTGGCTAGTCTCTCCGACAGCGATTTTCTGAAAAAACGAGGCGCGCTAGGATCCTAGCACAATTTCCCCCTCATTCGGAGGGGTAATCATACAGGACCCCTGAAAATCCTGTTAGGGTACCTGTAGATTCTTAGCGCCGATGTATCTTGGCCGCCCCTTTCACTCGGCATGGTTTGTAGAATCGCTCTTCACACAGACGCTCGTTACACATGTGACTCGGACTACTTAACCAGATTCCATTTTTTACAGAGCCAAGCCAAGCATTTTTCTTGCGTTAACAACGTTCATGGTAATGGTGATCGGTATATGGCTTCCTTATTCCACCGGCAGGTTTTTTTGGCCCTGTTTCCCCTTTTACCAGCATTCTGGCTCTAGATTATTGGCCTCATAGCTGTATATGTTGTGCTCGCACGTTAGCCAAAACTTGGTTTTGCAGACACTCTGGCCAATCTTTAGAGCGATGTTTTTTGCGCTCTTATATGGAGGATAGTCGACCGTCCACTCTACTTTTTGTATCTATGAAGAGTTTGCTAATTATTCCGAGGGAGAGTCGTCTGGTCGAACTGGCTTCAGATAAAGTTGCCTCCCTAGCATTCCTTTCTAAGCTGATAGAAGCAGCTCCAAATATCCTTCCCGAAGACGTCTTTCGAATGGTAGGGGAGCGAGAGGTACAGGCTAATACAGCCCTAGGACACACGGTTGTACGCCCTTATGCAAGAGTGAAACAAGGGAACGGTGTTCTCCTTTACACTGCCAGATGGTTTCCTACCGGCGTTAATTGTAGGGCAGTGGACTCCATACCCATGCATTTAGTGTGCATGTACTATGCACCCTCCAGTGAACGCGGGACATTCCTTAGGGAGATGTCCACTTTATCACATGCAAGGGGGTTGAGAGGGAGTCCAACATGAGAGCTCTTTTAGATGCCTCTTCGCTCGAAGAAGCAGGGGGTCATTTATCAAGACGGGCTGCCTGGGCATTGTCACCCACACCCATTCCGGATACTCGCGCCGGGATGATTCGAATTGCTCGCTGGGCATCAGTAATGGTGCCACCACAGAAAAACGAACTGGCTTTTCGATTAGTAGATACTTTGGTCATGGAAGGGGAAGAGACGACGCGTATTTCTTCCATTATTAATGACCTAGAGCTGGCTGAAGGAATTGAGAGACCACTCTGGATCTTGCCTCTTAGCTTAAGAGAGAGGGTATGGTGCAATGGTGAGGGTAGCGGCTGATTATTGGAGAACAGAAAGTGCTGAGCACTTCGAGAACCCTTTACAAATGCGTGGTTGTTCCGATGTAGGCCACGCCTTTAGCTTAAGCTAAGCTACAATTGAACTATCGTGCATGACCGTCCGCGCCGGAATCGAAAAAGTCCAGCGATCCGCTCGCTAGTTCGTGAGACGAGGCTGTGGAAAGCCAATCTGATTCAGCCGCTTTTTGTATGGGGGGGTGGAGAGTGCTTGGAAGTCAGCTCGATGCCGGGAATAAAAAAGCTAAGCGTGCAAGGTTTAGTGCGAGAGTGCGGGACTCTAGTACAATTAGGATGTCCTGCAGTGGCTATTTTCCCTTCCGTTGCATGGGAGTGCAAGGATGCTCGTGGCTCGCATAGCCTGGATTCCAACAACATCCTTTTTACTGCCGTGCGAGCTGTAAAGCAGTCCTATCCAGGACTAATGGTAATTGCTGACGTAGCTTTGGATCCCTATACGGACCACGGACACGATGGGATAGTAAACTTAAAGGGGCATGTAGACAATGACGCGAGCGTAGAAGCTCTTTGTAAACTTGCGGTAGCAGAGGCTGGAATTGGGGTAGATATAGTAGCGCCATCTGATATGATGGACGGGCGGGTAGGGGCAATTCGGAAGGCATTAGATAGTGCAGGGTTTGCAGAGGTCTCCATCCTCAGCTATGCTGTCAAGTACGCTAGTGCCTACTATGGTCCCTTTCGGGCTGCCGTGGGGAGTAGTGGCAACCCTTCATTGTTGGATAAGAAAAGCTACCAGATGGATCCAGCCAATGTGAGAGAAGCTGTCCGTGAGGCTCTACTGGACGTTCGAGAGGGTGCAGATATGCTTATGGTAAAGCCAGCGGGGCCCTATTTGGATGTAATCCATGTTGTGCGTGAGCAAACTCTTCTGCCTTTGGCCGCCTTTCAAACCTCTGGGGAATATGCACAGATCCATGCTGCAGCGCAACTTGGTTGGCTTGACTATGAGCAGACAAGGGATGAGGCTCTCCTTGCAATTCGTCGGGCCGGAGCAGATCTAATTCTGACTTACTTTGCCCGAGAGATAGCAGAAACACTATCCTAGCATGGGGGATAAGGTCGGGCTTCGCGGCGCGGGTGGGAAAAGCGTGCTCAGTTGGAATGGGGTTGACTGTTTTGGTGATTTGGTAAATGTCTCTGGCGTTCGCCCCAGGAAGTGGGGGAGCTCCACAAATTCTGTTGCAAAGGTTTCCGTTTTCCGTCTTGCTTATCCGACTAAGTGTAGAAAGCACCCCCTGCCATGCTAGTGGTAGGGTACCACTGGACCAAGAGAGATAAGACGAGAAAAAGCCTAGTGGCATGTTAAGACGTTATCGTACGTTCCTCATTTTTGGAGCACCCGGAAGCGGTAAGGGGACTCAGGGAAGAATTCTTGGGAAAGTTCCTAGACTATTTTACTATTCGTGTGGTGATATCTTTCGTGCTGTTGATACGCGTACCCGATTGGGTGCGCAGTTTCTGGAATATTCCAGCAGAGGAAAGCTAGTTCCTGATGAGATAACCGTTGAACTATGGAGGGTACGCATCCGACAGAGTGTCAAGTCTCACGAGTTTAAGCCTGACATTGACTTTTTAGTGCTAGACGGTATCCCTCGCACCCCAAGGCAGGCGGAGCTGATGCGACAGGTTATCGATGTTAGACGCGTGTTTCATCTAATCTGTCCCGTGCAGGAGGAATTAGTTAAACGCCTGAAGAAACGAGCCGTCAAAGATAACCGATTGGACGATGCCAATGAAGAAATAATTCGCCGTCGCTTAGAAATCTACGAACAGCAGTCCAAGCCCCTTTTGGAATGTTATCCTCCAGAAATCATTGTGAGTATTGATGCTACTCAATCTCCAATACGGGTGCTCCGAAGGATTGCTTCGTGTATCATTTGTGAACCAGATGCGTCGTGTTCCCCAGGAGAGTAGAGGGAAAAAGAAGAACAACCGCTATAAGATCATTTACGTAGGGACTGGGGAAATTGGGGTTCCTACATTGGCTACGCTTCTAAACTCTAGAAAATATCGGGTGCAAGCCGTGATCACCCAACCAGATCGTCCTGCAGATAGGTCTCTCACACTGCGCCCTCCGGCTCCAAAAATTCTTGCTTTGGAAAGGGGCATTCCAGTGCTGCAGCCAGAAAAACTGCAAGTAGATTTGCAAGCTATTTCGGCGCTTGAGCCCGACTTGATAGTTACAATGGCATATGGACAGATCCTCCCGAGAGAGATTTTACAACTGCCCAAGGTGGCTTGCTTGAACATACATCCATCCCTTTTGCCAAGGCATCGTGGCGCTACACCTATTCATGCAACTTTGCTTTGTGGGGATACGGAAACTGGAGTCACCATAATCTACATGTCTAGCGAACTGGACAGTGGTGACATCCTCCTCAAGGAGGCCCTCACGATTACCTACAGAGAAACAAATGGGCATCTGCAGGAACGCCTTTCCAAAATGGCTCCGCACACTTTAGTGAGGGCGCTTCATCTGCTGGAAAGCGGGGCAGCTACTCGTCTCCCCCAGGACTCTACATTAGCGACTTATTCCCACAGGCTAACCAAGCAAGACGCCCGCCTTTTTTGGACGGAAAAGGCAGATTTACTGGACCGTCGAGTCAGAGCGATGGACCCTTGGCCAGGGGCGTTTTGCTTATGGAGGAAAAATGGGAAAGATAGCAAGCGTCTACGCATCTTAGAAGCTGAGCCGAGAGAGGAAAGAGAGGATATAGAAAGAATACCAGGAGAAGTGCTTTCCGTTAATAAGGAGGGAATCACGGTCCAATGTTTCGGAAGTAGCCTGCTGCTTCAGAGAGTTCTTCCGGAGGGAAAGTGTTCCATGCTCGCCACTGAGTTTGCTATGGGATATCGGGTCCAGGTAGGGGACATACTTGGATAAATAACATGACATGAGACCTGGTATGCAGGAGAGAAATAACGCCTTTGCAGTGGCCTTGCAGTGGCCATTGGTGCTACCTTATGGGATTGGCTAATGGGCAGAGCACGACCTTACCAAGATACCGCAGGATCATTCTTAAGTTGAGTGGAGAGGCTCTCCGTATAGCTGGAAGCAATGACAGCATTTCCCCACAAATCGTGGCTGGTATTGCCAGCCAGATTAAAGAGGTCCAACGTCTGGGTGTGGAAGTAGCCGTTGTGGTGGGGGGAGGCAATATTTGGCGTGGCCTTGCCGGAAGCCATCGGGGCATGGACCGTGTGACAGCTGATTATATGGGCATGCTTGCCACTGTTATCAACGGCATGGCCTTGATGAGTACGCTAGAAGAGATTGGCTGTACCGTGCGCCTTCAAACAGCCATTGAAATACACAACATTGCTGAGCCTTTCATATTACGTCGTGCTGTGCGCCACTTAGAGCGTGGGCGCATTGTGATTTTTGCAGCAGGCACAGGTAATCCCTATTTTTCGACAGACACTACTGCAGCACTGCGTGCCAATGAAATTGGCGCACAGGTTGTCCTGAAAGCTACGAAAGTAGATGGGATTTACGAGGCCGATCCCTTAGTTTATCCCCACGCGGTGCGCTTTGCGCACGTCACCTATCGGGACGCACTCTCACGGAGGCTGGCTGTAATGGACTCCACTGCTTTTAGCCTTTGCATGGATAACCATATCCCTATCATCGTCTTCGACATGTTTGAAACTCAGAACATCTATAAAGCAGTCATGGGGAAGCGAATTGGCACGCTGGTTTCCGAATCTTATGATTACGAACCACCGCCATGAACTTGGAACAGATACTCTTTGAGGTCGAGGAGCACATGGAAAAAGCTGTTAGCCGTATGGTACAGGAACTTAGGACTGTTCGTACGGGAATGGCCTCTCCTGCGTTGGTGGAAAACTTAGACGTGGAGATCTATGGTACAACGTGTAAACTTAGGCAACTCGCGCTCATCACTGTTCCAGAACCTCGCTCACTTCTCCTTCAGCCTTTTGACGTGTCTGCTATACGCAGTATAGAACGTGCTATTCACGAATCTCGCCTCGGTCTTCCACCTGTAGTGGATGGGAAGTTGATTCGCGTCTTCATCCCAGAACTCTCCGAACAGCGCCGTAGGGAACTAGTACGTATGGTCAAGCAGATTGCTGAGGAATCTCGTGTGCGTATACGGGCGTCTCGTCGGGATGCCTTGGAGGCTGCCAAAAAGTTGGAGAAAACGGGCATTCTGACAGAGGATGAGCTCCGTTCTGCCAGAGAGAACATCCAGAGGCTGACCAATTGTTTTATTGGACAGGTGGACAAGCAGGTGGAAACCAAAGATGCGGAGTTGATGAAGTTCTAGCGGCCTGAATTCCTAGCAATGAGTCCCTTTTTTTAGAGGAGGGGAACAAAGGAGGTCCCAGTAGGCCGTTTTTGTCCCAGCCTAGAGCTCGCTCCCTACAACACTTCTCCAAAAAGCGCGGAGGAATACAACCTGTGGCTGGCAAAAGAAACTAGGGCCCCTTTGGGGTAAGGATTCGGCCCGCCTTTGGAAGGGATAAAAAGAAGATAAGGGGGAAAGAGGGGCCACCTCTAGTTGCTCCCGAGGAGCAAAGGCACATTGCTAATGCGGCGGCTCTCGCGGGCCTCCAAGCGGTTTATTATATCTTGGCCGGCGGAGCCCAAATGGCTCTAATTCGTCACCGTAATCGGCAAACTTAACAGCTTCTCAAGCCGTTATCTCCCTCTAACGGTCCCGAGAATTAGCAAGAGTCGACCAACGCTGTAACCAGAATGTGATGGATAGAAACGCCACATAGCCAAATCCGACAAGAAATACCAACAGAAACGGTATGGAAAACCATTGTCTATTTAAAGTAGCTGTTCCTACGCAAAAGCCAAAGTAGATGGTAAAGAGAAGTTCAGCGAAAGGTAGGGATGAACACAACGGCCAATAGCGAGGGCGCACTCTCAGACGTCTCGAATTGAACTCATTCCTGATTCCATACTTTGGGGTGCGCTTGAACTCAGACTGGTGATTGAAGATTGCCTCGACAACCCCGCGAGCATTATTGATTGACATACCAGCTGCCAGTGCAGGCAGCATGGGAAGCAACCAAAGCTCTCGCAACCATCCATGTGGATTAACATATCGCTGAACCATGATATAAAAAAAGGGGATGGAGATTGAAGTAGTAACGAAAATCGGTATGTCCACTAGGAGTATGTAAGGAACACTGTGTGCTGTGGCGAAGGAATTAGGAAAGACCAGTAAACAGAGAAGGAGAAGCAAAAGATAGCTGAAGTTTGAGACCAAGTGGACAGTACCTTCCAATTTGGTAAGCAGAGGAATATTAGACTTCCAAAGTTGCGGGAGAAGTTTTTTACAAGTTTGAATGGATCCCTTGGTCCATCGATGTTGCTGGGATTTAAACCCACTCATATCAACCGGCAACTCGGCAGGGACTACGATATCAGGAAGAAATAAGAATTTCCATCCACTCATTTGTGCACGGTAACTGAGATCCAAGTCCTCCGTGAGAGTGTCATAGTGCCATCCCCCAGAGGTTACTATACAAGATTTTCTCCAGATTCCAGCCGTACCGTTGAAGTTGAAGAACCTACCACTTTTACAGCGAGCGGTTTGCTCTAGAAGAAAATGCCCATCCAGAAGGATGGCCTGGATACGAGTCAGAAAGGAATAACATCGATTAAGATGTCCCCACCGCATCTGTACCATACCGATTTTAGGGTTTGTGAAGTGGTGAATGGTCTTAAGAAGGACGTGAGGCGGTGGAATAAAATCTGCATCGAGAATAAGGACGAACTCCCCCTTTGCTGTTTCTAGACCAGCAGCAAGTGCACCAGCTTTGAACCCAACACGGTCCCTGCGATAAAGGTACGCTATATCAAACCCGGCTTCGCGAAGCGCGCTAGATTCGCGTTCTAGAACAACACGAGTGTCATCGCTAGAATCATCCAGTATCTGAATCTGGAGCTTTTCCCTGGGATAGTCAATTTTGCTGACGGCATCCAGGAGCCTCTCTCCTACATAATACTCATTAAAGATGGGCAGCTGAACTGTCACTATGGGAAGGTGTTCCCACTGTCTTGACGGTTGAACCTCTTGGTTTTTGTAGCGGAGGAAAAGATAGCAAATAACGAGCCTGTGCATTCCATATACGGAAAGGCTAATAACTACTAACAGATAACAAACACTCCATATGGCACCGCTAAAAACTATGTCCATAGGAATTCAGGCGAATAAACTACTCTCACGCGCTCGCGTTCTTTTCTTTTTTCTTTCTTCCTTACGCTCTTTGTACGCACCTGGGTTAAGTTCAGAAAAAGCTAATGGTGGAAGAGCAAGCAAACACATTCCACACTAGCGCTTGCTCAGAATTAGAAAGCATCTAAGGAAACACGCATGGCAGGCACCGCTGGCCTTTTATTTTTGTACCGTTCCTATTCAAAGTAGATCCCTTGCGGCTCTAAATCCGTCTTGCGAGAGAAACCAGCGGAACCTCCCCTCTGGGAGGGGAAGGCCGTTAAACTAATTCAGAGAAGGGTCATCTGGCACTTCGGTAAGGAGTTTGAAGATAGGATTCATCTGGCAGATGGTTTCTTTCCAGGCAGAAGTAGGGTGGGGCATATTAATTAGGTCACGATTGGGCTGGATGAGAAACCACACATTTGCAGCAATCTCTTCTTCTAACTGGCCACGATTCCATCCAGAATAGCCAGCAAAGGCACGTAACCCACGAGTCCATTCCGGTGCTATGTCTAAGGACTCTGAAAGGTTTGTAAAGGACTGAAACTTCACCCCCCGTGGACACTCGACCCATCGTAGACTCGCAATACTGACTTCCCCAGGGGCAACGGGACCCCCGTAGAAAAGAGGAACTGGAGCAAAAGTAGAAGGCGTAGGATACACCTCACCGATGGTTTTATGCAAGGGACGGTTCAGGACGAAACCCAGCGCTCCCTCTTCCGGATTATAGTAGGGAAGGAAGAGAATCGTTTTGCGAAAACAAGGGTCCTTCAAAGCCGGGGCGGCTATTAGGACAGAACCAGTCAAGCTAACTGGAGACAAGTAATTCCTCACCCCACCTCTTATAAGGTAAGAGATAGGAAGAGTCAATACAAGGGACAAACCCATCCCTTGTCCTACTCCTTGCAAGAGGAGCCCGACATGGCAGATCTTAGTCTAGGCTGCCAAAAAAACTAGATAGATCTATTGATGAGAGTCGTTCGAGATTCTTTGAAAAGAGAAGAGGATCTGTAGGGAATTGCCTCTTTCCAGGCTGCAGTGGGAACCGGTGAAATCCTAGCTCATTGAAAAGTCCATTGAATTTCTGCTGAAAACCTAGGACAAGAACCCAGTTAAGAGTAGCTTCATCTCTTTTCTCGAGAACCATTCCTTATCTCCACAACGTATCCCCAAAAAAAGCGCGAGGCAGCCCGCATGCAGTCAATTTCCAGAGTTTTCTTTTCCAGGCTGGACAACTTTGGAGGCTTTTGGAGCCGACGGAGCGAAAAGTCCTCCCGCACTACCTCCTCAGAGGAATAGTAGGTGCCCAAAACCTATGCCCAGAAACATGGGAGGAATTGCACCGCAGCAATGCCAAGTGATTTGCACGGTCCCAAAGAGGTATTTGGCTGCCCCCAAAGCACGTCGCTTATGTTGCCAACTCTTACTCAAGCAATGCATGAGGCTAAGCTGGAAGGTAGGTTTTTTGGAAAAAACTTTATGCTCTCTACGCATCATGGACGTGGCTACAGAAGGACGCCGCGCTATTGTGCCCCAGGCTGTTAGCAGAAACCATCCCATCAAGTGATATGCAAGGCTCTTAGAGCCGGCCGGCTCCTATTGTGCCCCTCATATCCTGTGAGTTGTTCTTCTCTCAGGCCTTTTTGGATTACCTGCACCTTCTAGGGTAGATGGAACGCAGATTTCCTCTTCTAGACGGTGTCTGACTTCCGTATAGACCGACGGATAGTCTTTCTTAATGCAGCTTGGAATAAAATGAAACGTGGCCAACCCAACTTATTATTCTAACTGCCCCCTTCTTAGCGGGTGAGACGATTGGCGAATTGGTACTCTATAGGCGATAGCGGAATGTCGACTTCTCCTTATTCCCCTATCCCTCGGAGAAGGAAAGCCTTCAGTTCGGGAATGGAAATGCGTTCCTGTTGCATGGAGTCGCGATGACGCAGGGTAACTGTGTTGCGTAGGGCAGGGTTTCTCTCGCTGACGGTATCAAAGTCAATGGTGACACCATAGGGTGTGCCTATCTCATCCTGCCGCCTGTAGCGACGACCGATAGCACCAGCCTCATCATAGGCAATATTTAGGCGGCCGCGAAGAGAGCAAGCAATTTCTCTAGCCTTTGCTACTAATGCAGGTTGATTTCTGAGAAGGGGAAAGATCCCACACTTAACGGGGGCCATCCGTGGATGCAAATGGAGAACGGTGCGGACTTCAGGTTTTCCAAGGCTGTTAGTTGTCGTTTCTTCGTCAAATGCTTCACAAAGGAGTGCAAGAACTGTACGGTCCACACCAGCACTAGGTTCCACCACGTGAGGGATGAAGTGTTGCCTAGTTGTTTCTTCAAAACACCCCAGAGATTTACCGCTGGCGCGAGCGTGTTGAATAAGGTCATGGTTGGCACGATAAGCAATGCCCTCCAGTTCTTGGGTCCCAAAAGGGAACCTGTACTCGAGATCGTAAGTTTTTCTAGAGTAGAAAGCACGTTCTTCTTCTGGAATTTCGCGAACATGAATCTTTGTGCTGGGGATACCGATATCAGCATAGAAGCGAAGCCTTTCCCGCAGCCACTTTTCTAGAAAAAAAAGACTGTCTTTCTCTTTGCAAAAGTACTCCAATTCCATTTGCTCGAATTCACGAGAACGAAAGATGAAGTTGCGGGGATTAATTTCATTGCGAAATGCTTTTCCAACCTGGGCAATTCCAAAGGGAATTTTCTGGCGAGAGGCATCTAGGATATTTTTGAACTGAACGAAAATGGCCTGTGCAGTTTCTGGCCGTAGGTAGATGAGGTTCTCTTCGCTTTCTATAGGGCCTGCAAAGCTTTTGAACATGAGGTGAAAGGAACGAGGCGCAGTTAGATCGCAACTTCCACAACGTGGGCAACAAGGAACAGTACCATTCCCTTTCGGTAGCTGCTCCACACGGTATCGGATCTTGCAAGAACGGCAGTCCACCAGGGGTTCGATGAAAGATTTTTCGTGGCCGCTAGCTTTCCAGACAGCAGGGTTCATAATGACAGAACCATCCAATCCTACGACGTCTTCCTGCTCATGGACAACGCGCTGCCACCAGAAGTTCTTAAGATTACGTTTTAATTCGACTCCCAATGGGCCATAATCCCAGAAGCCATTGAGACCTCCATAGATTTCAGAGGATGGAAAGATAAACCCTCTGCGCCTGCAGAGGCTAACTATCTTCTCCATACGAGGAGCACCGGGCATAGTATGTAAAAAAACCTTCCTCAACCTTCTAAGGTAGAAGTGACAGGTTAATGAGAATGGGAGGAGAGAGTTGTTAAAATTCGGTTAGCTGCGACTGTAGCGGTAATTCCATACTTCTGTCGTAAAATAGAAATGGCTCCATGTTCGATGAAGTTGTCTGGCCATCCAATACGCACCACAGAAGTTGTAATGCGAGCATCACTAAGATGCTCGAGCACAGCACTACCAAATCCGTTGTGAAGAACGTGGTCTTCCAGAGTGCAAATGACAGAGCAACAGCGGGCAAAGAACTTGATCGCAAGATCATCCAACGGCTTAATCCAGCGCGCATTGATCACAGCTGCACTGATTCCTTCTTTGTCGAGCAGTTCGGCAGTTTCCAAGGCCAATTCACACATATTGCCGAGTCCAAACAGAGCAACTTGTGTTCCGTGACGAAGAACCTCCGCTTTACCGATTTCCAAAAGTCGGGGGATACCTTCCAAGCGTGCCCCAGTACCGACGCCACGGGGATAACGGATGGCAATTGGGCCACTCTGATAGTGAGCCATGGTCCATAGCATATCCCGAAATTCAACTTCATCTTTGGGCTGCATATGGACCATGCCTGGAATGTGCCGAATGTAGCCGATATCGAAAAGACCGTGGTGTGTCGGCCCATCCTCACCGGAAAGTCCAGCACGATCCATACATAAGCAAACATTAAGATTTTGCAGCGCTATATCATGGACAATCATGTCGAAAGCCCGCTGCATGAAAGTAGAATAAACAGCAAGGAACGGCTTCATGCCCTGGGTGGCAAGTCCACAAGCAAACAGTGCAGCATGCTCTTCAGCGATACCCACGTCAAAAAAGCGCGTGGGGTGCCGGCAAGCAAAGCGATTGAGCCCGCTGCCAGTAGGCATTGCAGCAGTAATAGCCACGATCTTATCGTTTTGCTCGGCAAAATTTGCCAAGATCTCTCCCAGGAGCTCTGAGTAGGTTGGGGTAGGGGAAGGGGGTGTTTCTCCTGTATCTAGATGAAAGCTTCCCAGTCCATGGAATTTATCCGGTTTTTCTAGAGCAGGCCCATAGCCCTTACCCTTCTTAGTAAGAACATGGAGGATAACAGGTTCATTTTGTGATCTGAGAAATTCAAATGTTTTGATGAGAAGAGAAATATCATGTCCATCTAGTGGCCCAAAGTAACGGATGCCCAAATCTTCGAAGAGCACGCTGGGAGATAGAAAACTCTTCAACCCAACCTCAGCCCTATGAACCAGTCTACGGGCTGGCTTCCCAGCAAGCCACTCCATGAATCGGCCAGTTTTTTCTTGAAGGTGGGTATAGGCAGAGTTGGTAACGATGCGGTTGAGATACCTAGCGACTGCACCTACATTTCTGGCAATTGACCATTCATTATCATTGAGAATAATGATAAAGCGTGAGGTGGTCGCCCCTACGTTGTTTAGGGCTTCGAAGCTAGTACCGCAGGTGAACGCGGCGTCTCCAGCTACAACAACAATGTGCTCTCCTCGCCCACTTACATCCCGGGCAGCAGCCATGCCTAATCCCGCAGAGAGTGCTGTGCCGGCGTGGCCGGCTCCATAGGCGTCATGTTCGCTTTCAGTACGAAGCAGGAACCCATTGAGTCCTTGAAATTGACGAAGAGTGGCGAGGCGTTCCCGCCTTCCAGTGAACATTTTATGGACATACCCCTGGTGGCTAACATCAAAAACCAACTTGTCTCTCGGTGTGTTGAAGACCCGATGTAGCGCAATAGTGAGCTCTACTATACCGAGATTTGGGCCAAGATGTCCGCCTGTCCGAGAAAGTATCCGGATAAGCTCATGACGAATTTCTTCAGCTAAAGTCAGAAGTTGTTTTTCCGAAAGTTCTTTGACGTCTTGCGGACTGTTGATGTGGGGAAGTATCCCTTCCTTCACCCGTGTATGGTTGGGGACCGTCATCGATTTTTCATCCTCAATTTTTCCAATAGCGTTACCTTAACGACAGCTTCAGTCGCCGAAAATTGCCCTCCGGCTACCGTATTTCCCCATAGAAAACATGGATACCCCTTCCTCAATCTGTCAGAAAAAAGCCAACCCATTGAAACCGGGCCAGTAAGTGGAGCCCGAGCATCTCCCATGCGAGGATATTGCAGAAGGTATTGCAAGAACGTAGAGGATAAGAAGGGTGAAAAATAAAAACGAGGGCGGGTTTCTAGTCTCTTTGCATTCCCAATTGGCGTAAACGCCGGTATAAGGTGCGGCGGCTAATGCCCAGCTTCCGGGCAGCTTCGCTACGGTTCCCCTTACATATTTCTAGAGTCCGGAGAATGAGATTATGCTGAGTTTCTCTAAGAGTGGGAGATTCCAATGGGAGTGGCAAGTGGGAATCAGGCAAACAAGCGGACAGCGTGGAGGACAGTCTAGAGTGTACCGAAACGGGGAGATCTCTCGGGAGAATAAGTGGGCTCTTACTCATTACCACACCATGTTCAATAACTGTACGAAGCTCTCTCACGTTACCAGGCCAATGATATTCCAATAGGCAGGCCATGGCCTCGGTACCTATTGCCTTGAGGGGTTTTCCATTTTCCCGGCAGGACTCCTCAAGAAAGGCCTGAGCCAGTGCAGGAATGTCTTCCCGACGTCTTCTCAAGGCTGGCATGGTGATTTGCACAACATTCAAACGGAAGAAGAGATCATCCCGAAATTTTCCCTCACTTACAAGTTTTTGGAGATTTTTGTTCGTGGCAGCAATAAGTCGCACGTTGGTTTTAAGAGTGTGATTGCTGCCCACGCGTTCAAAGGTGTGTTCTCCCAGGACACGCAGAATTTTTACCTGCGTGCTGAGATCGATTTCACCAATTTCATCTAGGAACAATGTCCCACCACTTGCTTGCTCAAAACGTCCAATGCGCCTCTCCATAGCTCCAGTAAATGCTCCTTTCTCGTGACCAAAAAGCTCACTCTCTAGTAGTTGGGGAGAAAGGGCAGCGCAGTGTACAGCCACACATGATGCAGCAGAGCGAGGACTCAGGTGGTGAATAGCCCTGGCTGCTAGCTCCTTGCCAGTCCCGCTTTCCCCTAAGATGAGAACTGTAGCCCTCGAGGAGGCAACCTGCCTAATAGTCTGCATAGTTTCAGCAATGACTGGGGAGGTTCCGATGATGCCTTCCGACCCAGATTTATACCCCATCCGCTGCTTTAAACCTTGATCTCCTTTCTTAACTCTCTCTCGCAAGCCACGCTCGATGAGCAACTCCAGCTTTTTTAGGTTTAAAGGTTTGGTGACAAAGTCATAAGCACCGCGCTTTATGGCCTCCACAGCCACATCCACTGTGCCATAGGCAGTTACCATGATACACAGTGGGGGGCGGCGTAGCTTTAATGCGGCATCTATAAGATGCATGCCATCTTCTACCCCCAACCTTAAATCCGTAATAAGCACATCTATTGATCCTTCGCCCAACACAGTGAGAGCCTCATCCGTATCGCTAGCAACAAAGATTTTAAACGCATCATCTAGAGATGCCCGTAGCCCTTCCCTAGCATTCTTTTCATCGTCAACAACTAGGAGTGTCGGTTTTAAAGAGACCACTTTCTTTTAAGGAATTTTGGCTGCGCGCAGGCTAGCATAGCGCGCTGTCCAGAAACTACTACAAAGGTACACGACACCTCCCCTACTTCCGCTAAAAAGAGGAATAGAAGAGTCTCAACCACTACCTCGACCACTACCATTATCAGCAGTTCTTTTTGTACAGTGACATTGTGGCGGAATTCCTTTCCGTCTGCTAGTTCTGGAAGATTAATGGATACTTCTCTCCTTGGGATGAGAGCTAATAGGAGCTCCATACCAACCTTTTGCTGCTTACCGCGGAAAGAAGATGTTCTTCTACACGGGCAACAAAATATCGAACAATCGAAATGGACTTTTAGCTCCTAGGAGGGCAGCATAGCTAATGCGCTGGGGGCCGTGGACCATTCTGGGATGCTCTCTGTGGTCGCCCTATCAAACAAACTCCCGAAAGAATGAAGCTCTTCCAGGATACTAAGTATTGCTCCTACACTTCAATCTCGCAGGAGTCGGTAAACAGATACCAGCCTCATGCGAGGCAACAAATTGTGCGGGACTGCCTTCTGCAAAGGGGATCCAAGATGGAGGGAGATTTGCCCCATGGCCCTGAAAAATAGTAGCTTCGCCCTCGGTAAGGCAGAATAGAGCCATTTCTGAAGAAAAATGTTAGTCAGACATCTCCGCACGTCGCTCATTTTAATCTAACTATACGCGCCCTATGACCGATAGATCCATTGAAGAGAAAGTAAAAGATATTATTGTCGAACAACTTGGGGTTAACCTAGAGCAGATAACCCCATCCGCTTCCTTTATTGAGGACCTAGGAGCGGACTCCCTCGATACTGTAGAACTTGTGATGGCTTTTGAGGAGGAATTCTCCGTCGATGTCCCCGATGAAGATGCGGAGAGACTGCAAACCGTCGGTGATGTCATCCAGTATATTAGGGAAAAAAAATCCGCAAGCAGCGGGAGCTAAGCATCCCTCTCCTTCTTTCCTTTTGTAAAGGCATATTTGATCATCCTTATGGGTACTGCTTACCTACGCCTCCTTCTACAAGGGCGTATGCATTGTGGTTATGAATGGATTCAAAGTTCTCAGCTTCTATTCGATACCAGATAATTTTTGAATTTCTCTCTGCCAGTGTAGCAATATTCCGGACCAGATCCTCCACAAAAACTGGATGTGTATAGGCGTATTCGGTAACAGCCTTTTCATCTGGCCTCTTTAACAGACTATAGAGCTCACAACTGGCGCTTTTCTCCACCATCTGAATTAAGTCTTCAATCCATATTGGTGGTTCAAACCTTGCAGAGCAAGTGACCAGTCCTCTCTGACTGTGTGCCCCTTGAGCACTGATTGCCTTTGAGCAGGGGCAGAGGGTTGTGATTGGAACAATAACAGTTAGCATAAAATCACGCTCCTCCCCAAATAAGGTAGCACTAAGCCGCACCGTATAGTCGAGCAACCCACTAGAGTGGGTAACCGGTGCCTTTTTCTCCAGAAAAAAAGGGAACTCAAGTTCCACGTGGGCACTAGAAGACTGCAGCCTGCTCTTGAGGAGGATGGGGATGTCGTAGATGTTCTCCACATGGAGGATGGGGCTATGTGAGCGTAGGGCTTCAACAAAGCGACTCATATGGGTGCCCTTCTGATGGGCAGGTAGATCAACTGCAAGAAGGACTGTAGCAATGGTACTTTGAAGAGCGTGGTGATTTTTGTCCCGGATCTGAATAGGATAACGAAGATTCTTGATGCCCACTCGCTTAATAGCAATTTTGCGGTGATCGAATGAACTTTGTGTGTCTATTAATGGTAGATCGGTGCTCTTCATGGAGGCCAAAAGTAGTGGAGTCCGCTGTGGAAAGACAACTCTGTCAGTGATGGGGGATCTTAAAAAGCTGAGGGATCAGCCGTTCATACAGTCCTCCTACCGCAAGAGGAAATTTTCTTAGAAGAATCTAATATTCTGTACCTTGGCCACCTCTATAGTAAGTGCTATTCTTGACCATGACGCTATTGGTACCGCTTCTAGTAAATGGCTTGAAATAGACTGGAACTCTCAAATGGAACCCGCTGCCAATGCCCTTACATAGAGTTAGAACTTAAATAAGTCGAGGAGACCTCCCAGAAGGTTGTTGCTCCGCTGAGGAGGTATTTAGGGTGCACGCGTCGGCTGCCGTTGGGCAAACAAAGAGAGGCCGCGTCCAGGGAGATTTCTGGGTACTATCACTGTTGTTTTGCGTCAGTAACATCCATAGGTGGGGAATTTCTGTTGTGTAAGGCTATTGTAGGAAGGGAATAATTCGCATACAATTCTCTGACACAGAACGAAGTTAAGTTACCTTCTGGTCAGCGGGTTATTGCTTACGAGCGCCTCCGTATCCCACGCTATTTTACAAGGATTTTCACTGAAGGACCTTCACTACTGATTAGGAGCAGACGGGTTGTATTGAAGGACGTTTGTGTTGAGCAGACTGCCCGTAGCTACACACACTATCCGTGGTAGCTCTTGAAAAAAAGGGGGAAGATGGCCTGTGACAGGTATTTTCGCCTTTCTACCGTGCAGGGTTGGTGCAAGGTGATCTTAGAGATGCATGCAAGCCCCCCTGCCCCCTTTAGAAAATAGTATTCAACTATAAGCCGTTGTGCAATTTATACTGCCACTTCTAGTAGAGAGGTCTATATCTAGCCTGAAGAAACTTTTTAGAACAACAGTCTTGCGAGATTTGCCTACTGGATACAACGGCAGGATTGATGTGGGTGGCCGGATACGGGTGGCCGGTCTTTTTTTGCCAACCTGCTTGGCAGTCCAGAGAGGGCACTGGTCGGTAGGAGGCTTCGGCCCAAAGCTCTAGCCAATTCCCGTGGTGCATCCGAGCTCCTTTTTGCGAAAAATCCTCTCGTTAGTATAAAAAAGTTTTTGGGATTTGCTATGGTGTCACATTTCAGTGGGGGAAGTTTCTAAATTCTCAAGAAAGGCTTGTGGTGCAGGCTACTACCGATGGAAATGTACCTCCTATTCCAATGCACTTGGGACACCCTTATTAAGTAATCCAAGAGGGAGATCAGTTGAATGTTGTCAGAAGATACTTACATGGATTGTCCAACCCCGGATAGCACTCGTATCTGGCCAATGTTCCCATTCTGGGAGAGCTTGCTCAACGTAAGGGCCTGGTACTGCTGCAACCTAAGGAGTGGAGGATAATTCTTGTGCAGAGAACCAATCGAACCTCTCGGGAAGATGACGGCAATCTAATGTCAAGCTCAGAAAAAACCTCGATGCCCCGGAGGTTCCTCCTGCACTAACTGCCGCTGCCGTAGGGAAGTCAGAAATGCATCTGGCTGGATATCTTCGGTATTAAGGTGAGCGAGATATCATCAAGAATCCGTGACCCAGGCAGTTTTATTCGTGACTCAGGCAATTGAAATGTCCATTTGGATATTAAGATTTCAGCAGCCCTTATCTCCTTGAGGAACAGCGCTTTCTATGTTCTGTGCTATGCTGTCGAGGTTCCAAGCTTCTTTAATCTAGATTAAGCTAGATGAAGAAGCATACAGAAACCGTGACGATTGTCACCCTTGCTATCCTCCTTCTCCTCCCTACCTACTTTTTCCGACTGGATAATCTGGGAGCCTCATCATCTTCAGTAGAAATTACAGCTGAGAAGGCTGCCAGTTTTGAAGAAGGTATTTTCACAGCCGAAGGCCACGTACAGGTCCATCACAAAGGCATCTACGTCTACTGTGACCACGCCGAGTATAGGCCAAGAACTAAGGACATCCTCCTTCTGGGCAATGTTCGCATCCATTCACCGGACATCTCAGCCATTGGACAGCACGTACTCTATAATATGCAAAGCGAGCATGCGCACACCTTAGAGTGTTCCATGGTACACTATCCGATACTCTTACGTGCCCGCAGTGCCTGCATACTGCCCCGTGCGCTTCGCGCTCAGCAGGTCGTTCTTACCACGGACGACCAATCAGAGCCAGGCTATCATATTAGGGCAAAAGCCGTGTATATTTACAAAAATAAAAATGCCAGGATGGTGTGTCTTTTTCCAACTTTCTATGTGGGAAGGATGCCAATTTTCTGGATTCCTTACTTTTCCATTGGTCCAAATGACACTGGATTAAAGGTTATCCCCGGATATAATAGTGAGTGGGGGGTTTTTGTGCTAGCTACTTATTCCTTTGCCTACGAGGGGTTAGACGGTAGCCGACTTGGCAGGATACACATAGATCGTCGCGCACACCACGGCATGGCTTTTGGCTTTGACGCCGTCGTACGGGCTACCAAGAATGAGGGCAGCCACGGGAATTGCACTGCCTACTGGACCTCCAGCAATAAACCCCTTGCTAGAAATGGAATTCCGGCTTTGGGTAATACCGACTACAGGCATCGTTATCGGCTTTCCTATAGCCAAAACATTTTTTTTTCGGGGAACACTTACGCCATCTGCGACCTGAACGCACTAAGTGATTGTAATATAATGCGAGATTTTTATCCCGCCGAATCGCAAAATCCCAAACTAGGCAACCATATCTCTCTAACCAAGCGTGGCCAAAATTACACCATAAACCTCCTTAATTGCTTCCAAATCAATGATTTTCAAAATACAGTTGAGCGTCTTCCAGAATTGGCTTTGGATGTTAAACAACATCCCATTCTTGGGGGTCCCTTGTATCTAGAGGGTACATGGACCCTGGGTCAGCTAAGACGACCCCTTGTAGGAGAGTCATGGTCTGGAGCAAGCGGTAAGCAGCTTTTGGGTTTCTGGGCTAATAAAAAGAGAAACCTGCACTTTGCTGCTAGACTAGCAAACCGTCCAGTTTGCCGCCTTGGAGGCTTTATCAAGATTTCAATGCCAAAAACCCACTTCGGATGGATCACCATTGTACCATACGCCGGGGTTCATGCCACACTGTACAAACGGCTGAGCGGCTCCTTTAAGGAGTTAACTGGCATGGCTGGCATGGGTACAGCTGATCAAGGGACATGCAAAGTCTTCACTAACAGAAGAGGAATTTTTAGGAGAGGGTCCATTGCTCCAAACGCCCAGAGGCACAATGTTGCTACTTGGTACAGTGCCCTTCACGAAAAAGAAAACAATCTCTGCAACCCGATGCGCTCAAGAAATGGGGTTGCCTTTCATCCTGGAGCCAACTGCGGCCTTGAATCGTCTTTTAAGATCTCCCGTGTGTACCGGTTACAGTCTCAACTTCTTGGCTTGGACGATTTAATGCATGTCGTGCAACCCTATGTAAGCTATTCGGTAGTCCAAAATCTCAGAAGCAAGCCCGGTTTATTCTACCAGTTCGATACCGTTCAACAAACGACTCAGCGGATCCCCATCAGTTTCCCAGATTTTCAGGCTGTCGACGCCATCGATTCCTGGAATGTTTTCCGAACAGGAGTCCGAAACAGCCTCGTCACTCGTCGCAATAGTGGAAACTACCGATGGCTCACCATGGACACATTCTTCGATTACAACTTGCGTAACCCCTATTCTCTGGCGAGAGTAGGGAGCTTTAGCAGTCTCGTTACCTATTGTCCATCTCGTTGGTTGACTGTAAGCTGCGACATCCAGGCTCCTCTAGATCGGGAGGGATTTGCACAGTTCGACCTGAACTTTAGTTTAATGCCAGCTCGAGGCTTGCAATTCGCAATTGGCTACTACTACTTAAACGATTATCCGACACGACAGGCGTCTGGCATCCACGCGCCATCTCCCGGCAACATGAATCAGATGACCCTCGACGCCTACTTTCGTTTGAATGAGAACTGGGCAATGAGCAGTCAGGAGCAACTTGATGCCAACCGAAGACTGCTCTCGTACCAACGCTATTTCATCCATCGGGATTTATCCTCTTGGATCGCCTCCTTTGGCATGGATATACGCAACCAGAACCAGAAGCTACGAACTGGCCTCGTATTGGTAATGACATTAAAAGCCGCACCTCAGGTGGTAATTCCTCCAGGGCTAGATCCTCTCCGTAAACCCCTCTTGCCGACTAAGGGGGATCTTTAAGAATGAACCACAAGCAGAGCGATACGGAAGTGCAAAAAGGTAACATACCTCTCCGTTTAGTGTTTCTTAAACAGACTTGACTAGTTGGTTTTTCGGGTGGTGTTGTGGTTGATTATGTTGCCATGGCGCCGCTAGATCTGACGTAGCTCCAGCTTTGGACCTTCATGAAGTTATGTATCATTGGCGCCGGACATGTTGGGTTAGTTACAGGTGCTTGTTTTGCAGAAGTTGGTCACCATGTCATTTGTATAGACAACGACCAGCGCAAGATAGATATGCTTGCAGCGGGTAAGATCCCCCTTTACGAACCACAATTGGAGGAACTTTTGAGCAGAAATATAGCCGCCAAGAGGCTCTTCTTTAGCAACAGCGTGAAAGCGGGGGTTGATGCATCGGAAGTAATATTTCTTGCTGTGCCTACTCCTCTTAGAGCAGACGGAACCGTAGATCTTTCCTGTATCGAGCAGGTAGTACGCGAAATCGCCCCAGCTCTCGGAGCGTACCGGATCATCGTGGACAAGAGTACCGTTCCAGTCAAGACCGGTGAAAAAATGGCGGAAATCATCCAAATCATCCGTCGCCACAATGCAGCTAGTACACTGTTCGACATTGTAAGCAATCCGGAATTTCTGAGAGAGGGATCCGCCGTCAGGGACACGCTGCACCCTGACCGTATTGTGATTGGTAGCTCCAGCCAGCGTGCGATCGCACTCATGAGAAAAATCTATGAACCCTTTTCCGCCCCACTTCTCATCACGGATGTAAACAGCGCAGAGCTTATCAAACATGCGGCCAACTCCTTCCTCGCTCTCAAGATATCCTACATCAACATGGTAGCACGGATTTGTGAGGCGAACAAAGCGGACGTTAAAAAGGTTGCAGACGGAATTGGTCTAGATAAGCGTATCGGGCGGGGTTTTTTAGACGCCGGAATTGGCTACGGAGGTTCTTGCTTTCCCAAGGACGTTGCAACCTTTATTGCCATATGCCAGCAGCAATTGGGGAGGCCTTTTGGGCTGCTTAGGGAGGTCCAGAAGATCAATGATACCCAGCTAGAGTACTTTATAAGTAAAATTCGAGGAGCACTTCAGGTACTCGAAGGAAGAAAAATCGCCGTTTGGGGGCTCACCTTTAAGCCGGACACGGATGATATCCGAAATTCGGTCGCCGTTGCCCTAGTGAATCTTTTAATTTCGGAGGGTGTAATAGTCCAAGTGTACGATCCTAAGGGGATGGAGAAGTCCAGAAGACTTTGGGCGAAAACGGCGGCTCGCTTCGCTTCGTCACCCCTCGAGGCAGTGCAAGGGGCAGAGGCGCTAGTGATCGCAACCGAGTGGAAAGAATTCACCTCCGTCGATCTCAGGGAAGTAAAAGCTCGGATGCAAGCTTGGTTTATTTTTGACGGGAGGAATCTCCTCAATCCATCAGTGGCACGTCAGTTCGGCTTTAGCTACTACAGCATCGGTCGATTTTAATTTTCGGTTCTAGCTTGTTACTCCATGCCTTCTTCTTTTTCGCGATGATATACCAAGCAATAAGGAGAAGCGGCCTAGCTCTGACAGTTGGGGTAGTGGCGTCCATGTGGCTGGCGCCGCCTATCTATTGGCTGCTACGGGCACTCGGTGGGGAATTTCCTTTGCTTGGGGCACCACCCTTCCACCGTATATGGAGGCGCGTACTACTAGGATGTGCAGTAGGAGCTTTACTGGTTTCACTAAAAACCTTAGATTTTGGGTGGTTACACCTACAAAAAAATCGGCACAGGTGGCAAGATTGCAGCCTGGGTTTTCTCTTCGCAGCCGTGCCGATGGTGCTGCTTACAGCAATCTATGTTCATTCTGGTGTGTGTAGGACCGAGGGGAATATTGGACTGTTTGCCTTCCTCGGGGTGGCAGCACGAGCTATCGGAATCTCCATTTTTGAGGAAACTCTCTTCCGTGGCCTGCTGTACGGACTAAGTCGACAGGAAATAAGTGCCCCTACTTCTGCCCTATGGACTTCTTGGATTTTTGCTATCCTTCACCTTACACAATCTTCGGGCTCCACACATCCAGTAGATATTTGGAGTGGATGGAGGGAATTACAGTGCTTGTTTAACCCTACTCTACCTTGGTCTACTTTCCTTTTCGCTCTAGTGAGCCTGACTGCCGTTGGCCTCCTACTCTGCTGGGTGACGGAGAAGACTCACTCTTTGGCCCTACCGATTGGACTGCACGCTGGATGGATCTCTGTCATCCAGTCAGGAAATTTTTTTGTGAAATTCCAAATGGAGACACCGGGCAATTTACCATGGGTAGGACCTCATGCAGTCTCCGGCACTATACCTGTCGGAATTCTTGCCATCCTAGCATTGTGCTTCACCTTCTACCTGTGTTGGAGGTATCTCCACCGGCGGAAGGTTGCCTGAACTCATATAACGACTTCTTCACTTATCCATTAATCTTTCTCGATTGTAGCGTGGATACGGCGTCGGGTTGTTGATTACAATAGTAAGCAAGGATGCCTTTGGATTGCCTTCTCCATTGTACACACCGAACAGGTTGTTGCCTCTAGGCAAGTTATCAGGCTGGACGCTCTCCAACAGCACTGTCCCTAGAGAGCTTTTTGGCTTGGGATAGGCCCCTATCCTCATGGTAGGTTGGCCCCTCCTCCGTGAGATATACAAAATGCCCATCTTTAAAGAGCCAGTCTTTAACGCTCGTGGAAATAAACATCAGGAGACTCCAGAAGGAACGTGGACCAAGTGTCCTTCCTGCAAGGACATCATTCACAATCTAGCTTTAGCAGAGAATCTTTTTGTCTGCACCAAATGTAGTTACCATTTTACGCTAGGCGCGTGGGAACGGATCGCGCATCTTGTCGACCCGGGATCATTCAAAGAACACGATGCTAAGATGGTTGCTGCTGACCCCCTAAAATTCCGTGGGGTAGCTACTTATAAGGAAAGACTACAGACCTATCGTGAAAAAACTGGTCTAGTCGATGCAGTTATTACTGGGGAGGCCGCCATTACTCAGTGTCTCATTGGGCTTATAGTAATGGATTTTCATTTCCTCGCAGCTACTATGGGTTCGGTAGTTGGGGAGAAAGTCACTCGACTTGTTGAGTGGAGTACTCGTAGTAGGAGACCTGTCATTGCCATTTGTGCTTCAGGAGGGGCTCGTATATACGAAAGTATATTTAGCCTCATGCAAATGGCGAAAACCAGCGGCGCCCTAGCACTACATGCCAGAGCAGGTCTTCCCTACATTGTAGTACTCAGTAATCCTACCTACGCAGGTGTCATGGCAAGTTTTGCCTCCCTAGGGGATGTTATTCTTGCAGAACCACGAAGTATGATAGGCTTCGCCGGCCCTCGTGTCATTCGGGAGACAACCCACCAAAATTTGCCAGAGGGCTTTCAGACTGCCGAATTTCTGGAAAAACACGGATTACTTGATCATATTGTGCACCGCACCCAGTTACGACCATTCCTGGCACGGATCCTCAGTTATCTCTGCCAGACATAGAAATGACTTTTGACAAGGCCTTGAGGTGGCTATATTCCAGGAGGCGCTTTGGCATCAGGTTGGGATTAGAAACAACGCAATTCCTTCTTGCTCTCCTCGGCAATCCAGAAAAAAAACTGAGGTTCCTGCATGTCGCTGGAACTAACGGTAAGGGGTCCGTTTGTGCGTTTTTAGACTCAATTTTGAGGGCGGAAGGGAAAAAAACTGGACTTTTTACTTCCCCGCATCTGATGGACTTTCGAGAACGCATCCGTGTGAATGGTAGGCCAATTTCTAAGGAGGCGGCTGCAGAGGGCTTAACTCTCTTGAGAGATTTAGCAAATTCCCATACTCATAAACTTCGTAAACTAGAACCCACTTTTTTTGAGCTCGCTACAGCGCTGGCTACCTGGTACTTCCTGCGAAAAAATGCAGAGGTCGCTATTTGGGAAACGGGCATGGGAGGGCGTTGGGACGCAACTAATGTAGTCACTCCGTTGGTATCCATTGTTACATCTATCTCTTTCGACCATCAGCAATGGTTAGGAAATTCTCTAGTAGAGATCGCCTGCGAAAAATCTGGGATCTTTAAGGCAGGCGTTCCTGCAGTTTCGGCACCTCAGTCCATCGAGGTAGCGGAGACATTGCGAAGTAGAGCGGCTATTTATCGTGTGCCACTGTATTTCGTAAAAGCTCCCTGGAGCGCTTCCAAGATAGGACTGCGTGGAGAGCACCAACGATGGAACGCGGCAGTGGCCGTGGCAGCTTTAGAAGCTAGCGGAATCACTATCTCTACTGATTCCATTTCCAATGGCCTGGCTAATACCCACTGGCCTGGAAGATTCCAGATTCTCTCCGAGAGGCTGGTAGTGGATGGAGCCCATAACCCTGGAGCCACGCGCACTCTTGTTGCTACTTGGAAAGAGGTATTTGGAAATCAACAAGCCTGTGTAGTATTTGGTTCGTTGGAAGATAAAGAAAGCAAAAGGATGTTAGAAATACTTTCTACCATCACTCGAGAGTTTCGGTTTGTTCCTGTTACTAACCACCGGTCCAGCGGCAGGTACCTAGCACCTCCGCACAAAATCATTGGTCATTTCGAGAACCTTAGTGCTGCCTTAATAGCTCCCCCTCAACCGGAAAATACTATTATCCTGATAACGGGATCGCTCTTTTTGGTTGGGGAAATACTGGCGCAAAAGGCGCGAAAAAGAGAGTCCACTGATTTTGTTTCTCCTGGCCCAGGGGGAGGCAAACAAAACAAACTGCCAACCCTATTAGGATAGAGAGTGGCTGCAAACTGGGTCAGGGAGAAGAGGTTCGTTCCTAGGCAGGATCGGATTCAGGACGTGGGCGGCGCCCTAATAGCTCCCACAGTGCATCGCGAGGAGTCTTGCCCTCATAGAGGACCTGATACACTGCTTCCAAGATGGGTGTATCTACGCTATGCTTGAGGGCCAATCGTCTGGCACTACGGGCAGCTGGGATTCCTTCGGCTATCATTTTCATAGATTCCTGAATTTTGGCTGGAAATTCGCCGCGCCCAATTCTCTCTCCAATAGCGCGGTTGCGGCTATGCTGGCTAAAACAAGTGACCATTAGGTCCCCTATACCACTTAGACCGTAGAAGGTTTCTAGATGCCCTCCCGAAGCTACTCCTAAGCGTCTCATCTCTGCGAGTGCACGAGTAATAAGGGCCGCCTTTGCATTGCTTCCCATGTGAAAACCGTCGGAGATTCCTGCGGCAATGGCAAAGACGTTCTTTAGAGCACCTCCTAATTGAATACCCCTAACATCCTCGCTCGTATAAAGTCGAAAACTGGGGAGGAAGAGCCTCTGTTGGAGCTCCTGTAGCACTTCCCCATTGGCCGAACCTACGACTGCCGCGGCAGGACGTTTCTGCGCGACCTCAATAGCATGGTTTGGTCCAGAAAGGACAGCAAGAGGGTTGTGTGGAAGACAACTTGCCAACACCTCACTCATTAGCATTCCTGTGTCACACTCAATGCCCTTGATGCAGGAAACCAAGATGCTTTGAGGAGCAACGCCGAGCATAACTATTTGACCGACAATTTCACGAATGGCCTTAGAAGGTGTAACTACGAGTATCAATTTGGCATCTAGAGCATCGGCCAGTTGATGTGTTGCATGGATGTTCGATGGCAGCTGCAACCCAGGAAGGTACACGGAGTTGATGTGATGGCTAGCCAACTCTGTTATTAAAGCAGGCCTGCGCCCCCATAGACAAACGGTTTCGCTGCTTTCGGAGAGTAGGATAGCAAGAGCTGTTCCCCAACTACCAGCGCCGACAATGCCAATTCTCTCATACATGCCTCTGTTGAGGGGTGCCGGAGATAGATAGATATTTGTCAATCATTTTTCTCTTTTTATAAATCTGGGCTCTGTACCAGATATTAGGCGAGAGATATTGTTTCGATGTCGCCAGATAGCAAGCATACAGATTCCAAGCGACGTCCAAGCAAATGTTCGGTCTACCTCACCCAAGAAAAACAAAGTAAAGCACGCGAGTGGCAGTGTGATTGAAGCTGCTAGAGAGGCAAGAGAAACATAACGTGTAGTAAGGAATACCAATCCCCAGGCAGTTAGTGCCACTACAAAAACAAGATACGGAAAAATTAAGAGCGTTACTCCTGCAGTGGTAGCTACCCCCTTCCCACCTCTAAATCCTAGCCAAAATGGAAAATTGTGTCCAACAATGACGGACAGTGCTGCTGTAGGCCCCAGCCAGCCTTGTCGGGATTCCCCCTCCGAGAATTCTGCCAGAGTGATTGCAGCGATTCCCTTGAGAAAATCAACAGCGAAGACCATATATCCCCACTTTTTGCCTAGTATCCTCAAAGCATTAGTAGCACCAGTATTACTACTGCCTTCTCTCTGCAGATCCCTATGACAGATTTTTCCAGCAATCCACCCTGCAGGAACACTGCCCAAAAGGTAGGATAGCACACCCACTGCAGCGAGTTGTCCGATTGCGTTAGGCATTAAGTAGATCTGGCAGTAGGATCTGGGAATGGATGAAATGGAGTTTGGCCCACCAGCCCACTGTGAGCGGATGTTAGTCCGCCACTCCCTAGTTACCCTTCCAAGATCGTACTGCAGCAGACTAGTCACTGATTTTATCCAGTCAAGTCTTGCTGCACGAGTGAGTTCCTAACATTCGGTAGAGGATAGCGCTAACAAGCATCCAAAAGCATCCACTCATGGGAAAGGAGAAAGCAAAAAAAGATGTGGAGTAATCCAAGCTACAACCTATTCTACCCTGTAGCCAGCGCAAGCCCAAGAAGTTCCAAAAACCCATTGAACTTGTCATGTACTTGCCATGTACCTTCAGAGAAGCGCGGCATTCACGTTATTATACGTCATTATACTCAGCGTATTTGTCCTATAGCTATGCGGCCTAATTCTACTTCCAGTTTCAGACAATTTCGATGTAAATCCGCTTGCCAATGGGGTTGGTTTGATCTTACCTGAGGTGGCTGGCCAGTGGTCCTTATTTTCTCGGTTTTTTCGTTCGTTCTGATTTTATCCTGGCTTGCTCTTTGTCTTTGTTTGTTCCCTATGGAGGCATGAAAAAGAAGACCGGTTGGCTGTTATGGGATTTGCGTTGGGCTATTCTCCTTTATTCTCGAAACCGTTCCTCGGGGGCCCCTCACGTGGTCCATGTCTTCCCCAAGATATCCTACCTCCTAGGTTCTCCTAGGTTCTAGAACGAGTTGAAGACGAGATGAAGATCTTTACAGGGAGGGCGCACTCTCAGCTCGCTATAGATATTGCCGCTTATCTTCAAGTCCCACTTGGAAATGCTTCTATTTCCTCTTTCCCGGATGGAGAGACCTCCGTAAGGATAAATGAGAACGTCCGTGGACAGGATGTTTTTATTGTCCAGCCGACTTGCCCTCCGACAAACCAGAACTTGATGGAACTTTTAATTTTGGTGGATGCTGCGCGGCGCGCTAGCGCCGCGCGAGTTACTGCTGTGATCCCCTTTTTTGGATATGCTAGACAGGACCGCAAGGATCAGCCGCGCGTCCCCATTACAGCAAAATTAGTGGCCAATCTCCTCGTCGCGGCTGGGGTTGATCGGGTGTTAACCATGGACCTACATGCTCAGCAGCTTCAGGGCTTTTTTGATATTCCAGTGGACCATCTGTATGCACTACCAGTCTTGAACCGTTATCTGTGGGAAACAGGCCTGGACGACCTAGTAGTAGTTTCACCAGATGTGGGCGGGGTAAAGATGGCTTCTGCCTACGCACAGGCGTTGGGTGCCGGGCTTGCCATCGCAGTAAAAAGACGTTGCTCTGCCAGCCAGGTCGACACCCTCTATGTCATAGGAGAAGTACAGGGAAAAAATATTTTGATAGTGGATGATCTAACGGAAACTGCTGGCACATTAACCAGTGCGGCTAAAATCCTCCACCAATCTGGCGTACAGGATATTTATGCAGGAGTTTCGCATGCAATCTTGACAAGCTGCGCCATAGAAAGGTTATCCTCGTCAGGGATAAGACAGTTAATCACAACGGACAGTGTGCCGCTCTCTCAGGAGACTAGTGGACTCATTAGGGTTCTTTCTGTTGCGCCTTTGCTTGGTGAGAGCATTCGGCGTGTTCATCGAGATGAGTCGGTCAGCTCCCTGTTTGAGTTGAAAAGATAAGAGATAGATGATCGGAAGGTAAACTAGAAGGAACTGGAATGATTAAGCAACTTGTGCTTTCAGCAACTCCGCGAGGAGAGCGTGGTAGGAACGCGGTGAGAAGGGTACGTGCCCGCGGGGGTGTACCGGCGGTTCTCTATGGTGCGAACGATGGGGCACGTGCCGTGGAGGTTGAGTGTTGTGAGGTTGAGCGAATTCTCGCTCACGCTGTGGGGGAAAACCTTCTGGTGGAGCTCCGGATTGCTAGCAGCAATCTAAGCTCGAGCGAGGGCTATGAGGCAGTTAGCCGGCTTTCCCTGATTCAAGAGGTTCAGCACCATCCTGTTAACGGGGAGGTTTTGCATGTAGACTTCCGGGCCGTCTCTGCTACTTCAAAAATTGAAGTTGAAATTCCCTTAGAAGCTGTGGGAGAAGCTAAGGGAGTCAAGGCTGGTGGGGGTCTCTTCGAGCAGAGCTTGCGTGTCCTGTTGGTCGAGTGCCTTCCACAGCATCTCCCTGAAATTATCCAGGTAGATGTCACTGCGCTAGACATAGGAGACACCTATCATGTAAGGGACGTTGTACTTCCGGAGGGAGTGCGGTCTATAACAGACTCGGAGCTTGCCGTCTTTCGGGTTTCTGAGCCGGTAGTACCCCAAACGAGTGAACCCACCCCTTCTCCTGAATTGGTGACTAAGGAAAAAGGCCGAGGGCTTCTATAATCTCCGTATGGAAAAGGCCAGACTACGGCTTTTTGTTGGGCTTGGCAATCCGGTTCCTGCCTACGGCAGGACACGCCATAACGTTGGGTCTGTGACCCTCGACCGCTTTACAAGTACCAAGGGGTTGCGCTTCGAACGCAGCCTTAGTAGTAGCTCTGAGGTTGCCAAGGACTTTCTGGGGAGAATCTTTATGAAGCCGCTCACGTACATGAACTGCTCCGGTTATCCAGTGGTAACACTCTTGCGTTTTCACAAAATTTTGCCGGAGGAGGCCCTTATCGTCCTTGATGATTGCACTATTCCCCTCGGGAAGCTGAGAATCCGCAAGGGTGGAGGCTCCGGCGGCCACAATGGCCTGGCTTCTATTCTCCACTGCCTCTCCACGGAGGCAATCCCCAGACTCCGTATTGGAATTGGAAGAGCAACAACAGGGACCAGGCTCGCAGAATACGTCCTCGGCACTTTTTCGAAGAAGGAAAAGCTTGCAGTGGACCGCGCCGTTGCTCGCGCATGCGACGCCATCGAGATGCTGGGAACCTCTGGAATTGAGACCGCTATGAATCAGTTTAACTAATACAACAGAATGCGCAAGGAAAAAAAGAACACATCTGTTAATACCCGTCGATATGAGGGCCTTTTTGCCATAGACACACAGGGTAGGGAGGAGGGAAGCAAGGAAATTATTGAGCGTATTGAGAATGCCCTGGTCGCTGAGGGTACGAGCGTCTTGCAAGTACAACGCCTTGAGAAGCATGAGCTTGCCTATGAACACAAGCGTCTGAAAACTGCCTACTACGTGAGTTTTGTATTTGATGCAAATCCCTCGCTTATTGAACGACTCCGCCAGAGGTTCAAACTGGATGAAGAGATCGTTCTACAACAGTACTGCTCTACCCTCTAACCTTTTTGGAGGTTGAGGAAGGAATCGCTCCTCTCTCATAGAGTAATCCTCTCTCATAGAGTAAGAGAGGAAGGGTGTAATTACTACGATTCGATTACTACGGTTGGTCTATGGCTAGCGTTAACAAGGTTATTCTGATTGGCAATATCACCCGCGATCCTGAGATTAAATACATCCCTAAGGGGACTGCAGTTACCGATCTCGGGTTAGCTGTCAATCGACGTTACAATGTTGAGGGAGTCGGAAAGAAAGAAGAAACAGCTTTTATAGAAGTAACTTTTTGGGGAAGGCAGGCTGAAGTGGCCAATGAATACTTAAAGAGGGGAAGTACTGTTTATGTTGAAGGTCGCCTCCAGATGGATACCTGGGAAGATAAGCAGACAGGGCAAAAGCGGAGTCGCCTACGTGTGGTTGCCGAAAACTTTCAACTTCTTTGGGGGCGGCAAGGAGGACATGCTCCTCCACAGTATTTGGAGGGTACTTCTAGTCTTTCTAGTCCCCCTACATCCTCTCTCATAAAAGAGGAAAAGGAGGATGACGTGCCGTTTTGAGACTTCAAAACGGCCTGCGGGCGACGTGAAAAACGTTACTCGGGTCGACTCGGCACTCCCCTTCTCTTTCTTCACTGGTAAGAGTAGTTGACAAACCGGTGGGCATTTTGTACCTCCTAGGCCGTAGGTTAAGGGTTTTAGTTTTTTGTGGCAAGCACTAGAGTCATTCTTACTGAGAGCGTTGGCTCCCTCGGTGTGGAGGGGGATATAGTGAGGGTGCGTCGTGGTTATGCCCGGAATTTTCTTTTCCCACGCAGAAAGGCATTGGAGCTAACTTCCTCCTCCATGCGTCAGCTCAACCACCTTAGGGCCAAGCGCTCTGAGCGTGAGGCGCAGGCGCTCGCCTCTGCGAAAGAGCTTGGAGAGAGTATTAGTAGGCTCAGGCTTGTTTTTGAACTTGGGGCCGGGAAGGAGGGAAGGGTTTTTGGCTCCGTCACTGCCAAGGATATCGCGGATAGGATCCTTAGTGAAACTCAGTCTGTCTCACTTCCCAGGCATGCTGTTTCCCTGGAGAAGCCAATCAAGGGGAGTGGAGACTATAAAATACAGGTAAAGTTACACCACCAGGTGACTGTGTACCTAAACATCTTTGTGAAGGGTAAGGAAAGCAATACTCAGTCTGAAATAATCCCCGTTTCCCCTGCAGAAAGCTTCGTGAGAGGCGATGACGGGATCCCGAAATAGAGCCCTTCTCTTTTCTTTAGCCCCCTTTTCCCATTTCTTTTTAATCTCTTCTCAATCTAGCAATAGAGAAACCACCTGGGGATCTCTACTAAAAGATTCTAAAGATTTTTGGCACTCTAGGGTACGCCAGTCCATTTCTCTAATGGACTTGTTGGTGAAGCTTCTCTGATTCCCCACGACCTCTCCCGGCAGTGTCCATCAGCAACTCGTCCAAGGAAACTTCCAAAGGAGGGAAGGGCATGCAAGAGGGGACTCATCTTCCAGATATTCATAGAAGTCTTCCCCAAAGCATGGACGCCGAGAAAGGTGTGTTGTGCTCTATTCTCCTTGCCCCTGAGCAGATCTTGGACTGCTGTATCGAGCGCATTAACGACAAACATTTTTATCATCCAGCGCATAGGATCGTCTACCAAGCCATGCTGGAACTTTACAAGCTCTCTCGGCCGGTAGAAATTATTGTTCTCCTACAGTACCTAGAAGATCATCAGCTCCTAGATCGCATCGGTGGAGAAACTGTCCTTTACGATATCTTGACGTTTGTTCCAACGGCAGCGAATGCCAGCTACTACTTGGAGATTGTTCAGGAAAAATTTTTACTTCGCCAGATGATTTTTATCTGCACAGAAATGGCCTCGCGCTGCTACACCGAGCAGGGCGAAATATGGACTTTATTGGATGAATTAGAGAGACGAGTACTTGCTATTGGCGAGGAACGCTACCGCAGCACATTTCCACAGATGAAGGAATTGGTCATGGCAGTCGTTGAGAATATTGATAGACTCTACAAGAACCGTGGTGGCATTACTGGTTTGCCTACCGGATTTAAGAAATTAGATCAAATAACCAATGGTTTGCATGGGGGGGAAATGTTTGTGATAGCTGCTCGTCCATCCATGGGTAAAACGGCGCTTGCCATGAATATTGCGGAGCACGTTGCCTTGGAAATTGGGAAGGCCGTTGGTATCTTTAGCCTGGAAATGAGCAGCCAGCAGCTTGTCCAACGTATGCTTTGCTCTAGTGCTCGGCTGGATTTACAGAAACTCCGCGATGGGTTTATTTCCGGTAACGCTCTACATATCCTTTTTGCGGCTGCAGACAGACTAGCGAAGTGTAAGATTCTCATTGATGATACCACCGCACTGAGCATCTTGGAAATGCGCTCCAAGGCACGCCGCATGAGGGATGCTGAAGGAGTCGAACTTATCGTGATAGACTATTTACAGCTTCTTCGTTCTTCCTCGCGAAGAGGACAGGAGAACAGGCAAGTTGAGATCTCTGAGATCTCTTATGGGATTAAAGCTTTAGCCAGGGAACTCAATATCCCAATTATCGTACTTGCCCAGCTCAATCGCCAGCCTGAAACCCGTGAGGGGGGGAAGCCTCGCCTTTCTGACCTTCGTGAGTCAGGGGCGATTGAGCAGGACGCTGACGTGGTAACCCTTCTGGTGCGTCCAGAAGTTTACGATAAGGGGGATCGAGAGAGAAGCGAGGATCTACGTGGTAGGGCAGAACTTATCATCGCCAAGCAGAGAAATGGCCCAATTGGGGAAGTAGAGCTTACCTTCCTGAAGCAGTTCACACGCTTTGAAACCGCTGACTTCGGTCGGGAGGAAAGAAGCTAGGCGCCGGCAAAAAGGCGCGCCCACAAAAAAGACCAGGTAGAGAGTCAGGACTCCCTACGGGAGCCTACCGGCAAGTTAGCAAATAGACGATCTATCTCGGCGGCCAGGTCGAAGTCCAAGGCAGTCAGTCCTTTCACCCTGTGGGTACTCAGCGTAAGGGTAACCTTCCTCCAAGAGATAAAAATTTCCGGGTGATGGCAAGCATTTTCCGATAACTTGGCAACCTGATTCACGAAATCAATTGATTGCATAAAGCTAGTAAATTGAAAGATGCGAGAGATCTCCCTCGAGCGATAATTCCAATGCGGCAGCCCAGAAAGAAGGGGGACGATTTCTGTTTCCCCAAGGCATCTAGGAAACATAATAAGTGGATTAAAAGGTTTGGAAGATTGTAAATCAGCAAGTACGCTCCCTGGCAAGTACGCTCCTGCGAGACACGTATGCTGGACTTTCGAAGTCCAGCAGAGGATCAAAGATCTCTTCCTAAGGCAACTAAAATGTATAACTGGAAGTGTCGGCGGTATGAATTTTTCTTGCCGCAGTGAGATAGGGCAGGGGGGACTCCTGGGCAGCCGTTCCTTTTTTGTTTTTTCCCCTGGGAGAAGGGCTCCCGCGGTGCGTTTTTGTACGCTAAGGCGGAGAGGAAAACCTCCTTTAGCTACCCTGATATTTTAAGCTCCATTGGCGAAATGGAAAGGATATGTTATTCCCCACTTGGCTTGCGAAAGGCTTGGAATGAAACCTTTGCAGAAAAGTCTAAGGTAGCTATCGTAGGTTTGGTGGTGATCGGAATAGCCTGCGTGGGGGGGAGCGTCTCCTCTCTAGTTGCCGTCTGCCAAGCACAACGAGCTGCAGAAGCTCTGCTCGCCAATGCTTCCACTGTAGAGCAACTACAGACAGTGCACTCTAGGTATCCTCGGTCAGGCGCGGCAGCTAGTGCACTTCTCTTGCTAGCAGGGGAGCAGAGACGTCTTGGAAGACTGAAGGAATCGAGTGTAACCTATCAAAAGTTTCTTGCAGCATTCCCAAAACATTCTCTTGCACCAGTTGCGGCCTTAGGTGTCGCTGAAAATGCGCTAGCATCTGGCTGTTTCCCAGACGGCATGGACAGGCTACAAGCCCTTGCTGCCAAGTATCCAGTGTCCTTTGTAGTGCCCTTTTCCCTTTACACCCGAGCAGAATTACTTACGACCCAGGCTGGGAGAATACCTGAAGCCAGAGAATTACTGCGAAACCTTACTCTGTGGTTCCCAGATTCCGTTTTCTCTCGCTATTCAGCCGATCTCCTTTTTCTGTTGGACGCTCAGCAAGTAAAAGAATGAAGTGTTCGGGAATGCGACTACAGTTGATAAGGCCTCGTGGTAGGCTTGTAGTGCCTAGTTCCACTCCGATTTTCTCCCGCTTTTTCCTGCATAAAAAGGTCAGTACATGCCCGTTTTAGGGCTGAGCCGGAGGCGCCCCCAGTAACCCCAAGTAAGCTGCCTCGCATGGATTCGAACCATGACATACAGATCCAGAATCTGCAGTGCTACCGTTACACCACGAGGCAATTAAAAACCCTCAAGGAGGCCCGGGGGCATAGCGCGGACAGCGCCAACGTGGCTCCTGCCAACGGCTTTGGAAATCGTCCCTTGGCTAGAAGCCCAAGGGGATGCCTACCGGATGCGGAGAGGGCGAGCCGCCCACTTTCTTCATCCACCTCCTATGCTCATCCTATGCTCACTAAGTTGCGACTATGTGCGAGGAAAGCTTCCACATACAACTTCTTCCGTCCTGCCTCGCCCGAGGGTACTAAGTCCTGGGCTTGAACACAAGCTCCCTAAAAAATTCGTGATTGCTCAAATCGAGTTGCTGATTGATCTAGTCCGAGAAGGTTAGTCGGGTTGGCCCCCGGCTGGACTTCCACTAACGGAGGGAATTCCCGGGCTCTCTAAGCTCAAGAAGTCTCTTGACCTAACAAGGAAAGGGAGTTAAGAAAGGGCCTATGGCGCTACCTATCGGTACCTTGGCACCTGACTTTACGTTGAGCTGCAAAAGCCGGGACGGCTTGAAGCGCATCAGGCTCTCAGATCAGTTTGCCAACTCGAATGTTGTCTTGTTGTTTGTTCCCATGGCATTTACCCCCGTTTGTACGGGCGAGCTATGCTGTGTTACGCAGGATCTGTCAATCTATTCCTCCCTACGTGCGGTCGTCTACGGTGTTAGTGGAGACAATCCGTTTGCACAGGAGGCATGGGCCCAGAAGGAGCAAATTGGGGTTACCTTACTGAGCGATTATGATCACATGGTCGCTAAGGCATATGGAGTGGCCTACGGTAGTTTTCTGCCAGAGATGGGTCTTGGCATGAGTGGGGTGCCGAAGCGCTCGGCCTTTCTCATTGATCGTCGTGGGTATATTCGACATGCAGAGTCAAGCGATGACCCTAAGCAGGTGCCGGATTTTAGCAAGGTTCGTCGTGCGCTGGAGTCATTGCAATGACAAGCGGCCCGTTTCGCACACTGGAAAAGTTTTGCACTGGCTATGATGACCGAGAGGGATGGATGTACTCCTTGCCGGCTCTGGAGCGGAGTGGGGTAGGGAGGATTTCCAGGTTACCGATAAGCATCCGCGTCATTTTAGAGTCCGTTCTGCGTAATTGGGATGGTGCTAGAATTTCTGACAGGGATGTCCTGGCTCTGGCAAATTGGGATGCAAGGTCTCCAAACTTGGTAGAAATCCCCTTTGTGGTATCCCGCATTATCCTGCAAGATTTTACCGGAGTACCCCTCTTGGTAGACCTTGCCGCAATGCGTGGTGCTGTACAGCGCTTTAAGGGAAATCCTGACTTGGTTGAACCACTGGTACCTGTGGATCTAGTAGTGGATCACTCTGTGCAAGTAGATTTTTACGGTACCCTGCAGGCGCTCCATCTTAATCTGGAGATGGAGTTCGCTCGTAATCGTGAGCGCTATCAAGCTCTTAAGTGGGGGCAACAGGCTTTTAAGCACGTTCGCGTGATACCTCCTGGGATTGGGATCGTTCATCAAGTAAATCTTGAATATCTAGCCAAGGGAGTCTTGAGCACTAAACGTGACGAGGGGGAGATTTTTTATCCGGATAGCCTGGTCGGCACAGATTCTCATACTACGATGATCAACGGGTTAGGGATTGTGGGCTGGGGTGTAGGAGGCATTGAGGCAGAAGCGGGGATGTTGGGCCAGCCTATATATTTTTTGACACCTGAAGTAGTTGGTGTACATCTCACTGGACAACTGGGGGAGGGAGTGACAGCCACTGACCTCGCCTTGTCTATTACCCAAGCGCTGCGGGCCTCCGGAGTCGTTGGTAAGTTTGTCGAGTTTTATGGAGAGGGGGCCAGGTCGCTTACACTGCCAGATCGTGCCACGGTCGCGAACATGGCTCCTGAGTATGGGGCCACCATGGGATTTTTCCCAGTGGACGAGGAATCTGTTGCTTATTTGCAATCAACTGGGAGGAGTGAGGCCCTGGCTCTCACTGTCGAGAGATATTTCAAAGCCCAACAAATGTTTGGGATGCCAAGTATGGGGGATATCGACTATAGCGCCGATTTGGCATTGGATCTTAGTAAAATCCAGCCTAGCGTGGCAGGTCCTAAGCGTCCCCAGGATCATCTTCTCCTACCTCAAGTAAAGAAGACTTTTCGGGACCTTTTAGCCTTGCCTACTTCTGATGGGGGATATGGGAAAAAAGAGGTAGCGGAGGGAGTGGCGTTTGTGGTTCCTGCAAGGAATGGCGGTCCAAAAAATGACATCGAGATGGTGGATGATCACCCCACGCTAAGCTCTCCCCCCAATGAGAGTAGGTTCCGCTTCCCCAATGTCCATGCAGCTAACACGAGGTTGCGCGATGGAAGTATTCTTATAGCGGCTATTACTAGCTGCACCAACACAAGCAATCCCAGCGTAATGATTGGAGCTGGCCTTCTTGCCAAAAAGGCAGTTCAACTCGGAATGCGAGTAGACTCCTCCATAAAAACTTCCTTGGCACCTGGATCGCGAATAGTGGAGGATTACCTGAAGCGAACGGGGCTGCAATTTTACTTGGACCAATTGGGATTTAACATTGTAGGCTATGGATGTACCACATGCATCGGCAATTCCGGGCCGTTGCATCCAGAGATCGAAAGAGCTGTTGTTTCTGGTGACCTGGTGGGTGTAGCTGTCCTTTCTGGAAACAGAAACTTTGAGGCACGTATTCACCAAAGTGTTCGAGCCAACTTCCTTATGTCTCCTCCGCTGGTGGTGGCCTTCGCTTTGGCTGGTTACATAGACGTCGACCTCATCCACAATCCTATTTCCAAGGATCTGAACGGGAGAGATGTTTATCTAAAAGAGATTTGGCCTTCAACTTCTGAAATTCGCGAGGTGATGGCTACAGCACTCCAGCCAGAGGCATTCCTTCGTTTGTATGCGGACTTTGTTTCTAATAACCCCAAGTGGGACGAGATTGAAAGCGCCACGGGTAAGTTTTACCACTGGAATCCAAGCAGCACCTATATCCAAGAACCTCCATTCTTCGAAGACTTCTCTATAGAGCTAGCGGGTCTTTCGGAGATCTATCACGCGCGTCCCTTGGTAATACTCGGGGATTCCGTGACTACTGACCATATCTCTCCGGCAGGAGCCATTCAGGCAGGCTCTCCAGCAGGAGAGTATTTAACTAAATGTGGAATTCAACCTAGAGACTTCAACAGCTATGGTAGTCGCCGTGGTAATGATCGGGTTATGACACGGGGTACCTTTTCTAACGCAAGAATCAGAAATTTGATGCTTCCCAACACAGAGGGAGGAGTTAGCATAAAGTATCCCGAGGCCGAGCAGCGTTCTATTTACGACGTAGCAATGGCCTATAAGGCAGAGGAGACCCCCTTGATTATCATTGCGGGTCGGGAGTATGGTACAGGCAGTAGCCGGGATTGGGCAGCAAAGGGGACCAAACTGTTGGGGGTACGCGCGGTGATAGCCATGAGCTATGAACGAATTCACCGTTCCAATTTAGTTGGTATGGGGGTGCTGCCCCTCCAGTTTCCAGAGGGTGTCAGTGCAAAAACACTCCAACTCGACGGTACAGAGAGATTCTGCGTTCTCAGGCTAAGTGAAAAAATTCAACCCAGACAAGCCCTTATTCTTCGAATTGAGCGCAAGGACGGTTCTGCGAGTGACGTGGAAGTTCAACTAAGGGCAGATACTTGTACCGAAGTAGACTATCTACGCCATGGTGGGATTCTACCTTTGGTGCTACGGAAGTTGCTTATAAGGTGAAATGCCTGCGGTGCACAACCTAGTCATTTTTCTTTACAAGGGGAAAATAGGAAGTATAAGCGAAGGTCCTCCTGGACGTGCTTTGGTGGGACGAGGTTCTACTTTCCCCCTAGAAAAAGGGGGGGCATTGTCAAACGCCCTATGATACCTGTTCTCCTGGAACCCAGAAAACAAAATCCTAGTTCATGGTTACTCAATTAGGGCGCTTTGAAATGCCCAAGAGCCTCGTCCGAGACGAGGCGACAGCAACTGACACCTACTGCAAGTTCATTGCAGAACCCTTTGAAGCTGGATACGGGCACACGGTTGGTAACTCGCTACGCCGGGTGCTGCTCTCTTCACTAGAGGGTGCTGCCATCACCTCTATCAAAATCCAAGGAGTGCTGCACGAGTTTACCACTCTGCCAGGAGTGGTGGAGGATGTAGTGGACATCATCCTCAATCTAAAGAAAATCAAATTCAGAGTCTATGACTGTGAAGTTCGCACCTTAGTCATCTCTGTAAATAAGGAGGGGCCGGTTACTGCGGCGGATATCCAGCCTCATCAACAGTGTGAAGTCCTCAATCCCAAACAGCACATTTGCACCCTTGATGCAAAACAGAATTTTGAGGCAGAGTTGGAAGTCCACCTTGGAAGGGGATTTGCAACTTGGGACGAGAATAAACGGAAAGATCAGCCTATTGGCGTTATCGCCATCGACTCGGTCTTTTCCCCGGTAGTTCGTGTTCGGTACACAGTGGAGAATACCCGAGTTGGACAGCGCACGGACTACGATAAACTGATCCTCGAGGTTTGGACCGACGGACGCCTAACTCCCAGCGAGTCTCTGCTGCACGCCTCAGCCATTCTTCGCCACCACCTCGATGTCTTCGTCAACTACGATGACAGTCAAGTTGTGTTCGATGAAACACCACAGGAATTAAGCCAGGAAGGCACACGTGTGAAAAAACTGCTCAACATGAGTGTCAACGAGATTGAGCTCTCTGTGCGCGCAGCCAACTGCCTCAACAACGCCAACATTACCACCGTGGGCCAGCTAGCTATGAAGTCCGAGGCCGAGATGCTCAAATATCGCAACTTTGGAAAAAAATCTCTCAATGAAATTAAGGACAAGCTTTCTCATCTTGGTCTGAGTTTAGGGATGAAATTTGAGGCAGGACTTGTTGAGTCTCTCAGAGAAGGGAAGTCCGATTTGGAGAAGAAGGATCTAGCTGCTGCCACGTAGAATTATTTCCATGCGACATAGAAAAAAGACTGCCAAATTGGGGCGTACCGCCGCGCATCGTGATGCTCTGTTAGCTAATCAGGTGTGCGACCTAATTCAGTATCAACGGGTTAAGACGACTCTTGCTAAAGCCAAGGCAATTCGCCCCATTGCAGAAAGGATGCTGACCCTTGGGAAACGAGCAAGCCTTGCAGCACGCCGTCAGGCGGTAAGTTGTCTTGTGCAACGAGGCGCCGTAAAAAAGCTCTTTGAAGAACTCGCTCCACGTGCTATGGACCGTAGCGGTGGATATACGCGAATCGTGAGACTAGGACCCCGTGCAAGCGACGCCTCTCCGATGGCCTACATTGAATGGGTGGACACTCCCTACGAAGGGGAGAAGCCTGTTCCCACAGGATAGTAGAGGCTTCACTAATGTGATTCCTCTCTTCCCATTTCTAATATGGAAGACTGTTTTAAGGACGGGGGCGGATCTTTCTTTATGTATTCCTCTCTGGACAGACCTCTATGGGAAAAGTGGTGGTAAGATAACAAAACTAGCGCGGCGGGATAGACTTTCGCCTTGGCTACTCTTTTGTGGACGTGGACCGTCTGACATCACTTTTTGTCATTCCGCGCTCAGAAGAAGATCAACCCGTCAAACCAGACTGGGATCCCAACGCACGACTCGCTGGATTTTGCCAACCGGTTTTCTGCTGCGAGGCACCTTGTGGGCTTTTCTTCATCGCTTGTGTTGCCAGATAAGATTGGGTTTAGTTCTCGCATGAACGAAACGCCCTTTCTCTGTCTCTTCCAAAAAAAAGTTGACCTGCATCAATTAGTTTTGAATGCCTTGGTGAGGGATTGTAGTCTCCAATTGGAGCGGATTGCGGAAATTTGGGTGGAGAGTTTGATTGGTGGGAGGCGTATCTTATTTGCTGGAAATGGGGGGAGCGCAGCGGAAGCCCAGCACTTAGCAGCTGAGCTTGTGGTGCATTTTTGCAAGAACCGACAAGCCCTACCCGGGCTAGCACTTACCACCGACACTAGCGTGCTAACGGCCTGTTCGAACGACCTCGGATTTGAAAATGTTTTTGCTCGTCAAGTTGAGGCCTTTGGCCAGCCAGGAGACGTTCTAATGGTAATATCTACCTCTGGCAGAAGCCGCAATATAATAAAGGCGGCAAAAATGGCACGCCTGAAGGGACTGAAAGTAACCGTATTTTGTGGGAGGCGATCCTGCTGCTTGTCAGAGTTTGCTGATGCCATCTTGGCCGCGCCTTCAGACAAAGTATCTTTCATCCAAGAATGTCACATGATTTGTGGTCATATACTTTGTGAATGGGTGGAACGGAAATGTTGTTTTTTATGTCCTTAAACCACTCGTGCCATTCTTACATAGCGAGGAGATGCCGTCTCCCATGGAATTTTGTGCTAATTTGGCATTGTTTGGCATAGCCTGCTTGTGGAGAGTCTATTGGCCCTTTTTTCCCTTGCTAGACTTACAACTCCAAATCTTTGTAAGGTGCTTTATTCCATTACGAGTTTCATTAGCGAGGACTGAAAGAGAGAGCCTTTATTTCAATACAACTGGGGAAACGCTGATACCCCGTTCCCCCATGACATGGGAGGCCCTTTTCGGCCTGTACCCCCTCTTCTTGCCGTTGTGAAGAAAAATCGGTCCATAAGAAGAGGCATCCGATTGTTGTGGTGAATTCTTCCACCGGTGGTGGAATGCAGGTGCGTGGGCATTTTCTAATTTTTCTATGGGGTTGAGACAGCGATGATCCTTATTGAGGCGCCATTGAATTTCCTGGTGGGGGATAAGTGCACACTTCCGACACGTGGTAGATTTCCCTCATTGGGGTGGTCGGTCCGCTGTATCTCCTCTCCTAAAAGCTTTGTATCAAGCTACTTAAAGCTTCCACCTTGTGGGATATCAAGTCGTACCGGTCCAGTTTTGCCTTAGGCAGCTTGCCCAATAAGCTAGAGCTGGACTAATAAACAGAGTTACATACTGTATGTAAAGAACGAAGAAGGCACTCATGTGTAGCCCACGCTAAACTAGCGGATCACGCCAATTTTTTTGGCCAGTACCTTGCTTAAGTTACCTACAAGAGTGCCTTGCTCCACTGCGCCCCTTCGGCCACGCCTCCCAGAGTGGCCCGGCATCCGTATTATGAAGGCCGCGCCTTACAACCTGCAGCTCTTTTGTTTGAAAATATCGGATCACACTTTCTAGTAATCTTTTTGCTGCCACAGTAATTCGTAGCGGCACGGACAAGATACACGCGGGATTGCCCCGCTGCTATTAACCTTCCTGTCACCTTTCTAGTAACCTAGTGGACAAACCGAAGAGGACATTGGTAAATTGCTATGGCTCTCCTTCTTGCCTCCTTTCTATAGTGTGCTCTTTGTTTTTTCTTGCACCGTGTGTGTCTTGCCTCCTGCCACGTCGCCCACTCGGAACGGATTCCTTCCGGCTTGAGATCCCTATTCTTTTGTCGCCTCCTGCGTATTCAAGCCGTTGTTGTACCTGAATTAAGGAAGGTGTCCAACCACGGTGTACACGTGCACAATCAAATATGGGGGAATAGGAGCCATCTTAGCACATACGGATTACTCTTCTGCAGGTACAAAAAAGCAGTTGGAAAAGTTGCCAGTCCAGGAGGGGCCTAGACAATTTAGCTATGATGTCGGGGGATCTAAAGGAGGTGCCCAGCCTATCTATAATCGGTAATTGCTCTTGCCTTTAAAGAAAGTTGTCGAAGGCTAATTAACCCGGAGCTAGTTAGAAGCAAAGCCCTGTAGGGGAGAGTGGATATCGTTTTGTCAGGTGGTTCAAAGCTGCCTTTCCCAAAGGGAAAAGCGGAGCAGTGTAAGCCGCAAAACTATACTGAGAATTTTTATTCTAAAACTAGTAAACTTTACTCGAGAATTTACTCCTTTTTCATATCATCCCGTTTGTTTTTACCATGCTAGAAAATCCCTCCAAAAAGTACGTTCGCTTTCATCCCGTCACCCTTCAAGATCGTACCTGGCCGGATAGACTTTTAGATCACCCTCCGATATGGTGCAGCGTGGATTTAAGGGATGGGAATCAGTCTCTGGCAGTTCCGATGAGCATAGAACAAAAACTGGATCTGTTTCAGACGTTATCGCAGTGCGGCTTTAAGGAGATTGAGATTGGGTTTCCGGCAGCGTCCAACACCGAGTATAGTTTTAACCGGCGGCTGATAGAAGAACATCGGATCCCCAGCGACGTCACAGTGCAGGTTTTGGTCCAAGCAAGAGAAGACTTAATTGAAAGGACTGTGCAATCCCTTGAGGGGGCAAAACGTGTTATCATCCACCTCTATAACTCGATTTCTCCGGCTCAGCGACGCGCTGTTTTTGGCATGGATAAGCCTCAAATACTAGAGCTGGCTGTACGGGGTACCCGATGGATCAAGGAATATACGGCCGCTCTTTTAAAAGAAACGGAAGTAATTCTTCAATATTCTCCAGAAAGTTTTTCCTGTGCTGAAGTAGACTTTGCCCGAGATATATGCGAGGCAGTAATGGTAGAGTGGGGGGCTCTTCCTCGGCGAAAGATAATTCTCAATCTGCCCGCTACGATGGAAGTGGCAATGCCTAATGTCTTTGCCGACCAAGTCGAATGGTTCTGCAGAAATTTGGAGCATAGGGAATCCGCGATCATCAGCGTGCATACTCACAATGATCGTGGTACTGGGATTGCGGCTGCAGAACTTGCCTTACTGGCAGGGGCAGACCGCGTAGAAGGCACTCTTTTTGGAAATGGAGAGCGCACTGGAAATTTAGACATAGTTACTGTTTCCTTTAATCTCTACATGCACGGCATCCATCCTGGGTTGGATCTAAGCCACTTCAATGAAGTAGTTGAATCCTACGTCCGTTGTACAGGCATGCCTATCCCAGTACGTCACCCCTACGCTGGTGAGTTAGTTTTTACTGCGTTTAGTGGTTCACACCAGGACGCCATTAAAAAAGGACTAGCGGAGTGGGAAAAAGGGGAGCGGAGTACTTGGGACGTCCCCTACTTGACAATTGACCCCAGGGACATCGGTAGGGAGTACCGCGAAGTAATCCGAGTAAATAGTCAAAGCGGAAAAGGAGGAGTGGCCTTTTTACTAGAGAATGAGTGTGGTATCGAACTACCAAAGGAGATGCAAAGGGAATTTGGCCCAATTGCCAATGACGAGATAGATCGTCTTGGACGCGAGGTAAGCTCTATGGAACTGCGTGCAATTTTTTGTCGTGAGTACGTAAACCTTGACACACCATGGAAGTTAAAACGGTTTCAGGTAAAGGAAGACGCGAAAGGACTTTTTCAATGCCAGGCCGCAGTTCTCCATAACGGAAAGGTTATTTGCTTGGGGGGAAAAGCAAATGGCCCAATTGCTGCATTTGTCGACGCCATTAGAGGAGCAAGGGTACCCCATTTCGAAGTTGCCTACTATAGAGAGCACGCTTTGGGGTTCGGTTCAGGGGCGAGTGCCATTGCATACGTCCAACTGATCTTTGGGAAGAAATATATTTGGGGGGCCGGGATAGACACTAACATTGAACTAGCCTCTATACAAGCAGTGGTTAGTGCATTAAACCGTCTGACCTAACTTGAAATGTCCCGTGTACTGTGTGTAATCGTTCATAAGCGATCGTTGAATTAGAAGGGGGCTGTGGGGGAAATCTCGGTTGTTTCGCAAGAGGGCCAAACATGCCGTGTTAGTGATCGGCGTGTCCCAAGCCCGCGCTTTTTTATGGGAGAAAGACTTGCTCATGATCACGTTGTACAAGCTCCCGCCGAATCAACCGATGAGAAAATGGGGGGTATCGAGTCAGCAAAGTTGATGGAGAGCTTGCGGAAAGGTATAGGTTAACCCTACTAAGTTGCCCGTTGTATTGTTGGTTAGGCCTAGCCGTCTTGTTTTTTGTGAAACGTGCATTCCTTGAAAAATTGTTGGGTCGGATTCCGCGCATTTCTCCAGGGGAAGTACAAGTCTATTTGGAGGGTTTGGCTCGGGAAAAGGGATTTTTAGAAACTATTTTTAATGCAATCCTAGAGGGCGTTATTGTTACTGATGTTCAAGGAAAAGTTCTTTATCTCAACCGCTCAGCATGCACATTTTTTGGAATTCAAGAAGAGGCTAGTTTAGGGACCGCTATTGGGAAAATTATGCACGGTCTTGATCTAGAGGCAGTATCTGGTGCTACAACTACTATAAGTGGGGACCTAGAAGTCTGTTACCCGCAGCATCGGTTTCTAAATTTTTATGTGGTACCGTTGATGGGCGAGATAAATACGGAAAGAGAAAGGCAGTTGGAAGGACAGGGAATTATTTTAAGAGACATTACGGAAACACGTCGTATGACTCAGGCTACAATTGAATCTGAACGTTCTTCTGCCATGACCCTCTTAGCAGCTGGTATCGCCCATGAAATAGGCAATCCTCTCAATTCCCTGGACATTCATCTTCAGCTCATGAAGCGCCGCATGAAGAAGTTGCCGAAGCGCCTCCGTACGGAGCTGGAGAAGTCCATTGGCGTGGCTCGGTATGAGGTCGCCCGTTTAGACCAAATCACCACTCAATTTCTTCGAGCTATCCGCCCACAACCCCTTAAGTTGGACTTGGAAAACCTAAATTGCCTGGTGCAAGAATCTGTTGCCTTCCTTCAGGTAGAAATTTCTAACCGTGACATCCAGGTAGAATTCGAACTAGAAGGTTCACTGCCAAAGTTACGCGTAGACCGCGATCAGCTCAAGCAGGCCTTCTATAACATCATTCGTAATGCATTTCAAGCCATGAAGACGGGCGGTATTTTACGGATAAAAACTGGAGCAAACGTGTCCTATGCCTTCGTCACTTTTTCTGATACAGGACCAGGAATTTCGGTGGAGAATATGTCGCGTGTCTTTGCCCCATACTTTACCACCAGAGAATCAGGATCTGGATTGGGACTCATGGTTGTTAGGCGCATACTTCAGGCACATGGAGGGGAAGTAGGCATTGAAAGTATCGAGGGGAAGGGAGTGAGCGTCATTTTGCGATTGCCTTGCGCCGACCAGCAGGTACGCCTCCTCAATTTGGGTGCGCCTCTGATTGAGGCTAAGGAAGGATGCATAAAAAAATAAGTGCAATGTAGTTAGAATAACCTTACTAGTCGATGGTTGTAGTAAAGGGAGAAGGCGACTTGGCCCAAGCTAGGTATATAATACATTATAGCCTAGCGATTAGCAGCTCACGCTGATAGATAAGTTCCTTTGGAAGAGTAGAGTAGATCTTCATGAAGAGCTCACCCTGTAAGGCTAGTTCATGAAACCACTCTTCTGGATCAATTTTCATCAGTTGATCAAACCTTTCTGGAGTAATTTCCGACAGCCCAGACCAGTCCAGATCTTGGTAACCTGGGATCCAGCCGATTGGACTTTCCGAGGCTCCTGTAGAGTGCTTACAACGTCCTATGATCCACTTAAGCACACGCATGTTTTCACTATATCCAGGCCAGAGATAGTTGCCGGTATCGTCTTTTCGGAATAAGTTCACGTGAAAGATCCTTGGAGGAATGGCAATGTAACGGCCTATGTTAAGCCAGTGCTGAAGGTAACTACCCATATTGTAGCCACAAAAGGGCAGCATGGCCATAGGGTCACGGCGCACCTGGCCCGTTTCTCCAGAGGCAGCGGCCGTAATTTCCGAGCTTACAGTGGCACCAATGTATACGCCATGAATCCAATTAAATGCCTCGAAGACCAGAGGTATTGTAGTGGCACGACGACCACCAAAAATGATGGCGTCGATGGGGACCCCTTGGGGATTATCCACTTCTCCTGCCAGCATCGGATTATTGCACATCGGAGCTGTAAAACGGCCGTTAGGATGCGCTGCTTTTTTTTCACTTTTTGGATCCCAAGGGTTTCCTTGCCAATCAAGTAGATTGTCTGGAGGGCAACCATCCTTGCCTTCCCACCAGACATCTCCATCCAATGTAACAGCTACATTAGTGAAGAGAGTGTCTTTTTCTATACAACGCATAGCGTTTGGATTAGATTGCCTGCTCGTTCCTGGTATAATCCCGAAGTAGCCCGTCTCGGGGTTAATAGCATAGAGGCGGCCGTCGGGGCCTGGCCGCATCCAGGCGATGTCGTCACCAATAGTAGTGACCGTCCATCCCTGCAAAGCCCTCGGGGGGATCATCATGGCAAAATTGGTTTTTCCACAAGCAGATGGAAAGGCGGCGGCTACATAAAACTTTTCTCCGGATGGACTCTCTACACAGAGGAGAAGCATGTGTTCAGCTAGCCAGCCCTGCTTTTTCCCAAGTACAGAACCGATACGCAGAGCCAGGCATTTTTTTCCAAGGAGTGCATTTCCACCATAGCCAGAGCCGACAGAAATAATTGTATTGTCTGCAGGAAAGTGGCAGATGAAGCGCTGGTCCAGGCTACAATCCAGTAAAGAATGGATGCCACGATTAAAATCCTCCTCGTGAAATAGCTGTTGGTAAGCAATTACTCCTACACGAGTCATAATACGCATGTTGAGCACAACGTAGATAGAGTCGGTCAACTCAATGCCAACTTTACTCAATGCAGACTGAGGGGGGCCCATGAGGTAGGGAATGACGAAAAGGGTGCGGCCTCGCATACTACCTCGAAGCATCTCGTAAAGTTTTTGATACATTTCCTTCGGCTCTATCCAGTTATTTGTCGGACCAGCTTCCTCTCTGTTCTCGGTACAGATAAAAGTGTGCTGCTCGGCACGTGCAACATCGTTTGGATGGGAGCGGTGATAATAACAGCCAGGCCATTTTTTTTGGTTTAGAGGATGGAGGACACCTCCTTGTACTGCCTGGCCAAGTAGGTAATTCTTTTCCCCTTCAGTTCCATCGCACCAAAAGATCATGTCTGGCTTAGTAAGCGAAGCAACTTTCTTAACCCATTCTAGAATAGCAGCATGGGTAGGTTGTGTGCTTCCAAAGTGTGTGCTGATAGATGTCATGAACGCACTCTGCCCATGAATATTCTCCAGGGCAAGAAAGGAAGGCACAAACTACTAATAGCTTACCTGCCATTTCATTGGATCACTTTTTCGGTGGGATTAGGCCGTATTCCTCAAGACTACATCCCTGGGATCCCCCTATTGCATTGCATCCAAACGTTCCGTTCCTTGCTCGAGCAAATTTTCTACAACCTTACCTGCTTGTGACAGTCCACCAGATCTTCTTTGCGCTTCCCATGCTCAGGAGTTGCTTGGTGGGCACCCATGCTGTACGGTTTTCACATTCTGCCAAGCCAAAGCCACTTAAAATAGGATGATAAGTGTCTTTCTTGACCATAGAGCTTTTGTATTGGACAATTTGCCCTTGTTAGGGCTTCTACACTGGCGTGTGTTCAGCATCTTGGTCTTGTGGAAGAAACTTAAAGCAACGCAGTTTGGATTTGGGGAAAACTCAGATTCAGAGGAACTTAAGGGTGGACGTCCTTAACCCAGGTGGGAGGGACGCTACCCAGGATTTCTCCGGTGGACTACCTTCTCCCAATGCATCAGTGGGGCATCCTCCGGTCAATTATCACGCCTACGCAGCATGCACGGGTGGGAGGTTTGCTAGACGGATATCGGATGTTCAGGCTAAAGTAGTTCTCGTCCTGCTGAGGGGTGATCTTTCTGATTCCCTACGGGTGGGGAGGAAGTTTACATCCCATGGGATTCCGTTCCTCATTTCCTGGAAAGAAGCTGGTTATCATCAGGTAGCCCAATCGCTTTCTCATGCCCATGTTTTTACACGATTTATGGAGATAAGCCAAATGGCGGCCGGGTTCCTTGCGAGCACCCCATGGCTATTACCCGTTTACCGTGCAGCACACTTAGCTCTTGGCGAGTTCATTCCAACTCCATATCCATTGCATTTTAAGGAATGGGACTTCCGCCTTCCCATCGAAGAACGTTCTGGGATCTTTCTGGGGACACGGGAATTTTTTGTTCCATCTAGGAACCATGCCGCAGCCATCTTGTCTGCCTGCGAACTAGCACTACAACTGGGGGGAATACGCGTCACTTGCATTAATACAGAAGGCAGTCGCGGGCATGCCTTGCTGCGGAGCATTGACGCTGGACGAGGCGTTTTGCAGATTGTACATGGGCGCCTTGCTTATAGCAATTATCTTAAGTTAATTGCTCAACACAAAGTGGTGCTACAGTTTGACCGCAGTGGTGTACCGGGTCAAGTTGCCGGTGATGCAACACTCTGTGGTGTACCCTCTCTAGGAGGGGGTGGAGCCTTGGATGACCTCTTAGGCAGCATATATCCAGTGAAAGGTGGGGACCTTTTGGAGACGATGGTCTATGCTAGTCAACTATTGACTGACTTACCCCTCTATAGGGAGGTGACAGCAGCACTGCGTCAAAGGGCTTTAGAGACCATTTCCTTTATTCGGTGTTCTGAGGCTCTACGGAGGTTGGCAAGAGAGGCCATTCGAAGTTTCCGATAAAAAGAGAGCGGAAGGGGTGGGATTCGAACCCACGGTAGGTGTTTTTTCCTACGCTCGATTTCGAATCGAGTGCCTTAATCCAAACTCAGCCACCCTTCCAAAATCTGGAGACTAATTAATGGAGGGATCTTCCTCGGAGAAAATCCCTATTTTGCGAAATTTGGAATAGCGCTCACAAAGCAGTTGCTCCATAGGAAGTTTTTGAATGCTCCTTAAGGTAGCCACGAGAGCAGATTTGAGGTAGCTAGCTGCTGCTTCGATATCTCGATGAGCCCCTCCAAAAGGCTCTGGAACAAGCTCATCCACAATCCCCTGTTTGTACAAATCGAAAGCATTGGCTTTTAAAGCCTCTGCAGCCTCGGGTGCATATTTGCGATGCTTCCAAAGGACAGCAGCACATCCCTCGGGGCTAATGACGGAATAATAGGCATTCTCTAGCATGAGAATGCGATCCGCTACACCAATCCCAAGCGCCCCCCCTGAGCCGCCCTCTCCAATAATAGCTGCCACGATTGGAGTGCGTAAAACCATCATTTCTTGGATATTCACAGCGATAGCTTGCGCGATGTGTCGCTCCTCGGCACCAATTCCTGGATAGGCACCTGGTGTGTCAATCAGCGCTACGACAGGTAAACGAAATTTCTCCCCCATATGCATTAGGCGCAATGCCTTACGATAACCTTCTGGATGCGGACTGCCGAAATTGCGGAGCAAATTTTCTTTAACGTTTCTCCCTTTTTGTTGGCCAATAACTACACAGGAGATACCGTCGACTTTGGCCAATCCACACGGCATGGATGGGTCATCCCCAAAACAACGGTCTCCTTTCAGCTCGACAAAATCCGTAAAGACTTTTCGCATGTAGTCCAAAAAATATGGACGAGAAGCATGTCTTGCGAGCTGTACTCGTTGCCAAGCCGTCAGGTTTCCATAAGCTTTCCCATAAGGACTAACAGACTCCCGTTGCATTTGCTGAATCTTCCGCCATGGACCATGTGTCTCCTCCTTTATTGGAGAGCTTGGCCAATTCTCTCATCTTAGCTACGCTTTAGCTCGGCTGTCGGTTTTTTCAAAAGCACGCGAGAAAGCTAACGATAGCGCACCACCGAACAGTCACTATGGTTGACTATAGTGACTAGGGGTACCGTGCTGATCAGTACAACATTCCTTCGGAGAGGGAACTAACACGCTTCCTATCCCATAATTATCCATCATAAAAGCGACGGAGATAAGTGTCCTATGTCAATGGCAACCCGTAGTTGGGCACAACAGAAGACTATTGTTCAAGGAGTATAGAAGTGTGACTCTTGCTATCTTCTTGCTATCTATTAAAGGGCTTACCGCAAGTTGTGGAACTCATAGCCGGACCAATATGGAGATTGTCGCGTGGACCGTTCTATCCGAAAACCTAGCCTGGCATTGTTTCTAAGCCAGCTCGGAAGTAATGTGGGTGAGAAAGTCTCACGCAGCTCCCGCATAGGACATTTATTTTTTTCTGCCAGAGGAAGAAGGATGGAGGAGAGCCCAGTTATGTTAAGCCCTCCGGGCACCTTTGGCAGCAGCGGCTCTTATAGGTTAGGATATATAGAAGAAAGCCAAGCCTAGGTCTTCTCCTCCATAGACTTGCAAAAAGATCTCGAAATATACCTTCCCCCTAATCTAGGGCCAAATCTAGAGTGTAGGGACTCACTTATTAATTAGGGTACTTCATCGTCTCTTCAAGGTAGGTAAGCATGCCTGCAGGGGGATCGACCGGGGACACTTTTAAAGAAGACCAGCGCCAAATCTTGACGGCTTCCTACATCCCATTCCTCCTAGATGCTCTACTTAGGTCCACTGGAGACCAAGAAATGCTAGCATGTCTCCCTTTCGTGCTACTTTTTGTTCTTCTTTTATTTTTGCGCCTTCACAGAAGGCCACGTTTCTTCCATTCTCCCACATTATCAGGAGCAGACTGACGGATTAGGTCCATTGTAAACTTCAAGACGCACACCTCCCATGTGTCATCGACCCCCTCAATAAGGCTGTAAAGAGGATCTCGATCTTCTTGGAACCTAATGGAAAGCTGCTTTATCACCTCTCCAATCGGTTTATGGACAATTTCTTCTAAAAGATCCGTCTTTCTGAAATGAAACCCATAGCGAAGGAATGTGAGATTCGCACTTTGCTGCAGCAACCAGCTTGAAAAACCCTTAGCCTCTTCAGAGAAGCCCTCCAGTAGGACCTGCTTTAAGTGATAGGGGGAAAGGATCTGAGGTCGATCAGCCTCGATACGCCCTTTTCTAATCCTGATACAATCGACCCGATCCATTAATTCACTCACCAGCATGAAGTGAAACGTGGTAGGCCCGAAGGTTGCAATCACCCTTTTGGGAGGAATAATTACTCGGGTATTTTCTATCGCGTACTGAAAGTCAGAGTCGCTAAATACCATTCTTTATTGAGAATACACCCGGTGGCGTGGCTGCAGGGTACACAAAAATTTCCAAAAGTGGTACTTTTATTTTCTTATTAGTAATAGGGTCCCCAATACACTTTCCGTAGACTTTCCGTAGAGGTATTGTGCCTTGTCACCTTGCACCTGCAAGTTGTGCCTGCAAATAGAGAGACCCATTAATGGGAAAAGGGTTTGACATTCGTTCAACAGACAATCTATCTGTTCGTGCGATGAATCTCCGCACGCCAGAGATAATGGGGCGAGTGCAAGCTCAGGTAGAAGAGCATTACCGGAGCTCCTTAGTAGAGCGTATCCGCTCCAATCAAGGCACTCTTAAAGTAGGCCGCACTACTATCCATCTGGCAAAGAAATTTGGATTCTGCTACGGCGTTGAACGCGCCATAGATCTCACCTACGCAGCCCGCAGGGTCTTCCAGGGGGAGAGAATCTTTATCCTTGGCGAAATTATACACAACCCTGAGGTCAACCGCCAGATGCGTACGCTAGGAATCCAGAGCCTCCCCGTCAATAGCGTACATCCGGATCTTAACACCCTCAGGAAGGAAGACGTAGTAATTGTTCCGGCTTTTGGCATTCCCGTAATGCTTCTCAGACGCATTAGACAAATTGGCTGCCGAATTGTGGATACCACTTGCGGGGATGTAATGAGTGTATGGAAACGGGTGCAGAAGAACGCCAGCGAGAGCATTACCTCTGTCATCCACGGAAAAGCCTATCATGAGGAAACCCAAGCTACAGCTTCCTATGCCCTAGGAAAAGGTGCTAGCCACTTCCTTATTGTCTTAAACTTGGAGGAAACGGAGGTCATCTGTAGATATATACGAAAAGGGGGAAGAAAAAGTAGCTTCTTACGTTCTTTTCAAGGGGCATTTTCGCCTGGATTTGATCCAGATCTCCACTTAAGAAGAGTGGGAGTGGCCAATCAAACCACTATGCTCAAGATGGAAACAGAGGCAGTTCAGCGCCGCATTCGGAATGCCATCATGGACCGTGACGGAGGTTCGGAAGGGAACTTCCGTTCCTTTGACACCATCTGCGGTGCAACTCAAGAACGTCAGGATGCTCTATTTAGTCTACTTCATTCGAAGCAGCTACATCTTCTTTTAGTTATTGGCGGGTATAACAGTTCTAACACGGCTCATCTCGCAGAGATCGGCAACACGTCGGAACTGCCTACATACTTCATTCATAATAGCCAGTGTTTGGAATCTGCGAGCCTCATTCGTCATTTCCATGTAGCCTTTAGGAGAGAGACAAGAACCATGGAGTGGCTTCCGAACACCCCTTTACAAATCGGGATCACCGCAGGCGCCAGTTGCCCCAATAACCTTATCGAGGAGGTGATCCGGCGACTGCTTGATCTGCGAGGAGAGGCACTACAGCAAACAGAACCAGACCCTGGGTCAGACGCCCCCAAAAAGGACCAGTCTAGACACCAAAACCACCCACGACCCCTCCCTTCTTTCCGTAAGTGGAAAGAGAGTTCAGACGGACCCCGTTTCGGAAAGGCCGGAACCTCTACGAATGCTTTCTAAACGACGCTTCATCAGGCGCTTTGAGGTAGGGCGATTGGCGACCAGCTCCATCATCCCCATGATAATAGGGACGAGGGTAGCAATACCAGCACCGATCAAAGCGAGCGCCGCCGGTTTACGAGCAGAACTCCTAACCTTCCCAGCAACAAGTAAACCTAAGCCAAATCCTGTGATCACTTGTGACGCGGCTGCAATCCCCCCGGGGGCCTCCCTGTCAGATCCATAACGAAACAACCGGTACATCCCAGCATTCGTAAAGGGGGCTGGTAGAGATTGCAATAAAAGAATTTTATGGTACTTCGCGATTCTGCCCTCATTGTTGTAGGCCACGGTTCTACGGTAAACCCCGATTCTAGTACGCCCACACGGACCCATACAGCTCGTATCCGGAAGTGCAACATTTTCCGGGAGGTGGTCTGCTGTTTTTGGAAGGAAGAGCCCTCCATGCGGGAAGTGTACCACATGCTCGATTCCAAAGAAATCTTTGTCGTGCCTAACTTTATTAGCGAAGGGTATTTTACCAAGACTGTTATTCCGCGTGAGTTAGAGTTGGATGGTGTACTTACAAGGAGAGGCGGACTTTGCATTAGGTACTGTCCTCCAGCAGGGAGTCATCCGAAGATGACTGATCTGCTGCTCCGCCAGGCATCAAAGATTGCAGCTGGAGTTCCCAGAGCGCAAACTAGCCTTATTATTGTTGGACATGGGACCAGGCTCGACAATAATTCGGCTGTAGCTGTCAGGAAACAGGTTTCCTGCATCAGCGCAGCCGGCTTTTATCCACAAGTTATCCCGGCTTATATGGAGGAACCTCCCCTGGTGTCAGAGTGGGATGAGCTCAGTAAGTACCCTTTTGTGGTAGTAATTCCATTCTTCGTCTCTGATGGACTGCACAGCTATCAAGACATTCCAGCTTTATTAGGAATTACCTCAAAAACTGCAACCAAAGCAGGTCAAGCCGAGGTCTTTTGGAGCAACCCTCACACTTTGCGTGGTCGAAAGTTGTTTTATGGTAGCTCCATTGGAACGGAACCTCTATTTGCCGATGTCATTGTGGATCAAGCAGTGCAGTGGAATCCGAGTTGGTGGCAGGACGTGCAATTTTGAGAGCGTGAGAGGTGACAGAAATATTTGTGAGCATGCCGTCAATGGCTGAAATAACCATATCTGCAGAAATATCTTCCATAGCCCCCACTTGATCTTGTGGGCAATGTGAACCTGTGCTCCGAGGGGTCAAAGTCCGGGAGTGCGGGTTTCTCGGACGCCATTGGAAAGGGTTGGTGGGACCAAATAACGCAACACACGGTACGGAAAAAGCGTCGGCGAGGTGGATCGGAGCAGAGTCTACTCCACACAGTAAACGAGCTCTGGAAATGAGTGCAGCGAATTGAGAAAGGTTTAATTTCCCAGTAAGGTCATGCCAATGTACTCCCTTACAGGCGGTTAGGCCTTTTAAATGCTTCCGTTCTCTGTAGGAAGAGGAGCCTGTTAGAAGGACTGGCAAACCGTGGTACTCGCGGAAGTGGCGAATTACAGCTAACCAACGTTCGTTGAACCAATATTTTTCCCTTCGGAGCGTACCAGGATGAACGATGACAAATGGAGACGCAACGTGAAGTTTCTCTAGCAGAGCGTCGGCTTCTCGGAGTACTCCCACAGGCAGACGAATGCTCAAGGAGGTGTCCTCGCATTGTATGCCCAAAGGAGTGAGAAGATCAGCATGAAAGTCGGCAGTGTGCCGCTGGCTTGGAACGGAGGAAACAAAGACGTTGTAGATTTTTTTTCGGAACGGGCGCAATGCAAATTGCGAGTAAGTAATTTTTAGCGGAGAGTTGATAAGAAAGGAGGCGAATGCGGAGCGATCACTTGAGTTAAAGTCCAGGCAAACGTCATATTGCTCACGGAGGAGGTCCATCCAAACAGAGCCCCCCCCCCCTCGCAGGGGATGGATACGATGTACTGGTAGGCAAGGGAAGAGAGAAGAAAAGGCCTTATCAACAGCAACGTGGATCTCTGCCTCTGGGTAGGCTCGTGCAAGGGCTACGAGAGCGGGTGTAGTCAGGAGGAGATCTCCTATACACTTCAGTTGAAAGCAAAGGATCTTCAGGATCTTCATTGGGAAGTTGTGGTGATAAATCGCGTCGATTGGCAGTTCAGCAAGGATGGTTTTAGAAGTTAGGATGGTAAATTTACCAACGGGATCTACCTTAGATTTGCAAGCTTTCTCTCCAATTCGACTGGTAAAATCGTCGGCAGGCATCTGTCTTCTGTCTTTTTGTCTCCTCATAGCATGCGAATAGCCTTGGCCCGTCGTGGCTACTCTTCCACTGGGGGGGCGGAAGCATACTTATCTCGGTTAGCGCAGGGATTGGTGGAAAATGGGGAGGAGGTAGTACTTTACAGTTCAAATGAGTGGCCAGTAAGGGCTTGGCCCTACGGGAAAATTCGCTGTATTTCTGGTGATACTCCTCTGAGATTTGCACGGGCTCTCCGTACTCAAAAACGAGACTTTGACTGTCTGTTGAGCTTAGAGAGAGTTCTAAGATGCGACGTTTACCGTGCAGGAGACGGGGTACACGCCTCTTGGCTGTGCAGGAGGAGAAAGTTTGAGCCTGCTTGGAAAGCCTGGTTCCGATCTCTGAATTCTAAGCACAGGGAGATTTTAAAGCTGGAACGGTTTGCTTTTAATCCCTGTTGTACGGCGCTGGTAATTACAAACTCGCGGATGGTTTTGGAGGAAATTCTAAGGTACTATAATTTTCCAAGAGAGCGTATCATGCTGATTCCAAATGGGGTTTGGCCTCAGCCAGTTTCCTCAAAAGACCGTATGTATATCCGAAGTCGGTATGGCTTATCTTCTAAAGAAATAGTGGTACTTTTCGCTGGGACTGGTTGGCAACGCAAGGGATTGCGCTTTGCGGTGGAGGCGGTCCGTGCCTTGAGGGGGCAAGCAAAACTATTGGTGGTAGGGCAAGGACCTTCAAGACACACTCCCCCTCATACTATATTCGCTGGTCCAGCCTCTTGTATTACACCATTTTATGCAGCGGCAGATGTTTTCCTTCTACCAACTGTTTATGATCCCTCCTCAAATGCTTGCTTGGAGGCACTCGCATCTGGACTACCGGTAATTACCACTCCTTCCAATGGTTTTTCGGAATTGCTTGGCAATGAGGAGCTTGGAAATGTGGTAGAGGTTGGCAACGTGGGCAGCCTCACTGCAGCGCTAGAGCGATGGTTACCGCAAGAGAAGCGGGCAACTGGTCGGCGTGCGCGGGTGGAGGCCGCAGCCGCTTTTTCCGTGGAAAAGAATGTTCAGAGAACTCTAGATGCAATTAAAACTACTGTTGGTCTTTAGAGAAAAGATAGCTTGGATGGCCCTTGGCTTTCATCCAAGCAGTGAGCGGAGCACCTTTTTTGTATCCAGCAGGCTTTTAAAAAGAAAGTCTGGTTGGCATTGAGACAGTTCTTCTACAGAATATTCCCCCGTGGCAATTGCCACGGTATATGCATTGATGGCTTTCCCACAACTAATATCGTTAGGGGTATCTCCAACGACGTAAATATGCTTCGACGGGAACTCGAATCCATGGATCTTACGAGCGCGGACACGAGCAACATTTCCAAGCTCGTTGCGATCGTCGTGATCATCTGCAAAGGCACCAAACTCAAAGAAGTGCCATGCATCATAAAATGCCAGCTTGATTTCGGCGCCTCGCACGAGATTTCCGGTAAGAAGACCTAGAATGCAGTCAGGACGTGAGTGCAGATGTTGGAGCAGCTCTAGGACTCCCGGCATGAGACTTCCCGGATGGTATCGGATACGCTTACCAAGGTGCCTCAGATATCCTTCCAGTAGACGGGTAGTATTCTCTTGAGTAACAGGTATCCCATTTTTAGCTAGTAAAGCCTTAGCGATTGTCCCGTCTGTAGCCCCAGCGAGAGAGATGCCAGTAAAATCTTCCCTTACACCGAACTGACTCTGCATACTATCCCTCAGCGCATACTTGCCGGCATGAGCAGAAGTAAGGAGAGTACCATCAATGTCAAAAAGAAACAGGTGTCTGGAAAAATTCTCCTCTGCATCCATGGTATGCACCTCCTGTATACACTCCTTCCTTTCTCAAGCTTAGCTTCCCTCTAAGAATTTCCTTTTGCGCTTGGAAATAGGAAGCGGACTAAGGGTCATAGAGATTGCCCGTCCGACAAGTTTCGGCTCCATATCCACATGCGCCATGGTTAGCAGGTCGGAACGAACACGCTCTATTAGGAGCATTCCAAGCTCTTTATGAGCCATTTCACGTCCTCGAAACTGCAGGTAAATTTTCAACTTATTGTTTTTATCAAGAAAATCTTCGGCATGGCGCAGCTTGGTGCAATAGTCATGCTGGTCGATATTGACGCGAAACTTAATTTCTTTAACCTTAGTACCGTGAGGCTTGCGATCTCTCTCTTGCTTGGAGAGATCGTATCGAAATTTTCCATAGTTTGTAATCCGACAAACCGGCGGGGTAGCCGTAGGAGCTACCTCCACGAGATCTAATCCCAGATCCTTAGCCTTGCACAAGGCATCTCCAAACTTCATCACACCAAGCTGCTCGTTGGTAGAAGCTAAGATAACGCGAACCTCACTAGCGCGGATACGTTCGTTGACGCGGATATATCGTGGATTAATAGGACCCTCCTAGGAAAAAACCAGCACCATACCTTCCAATCCAACACGATTCACATCGAGTCTGTCAGTGAGGGCCGACAGTGCCGATAGATAAGCTCTTCTCATACTGTGCCCAATGGAACGGAAGTCGGGAGGTTCTCTAAGCAAGCTATCTCTTGTTACCTTGTCATAGACTACAGCTTTCGATTTCGCACTGGATCCGTTGTTGAAATTCACCGATGGACATGGTACCCTCCCTGCCGTACTTTCGGCTCCGCACGGAAACTTTCCTGGAAGCTTGCTCATTCCCTCCAACGATAAGCATGTAAGGGACTTTTTCTAGTTGGGCAAGACGAATTTTAGAACTAATCCTCTCGGAGGACACATCCACTGAGGTTCGGATACTAGAGCCTAGCAACACTTCTGCAGTAGACTGGGCGAATGCGAAGCACTTGTCTGATATGGGCAAGATACGCACCTGTTCTGGGGCGATCCAAAGGGGGAAACTGCCAGCAAAATGCTCGATAAGGATGCCTACAAAGCGTTCCAGTGAGCCAAAGGGAGCTCTGTGAATCATAACAGGAACATGGGACTTTCCATCGCGACCTGTATAGGACAAACCACACCTTAGAGGAAGATTAAAATCCACCTGAATGGTTCCAAGCTGCCACTCACGATTTAAAACATCTTTGACCACGAAGTCAGTTTTTGGTCCATAAAAGGCAGCCTCTCCAAACTCCTCTGAGTAGGCAATACCTAACTTTACAACCGCGTCTCGACAAGCCTTCTCAGCGCGACTCCAATTTTCAGAGGAGCCGATGTATTTTGCGGAGGGATCTCTCAGCCCTATCCGGATACGATAGCCTTGCATGGAAAAGGTCTCCAAGACCTTATGAACAAGAAGGAGGCAGCTTTGAATTTCCGTATCGATTTGTTCTTCGGTACAAAAAATATGGGCATCATCCTGAGTAAATCCGCGAACTCGTGTCATGCCGCTGAGCTCTCCAGATTGTTCCCATCGGTATACTGTGCCAAATTCAGCGAGACGAATGGGAAGTTCTCGATAGGAGCGAGGACGTGAAGCAAAAATCCTTATATGCATTGGACAATTCATGGGTTTAAGAAGAAACCCATCAACGCTATTTTCCTGAATATGATTGGTGAGTTCAGCACAAGAGCAACTCTCCTTTGCGAGAGTAAACAAGGTTTCATTCTCAATGAGAGGGGGAAACTGAGACTGTGCGAAGTGAGGGAAGTGACCTGAGGTACGAAAGAGGTTCAGTCTCGCAATGTGTGGGGTAAAAACCTGCTGGTATTTCTGTAAGCGAAGCTCCCTACTGATGAAGTTTTGGAGTTCTTGACGGATGATAGCGCCTGCTGGCGGCCAAAGAATAAGACCTGGGCCGACTTCTTCATCAATCAGAAAAAGGGACAGATCCCTACCAAGCTTTCTATGGTCCCGCTTTCTGGCCTCCTTTAACAGAGAAAAGTAGGTATCCATTTCTTCTTGTGTGCGGAAAGCTGTGCCGTAGACTCGCTGAAGCTGAGCATTGTGCTTATCTCCTCGGTAAAAAACGCTAGCAAGATGTGTAAGCTTAAAAGCTCCAACCTCACCAGTAGAAGAGACGTGTGGCCCAGCGCAAAGATCTATAAAGTCGCCATTCTTGTAGAGAGTAATAGCCTCCTCCTTGGATATGCCGCTCAGGATATCAATCTTGAACTTACTGCTAACTGAACGCTCACTTAAGGCCGCAAGTCGACCAATTTGGCCAAGTCGCAGGGCCTCCCCGTGGCTAATTTTTCTAGATTCAAAGGGCTGGTTCATACTGATGATGGCACGCATTTCTTTCTCGAGAATGGGAAGGTCCTCCGGAGTGACCCGGTGATTCAGCTCGACATCATAGTAGAAGCCATCTCTTACGGGTGGACCTACAGCCAGTTGAGCATTTGGCCAAAGGCGGAGGATGGCAGTAGCAAGAACATGGGCACAAGAATGTCGAAGCCTTTCAAGATCAGTCATTTCATGCATCCTCTCGAGTCTGACGAAGGGGAAATATGGAGGATATTACAGCGTCTTCCCAATGGCAATAGCCTCTTCAGCGACTAGGAGTGGAATGTTGTTACATACTGGGTAAGCTACCAGGCCATCTTCGCGGATGAGTGCAGCCCCCAAAGGGCAGCGAAAAGTTTTTCCTGAGTGGCCGCCGCCTGATATCCTAGGACAAACGCACAGGTTGAGGGCCTCAAGTTCCATTGCGCCGGCCTCTCTTAAAGACTGGCCATTTTTTGGACAACAGACAATTTGCAGTAGGTTACTATCCATGCAGAACCCGCCAATTGGCAGAAGAAAGCCATTGACCCTTTCTGTGGAGGTCCTGGACCCCTTCCGCAATACCGAAAAAAGCGTTCTTCTGAAGTAGAACCAACCGTCGCTCTATGAGGGCTCTTCTAGTATGGCAGAAAGTTGCATTAGCAATGAAATTGCATCGGAAGAAACGGCGCGCAGGCTGGCAGGAGGGGCGCTGAGCCAGCCAACAAAGGACACAGCCAGCCGAAAGTAACCCCTTACCTCCCCAAAGCCAAATTTTAGATACCGGGACCATATTGTACCTCTACAATAGAGAAGAGAGCTACTAACTAGATGCCAAGGTTGGCCTAGGTTGACTTTCGTTATGATAAAAAGCGCGGGTCTCCAAACCACCAAATAAAGAGAGGCCGATAATGTTGGTAGTAGAAGTGCCTGATAGCACATTCTCTTGATTTTTCCAAAAACAGATGAATTACTGTCTGTGGTATCAATTGCAATATCTCCATATTTCTTGGATCTTTCGGAGTCGATAGCTTTAAGAGCAAGGTTATCTGGAGAAGCGCAACTCATCGTGCGCTTAACTGAAGTAACTGCAATTGACAATTGCTGAAAGCCCTGACCGTCTAAGACTTTGGTCTGAGTAACGTAATTCCTAGCTCCTATGGGACAATAGTGTTGACCGTTACTAATAGTATAAAAAGAAAGAGTGTAGATTGGCGTTGGAAAATTTTCTGGCCAGGCCTGGGAATCGCTAGCAATTGTTTGTCCATGCCGTGTATACCCTCTCAAGGTGGGAGATTGGAAGCAACGCCGTAAACTCTCACTCTAAACCCACTCCATTATGGATTTATCGGTTGTCTCATCAAGAGGCGGTTCGGTTTGAGGGGGGTAGAGCTTGTTTGTCTCGACTATGCCTACCAGTTCACCAAGATGAGTGTTATCCTTTCCGAGCTCTTCCTGTCATGTGCTAGGGCACCCGGGCTAAAAATAGCAGCAGGACTGATATACGTCCTCGGTGAAACCAGCCTTGTAGGGTACATTGTGCTTTTAACCCTTTTTCTTACTTCAATACTGAGTTGGTCAGTGACTCTATATAAGCTGACCGGCCTGCGGACAGCCAAGGAGAGGAACGCTCGTTTTGTCACGACATTTCGCCAGGGGCAATCCCCGCTTAGAATTTATGAAGAAAGGATTCCCTTCGGCGGATCACCATTGTTCGAGGTGTATAAGGCGGGATGTGAGGAATTACGCTTCCAATTGCTGAGTACTACAACCATGGATGAGGGGATGCATTCCAGAGTCATAAATACAAAGCAAATTTCTCCCAGGCAGATACGCCCTATTGTTGCCGCCATGGAGCAAGCAATCGTGGAGTCCACACTCCGGCTGGAATCCCTCATGATCGTGCTTTCTACAGCTGTTAGCGGTGCACCATTTCTTGGCTTGTTAGGAACAGTGTGGGGAGTCATGGACGTATTTGCAGGAATCGCTGTAGCTGGCAACGTAAATCTTACAGCCATGGCTCCTGGTGTTGCTGGGGCATTAACCACTACTGTGGCCGGTTTGCTAGTAGCGATCCCTGCCATGTTTGCCTACAATTTTCTTACTGCAAACATTCGATCCATGATTACTCAGTGCGAAAGCTTTGCGGCCGAGTTTTCCTCGGCAGTCGAACACCGCTATGTAGCCTGCAGTAATTTGCAATAATTTTGCGATGATGACTATGAAAAGGCTTTCCTCAAGGTTGCGACCTCCCCTTGTTGGCGAACTCAATGTCACCCCATTACTAGACCTGGCATTTGTTCTCCTGATCATTTTTATGATTGCCACACCATTCATGGAAAATAGTCTAGACTTATTCGTTCCATCCAGTTCCTCTGATAAAGAAAACACTCCCGGGCGTCGGGTGGAAACTATCACGATCCAACGAGATTCCAGTCTGATTTTTAACGGGAAACACGTGACTGCTAGGGAGTTAGAAGCACAGCTGCAGAGCCTGTACGTTAAAGATCCAGAAATCGCCATTGTAATCCGTGCTCATGGGGGATTGTCCGTCCAGAGATTTGTCCACATTGTGGACCTGCTAGGTCGAGTCGGCATTTCCAAGGTAGGAGTGGTTACCCACCAAACAGCACGGCGGCTTTAAGCCAACAAGATAAACAAGGCGCCCTTAGCCAAACTCACCCGATGAGACCCCCAGATATATCCCCGATCATATCCGTATGACGACGTCAGTGACTCTACGGCGAACTTTTGCTAATTGAGCGTGCTGATCGTTGATTTGGCGATAGCCAACAGGACAGAGGAGTACGCTACTATAGCCTGTCTTACTAAGATCTAAAACCTCGTCTACCTGACTTGGAATAAAGCCTTCCATCGGGCAGGTGTCTATCCCAAGGATAGCTGCCGTTGTTATGAACTGACCGAGCGCGATGTAAACTTGCCGCGTAGCCCATTCGCGAAGAGTAGTCTGCGAGAGGTTGTTAACAAAACCAGTCACCACGTTTCTTAACCCCGTCAGATCTTCTGGAGCAATGTGGCGGACCCAGGCGGTGCGTGTCACAAGAGCATCTATATCAGATGAGTCTATTTGTTGCCTTGCAGTGAAAACCACTAGGTGTGGAGCGGTTGCAATCTGTAGCTGATTGTTCGCAGCTGGGAGCAACTTGGTACGTGTCTCCGAGTCACTAACAACGAAAAACCTCCACGGCTCCATGCCGAAGCTGGAAGGAGAAAGAACAAGACTTGCCTCTAGAACTTTCCACTCTTCCTCTGGAACTCTCTGAGTTAGGTTAAATTTCTTTGTGGCGTAACGCCAGTGCAGCTGGGTGAGTATATGTTCCTTTATGCTCAGCATAAAAAAACCGGCACCCATAGCATATATCGCCGCCCCCAGTAAAACAAAAACCATCCTGATAAGATCTTTAATTGACAAGAAAATTACGGCCAAAGATAAATATGGTGGTAAAAGTCCCCCCTTGGGGAAAGGCAGGGGTGCGCGTAATCGATTTCTACTCTGGATGGTGGCTGTAGCTCAACGGTAGAGCTCCAGATTGTGGTTCTGGCCGCTGCGGGTTCGAGTCCCGTCAGCCACCCCGAGAGGATGTTTCGCGTGTTCTCGTGGAATGGTTGCCTAAATAAGAGGTGGTGATGGAGAGAAATGATGCTCTACGTGTGGAATCAGGTTGATAGTATCCTCTGGAAATGCCCCCCCTTGCGCGAGGCTGTAGCTGTATAGGGTCGTAGGGGATGCGTGTCCCGTTTGAAGGTTTCTCTGTCTCAGAGATTTTGGCTCGCCTCGATGAACCAGACCGTTTCGATTCAACGCCTGTGCAATCCTAGAAGGGGGGGGGAGGCCTGCCCTTTCACAGTTGGATTAGGCAGTCCTATGGAAGAGAAAAGACCTTTGGTACCCATTCTGCTTCCCTTGCTTCCTGCAGTGGCTTGGTCTTGTGTGCACAAAAGGGGTTTTAGAGAGTATCCTCTCTACTCTACTCTCTAGCTGTTTTGAACTGCCCATTCTAGGATAGCTTTTTGAGTATGTAGACGGTTTTCCGCTTGGCGAAATATAGTTTCTGAGTGAGTTTCAAAAACTTCTTCCGTAATCTCTTTGCCTCGGTGAGCGGGTAAGCAGTGCATGACGAGTGCCCCCGGCAAAGCCCTAGAAAGGGTCTTCCGATTGATTTGATATCCTTCTAGTTGGACAAAACGGGCATCGATTTCTTCCTCTTTTCCCATACTTGCCCACACATCCGTATAAAGCACGTTGGCTCCTTGAGCAGCCATATTGGGGTCATCCGTTATGCTGACGATAGAAGGATCCACTAGGTGACGTATTGCAGCAGCAGGCTGGTAAGGTGTGGGAGCCGCTATACGGAGGGAAAATCTAAGCCGGGTTGCTGCCCAAATCCAGGAACGTGCTACGTTACAGTTTCCATCCCCCACAAAACAGATACAGAGCTCTCGCAGACTACCAAAGCTTTCTCGAATAGTAAAAAGGTCGGACAAAATTTGGCAAGGATGCTCGGCATCAGTCAAAGCATTAAGTGTAGGTAGGCTAGAAAATTTGGCGAACTCCTCTACCTCCTCTTGCCGTGGCGTACGGATGACTACTCCATGAACCATACGCCCAAACACACGAGCAGTGTCTCGGATGGGCTCACCACGTTCCAATTGGAGGTCACTCGTAGCTAAAAACAGCACATCCCCACCAAGCTCTCGAATGCCAGTTTCGAAGCTGATGCGCGTTCTCGTAGAGGGTCTAGAAAAAAGCAGAGCCCAGATCTGACCAGCCAGTGGATAAGAAGAATGGTAACCACGTCCAAGTTTCATTACTGCCGCCCGCTCTACAATATCAGCAATCTGCTTCCGCGAAAGAGACTGAATAGAAAAGAGATTTTTCATGAAGGAGAAACACAAGTTTTTTGACCGGAAAGAGCTTGCATGAATTTTTCTACTGCTTCCTCGATTTCACACCGTTGAACATTGAGAGGAGGTAAGAACCGAAGGACCTGCCTACCGGCAGGGATAGCTAGGAGCCCCTCCCTGATAAGGTCATCCGCAAGGCGGACGGCTGGAGTTCGCTGATCATTAGGGGGGGTCACCAATTTAGTCTCTACACCCACCATGAGTCCAAGTGCCCGGATACCCGCGATGGCGGGACAGGAAATATTACTAAGCTTTTTGTAGAAGAGAGATCCAAGTTCTAGGGTATTTTTGAGGAGTTGTTCTTCCTCAATTACCCTTAGAACGGTGAGAGCTGCTACGCAGGAAACCGGGTTCCCCCCATAAGTGCTCCCGTGTGATCCAGGACCTAATAGATCACAGAGAGGCCCTGTTTTTCCCTTTGTGCAGGCACTCACCCAAAAGGCCCCCAGTGGAAATCCATTGGCAATGCCCTTAGCCCAACTCACACCATCCGGGATTATTGCCTCACATCCAACAATGCTCTTCCATCCGCACCACTTTCCAGTGCGGCCAATACCGCACTGCACTTCGTCGAAGAGCAAAAGCAGATTATGCTCATCGCAGAGTGTACGCAGACCTTGAAGGAATAATTTGCTGGAAATATGGATACCGCCTTCTCCCTGTACCGGCTCAACAAGGATGGCAACGGTCTGTGGTTGGATAGCGGCGCAGGTTGATTCGAGGTCCCCGTAGGGAACATGGATGAAGCCGCTCACCAGTGGGGAAAAGCCTTGTTTAACTCTCTCTTGCCCCGTTGCGGAAACATTGGCCAATGTACGTCCGTGGAAGGATCCACGAAAGGTAATAATTTCGTATCGGTGACCGGAGGAGTTCCCAAATTTTCTACTTAATTTAATGAGTCCTTCATTTGCCTCTGACCCACTGTTGCAAAAAAAAACCTTCCCCTCGGCACCGACGATGCCTACCAGCCGGTGAGCTAATTCAGCCTGAGGGCGAGTGTAATACAAGTTGGAGGTATGGACAAGCTGACCTGCCTGTTTAGTAATAGCTTCTGTGACACGCGGATGCGCGTGGCCAAGCGAGCAAACGGCTATGCCCGCCCCAAAGTCTAGCAGTTCCCTTCCGGTTTCCGTCCAGAGCCGACAACCAGATCCTCTTAGAATTTCTAGCTCAAAGCGGCTATACGTAGGCAGAATATAACGATAGGTCAACCTGCGTGTAGTAGAAGCAGGAGAACAGGTCATTGTCTAAGCATTCTCTGAAATTCCTCTTCGTCCAGGATAGGAGTTTTCAAGCGTCTAGCTTTTTCGTATTTAGAGCCCGGATTCTTACCAGCAAGCAGATACGTTGTCTTTTTACTAACGCCCTCCGCAATATAACCTCCTCGTGCGCAAATTTGATAGATAATTTCTTTGCGGGGGCTACTCAAAGTCCCTGTCAGGACCCAGGTTTGGCCCGCCAATAAACTGTCGATTTTCTGCGCCAAACCGCAGGATTCAGCAGTTTGGACGCCGTATTCTTCTAGCTCGTGAAGTAGACAAAGGGATTCCTCGTTTGAAAAGAATTGCCGGATGCTAGCAGCTACCACCATTCCAACATCTTCTACACTCTCCAGATCCTTGGCCTCCCTCAGTTTGGCTACAGAGCCATATCGAGAAGCTAGCGCTCGAGCACAAGTAGTACCCACGTTTGAAATGCCCAGCGCAAAGATCAATCTCCAAAGTGGACGCGCCTTACTTGCAAGGATGGAGCGTAGAAGACTCTCCACCCTCTTTTCCCCCATTCCCTCTAATAGCAGAAAATCTGGCTTTTTAAGGGCATAGATATCTGGAATCTTGCGCATCAGCCCAGACTGCACCAATTTGGTAATTGATACCTTTCCAAGGCCTCTAATATCCATGGCTCCACGGCTAGCAAAATGTTCCAAGCGTCGTTGGAGCTGGGCGGAGCACTGTGGATTAATGCAGCGAACAAGAACCTGCCCTGGGAGTTGGCGTAACCTCCTCTGGCACACAGGACACTTCCTTACCATGCGGAATGGTTTCTCCTGACCATTTCGTAAGTCTTTCCTTGTTTCTATTATTGCGGGAATAACGCTGCCAGCCTTTTCTATCACGACAAGATCCCCTTCCCGAATATCTTTGCACCTAATTACCCTCTCATTATGCAATGTCGCTCGACTTACTATACTTCCTCCGATAAGGACGGGCTCTAATTCTGCGACCGGAGTAAGGACACCAGTACGCCCTACCTGAATGGAAATTTTCTTAAGCAGGCTTTCAGCACGTTCTGACTCGTACTTAAAGGCAATAGCCCACCGGGGAGCCTTGGCGGTAGATCCTAAATTATCCCGCTGTCTGAGGTCATTCAGTTTGATAACTGCACCGTCAATTTCGAATGGAAAGCTGTACCGCAATTTTTCTAGTTCATGGATAGCGGAAGTGACTTCATCCGGAGATTTCACCTTCCGAATGTATGGGGGGATAGAAAATTTCCAGCTCTCCAAAAGCTCTAGAAATTTTTCGTCAGTTTCTGGCCGATGGCTATTTCCTTCTTTCCATATTCCAAATCCATAGAAAATTGCATCTAGTTCTCTAGCAGCGGCGATCTTTACATCCAGCTGCTTTAGGGAACCTGCCGCGGCATTCCTGGGGTTTGCAAAAGGAGACTCCCCATTTTTTACTCTCCTTGTATTGAGCTCGAAAAAGACCTTACGAGATAAAAACACTTCCCCACGGACTTCCACCGTATCTGGACAAGAGGAGGGAAGTTGACGTGGGATTCTTCTAATGGTAAGGACATTCTGCGTGACCTCTTCTCCAGTTATTCCGTCTCCTCGGGTAATGGCGCGAACCAGGTTTCCACTCCTGTAAAGGAGTGAAATTGCCACGCCATCGATTTTTGGTTCCAAGATAAATGAGAGATCTGCTCCAAAAATGAGCTTTTTTGACCGTTTTACGAACTCTAGTATCTCAGACTCTGAGTAAGTATTGTCCAGACTCTGCATGGGTATGAGATGCTGGGCCTGCAGGGTAGAGGCGCCGTTCTCTCCTCCAAGTCTCTGTGTAGGAGAATCTTGTGTAATTTTTTGAGGATAGAGTGCCTCCAGGCTACGCAATTGCTGGTAGAGGGAATCGTACTCTCGATCAGAGATTGCAGGGGCTGCCTTCCCAAAATAGAGGTGATCATGGTACCTAATTTTTGAGCGTAATCTTTGGATTTCTTCTCTGACGTTCCTTGGGAGCGGTAGATGCATAAAAAAAAATCTAGTGGAGGCACGCAGTTTATTTCAGCCATAAACGGATGACTATGTTACCGTGCAATGGTAGAGTTTTGTATTTCTCTTTTTCAGGTGGAAGAGGATTATGCGGGATCTTGGTGGATCCTGAGTGCATTGTACTGTTTTTCAACTGTTTGGATGACAAGGCGGCTTTAATGTACTCATGGGACACAACTTTGACCAAACTGGTCACTCTTCATGCAGAACCCTGCACTGACTATCCGTAAAAATATCCCCCCTCTCCCTAGCATTTCCGTGTATGCAATCCTTAAGTTGGCGGCCGATCGATACTACCTAATGACTCCTACTCTCTCTTTGAATCTCAACACCTTTCACACCTTGCTCCAATCCTGTTTGGAGAAGGAGCTCGCACAAATTGGGCAAGTAACATTTACTAGAGACTTCCGGATCTTTCATACGGAAGATGCTGAAGTTGCCGCTTGCAACGGCTTGCGTATATATACAGAGCCTGAGGCAGCAGGAGAGATTGCGCGGTTTGACGACGAGGGCCAATATCGCCCTCTAAAGAGCGCTCCTAATCTGCGTCATGGCTGGGAATTGAGGTTATCCTCCATCGAAGAGCTCCATGTAGCAATAGATTTTCTCTATCCTGCAGCCTTAGGCCTGTGGCTATCTCTACTAAGGAAGCGTTTGGTTGGAACTCCACTTCGAAGAACCTTAGCACGCCAAAGCGGGATGTATCGCATCACAGTAAGAACTACCGATGGACAGGCAGAGGAGCTCATCCGAAATTTTTGCACAAAAAAGTGCCTGCGGAAAATTTTATGGGAAATCCACTGCTCTACAGCAAATTGGCAAGAAGGAGATGATATTCACAAAATTCCATTGCTTTGCTCAGAGGCTTGCAACTTATTTGTTGCAGCGGCACGGCGCGTAGTAAAGCAGACTATACTTACCCTGTGAAGCGTCTCCGCGCACGTATGGTGTTAACTCCAGGAGGACCCATTGAAAACGCTGCTGTAATAACAATGGCAGAATGGATAGTGGCTGTTGGCCCCTTTGAGGACCTGGATGCTGTGCAGGTGGAGGAGGAGATAGATCTCGGTGAGCAGCTTTTGCTACCTGGGCTAATTAATGCCCACTGCCACCTGGAGTACACCATCATTGGGCGGTCTGTTACCCGCACAAATTGTTTTACACGGTGGATACAAAACCTCAACTCCCTAAAAAGGTTCTGCACTGATGGGGACTACTTGGCAGCCGTTAGAATGGGATTGGAAGAACTTTCCAGGTGGGGGATCACCTCGGTTCTTAACATTGCTTCCCATCCAGCCCCTCTTCCTCGTTTTCCTCTATTATCTCCTCGAGTTTGGTGGTTTTTTGAGCTAATGGATGTCCGGTCTCGTATTCGTGCGGAGGCCCTTCTTGGAACGATGGCCGAGTTTCTTGGTGGGCATTCTATGGGAAATAGCAAGGTCGGCCTCGCACCCCACTCCCCCTATACTGCCTCGGTTGCTCTCTATCGTTTTGTTAAGTTCTGTGCAGAAAAATACATACTCCCGGTCAGTACCCACCTTGCCGAAACGTCCGAGGAGCTAGAAATGTTTCGCGATGGTGTTGGTTCTCTCTTTGAATTCCTACAAGGATTGGGGCGTAATATGTCGGACTGCGGAAAGAAATCGCCTGTCGCCCTATTGCTAGGGGAAAAGCTCATGCCCATGGGAGCACTCCTTGTACATATGAACTATCTAGATGAAGACGATTGGACGTTCATGCATAATCATCGAGACTTCCACGTTGTCCACTGTCCAAAAACTCATGCCTACTTTAGAAGGAAAAAATTCAATTTTGACCGTTTTAAACAGTATGGCATTACCACCTGTTTAGGCACAGATAGCTTGGCCAGCAATGACTCATTGAATTTGTTTGAGGAAATGCAGCTCTTTCTGCATGAACATCCTTATGTGTCTGAGCCAGAAGTATTTAAAATGGTTACTGCTCATCCAGCAAAAGCAATTGGACAAGCACATAGGCTAGGAAAGATTGCCCCTGGGGCATATGCTGATCTCATTGCAATCCCCTACATAGGAGGAGAAGCAGATGCGTATGCGGCAATAATAAGCCATCGTCACCCTATTGGGTGGAGAATGATTCATGGTACCTTGCCTCCAGACCAGTGAAAAATCTCTTCTGTTCTGGGCTGGTGTGCCTCTTCGAAGTCGAAGCTTCTATTTCCAATGATGAGTGGTCATTAATAAATCAAATGTTGAGGAAAGATGAAATCACTTCACATCCACTTACCTCTGCCGCAACTACAAAGGGGTTATCTACCAGAGTTTTTTTAAAACAACGTACAGCTCTTCTTATCCGTCAAACCGGTTCGTGAGGTTCCCCTTACCTCTTCTGGGGATTTTCTTGCGTAAATGGCGGCCTTGAAAGACATTGGCGCGATCCATCTTATCCCTCGGAATGAACAGGTCCATGGGCACATCTATTGTCTGCATCTTCTGCAAGATGCTTCCATTGACGTCTGTATGCTCTCTCATGGTGATTCCTGTCCCGGAAGCCAATGCAAACCTTCGCTCTTACAAAGAGCTAATTACTTTCAACAGACGACACCCCTTTCATAAGGCTAGTCCTCCGGTTCTTACCGCAAAGGCGGTAGTGTTATTTGACGCCCACACAGGCACAATACTGTTTAGACAAAACGAGACCCAGCCAAGACAAGTCGCTAGTACCCAAAAGCTTCTTACCGCCCTGATTGTTGCGGAAAATGGCGGTCTAGACAAACCTGTAACCATCAAAAGATCTGATACTATGGAGCCTCCTCTTAAGTTAGGGCTACGGCCTGGGGAAACATATACTCGCCGCACGCTCCTTACCGTAATGTTAATGAAAAGTGCAAACGATGTAGCTGCTGCCCTGGCACGAGATAATGCGGGCAGCGTAGCGGCTTTCGCAGAAAAGATGAATCGGCGTATGGTCGAGTTACACGGTAACACCTCCCACTTTGCCAATCCTAATGGCCTACCACTAAATGGACAGTACTCCACCGCACGAGACATGGCTATTGTTGCAAGAGCCGTGTACGCTTATCCTCTCCTGCGGGCTATTATCAACTGCCGCACCTACCACTTTTACTTTAACGATGGAAAAATTAGATTGCTCTGCAACACCAATCATCTCCTAAAATATGCCTTTTGCAATGGTATGAAAACTGGGTATACCAGGGGCGCTGGCCATTGCCTGATCGCGAGTGGCAAATGGGGGGAAAAAGAGGTAATTGCGGTGATTCTCGGGGTGTCTGTACGCTTGAGGATATGGGGAGAAGCGCAAAGCTTACTAGCCTATGGGCTCGGAATGCGGCCTGAGGAGGTCACTGCTGCACGGCTCGTCTCCCCGTCCAGAACGGGCGTGGCCCGTTCTCCGTTTAAATCCAAAAAGACGTTTGGGAGGGGATAACGTTGCTCGCCATGCTTTTTGGTGTCTTACCTCCCTCTAAATGTAGGGTTAGTGCTAGTGGTAGGCATTAGTTGTTTAAACTAGATGGCAACGAAGCAGAACCAGACGACAGTGCGCTCCCAAGGAAATGCTATTTGGTCCAGTCTAGATGCTCAACAGATGGCTGCTGTAAGAGCTAAAGTAGGGGCTAGTTTGGTAATTGCCGGAGCAGGAAGCGGAAAAACTCGCACCTTGACTCACCGGGTAGCCTGGCTACTGGAGTTGGGGGTTCCAGCAAAAAATATCCTTCTTTTGACATTTACCAACAAAGCGGCGAGAGAGATGCTCGGGCGCGTCACTGCCTTGATTCCACAAGGCAGTGACGGCATTTGGGGAGGGACATTCCATGCCATTGGGAATCGCATCCTGCGCGTCCATGCGGACAGGCTTGGATTTCATCGGGGATTTTCTATCCTTGATCGTGAGGATCAACAGAGGATGATTGCTTCCGTAGTGAAGGAGGAAGGATTACTCGCCACAGGCGAGCATTTCCCGAAAGCAGAAGTACTTTCAGCAATCTTTAGTCTGGCAGTTAATGCCGCGGATCCTATCTCAGCTGTTTTAGCGCGTCACTACCCCTATTTTACTGTTCTGGCAGAACAGATTGGGCACATAGCCACCGTGTTCAAGAGACGCAAGTACGAAGCTAATTCCATGGATTTCGACGATTTGCTCGCTAAACCCCTCGAGCTACTGGAGGCGTACGGAGACATCGCAGAGTTTTACGGGGAAAAATTCTCCCACATCCTGGTGGATGAATACCAGGACATCAATCAACTTCAGTCTAAATTTGTGGAGCGACTAGCTGCTAGACACGGGAATATTATGGCGGTTGGGGATGATGCGCAGTCGATTTACTCTTGGAGAGGGGCACACTTCAAGACCATCCTGGATTTTCCCAAACGCCATCCTAGCGCTTCCGTTTTTCGAATAGAGACCAACCACCGCAGCACCCCAGAGATCCTTTCCGTGGCCAATGTAGTGATCTATGCCAACAAAAACCAGTTCAAAAAAACACTAGTTGCGGCACGCCCCTCTAGGGGAAACAAGCCAACTTTAGCGTCGCTTTCCACAAGTGCTGAACAGGCCTCTTTTGTGGCCGAACGTATCGTCGGTTTCCAGGAAAGCGGCATGTCGCTCAGCGACATAGCCGTCCTATATCGTGCTCATTACCATTCAATGGAGGTCCAACTAGAACTTACTCGTCAAGCCATCCCTTTTTTTATTACGAGTGGACCGCGGTTTTTTGAGCAGACCCACGTCAAGGACATGCTAGCGTTTGTAAGATTTGTAGCAAATTCGAGGGACGAATTTGCCTTCAAACGTATGGTCCAGTTGATTCCAGGCATCGGGATAAGGTCCGCGGCATCTTTCTGGAAAGAGACTGCTACGCTTTTTGGAAGCAGGAACGATTTCTCCCCTCTATTCAAGCTGAAGGTCCCATCAAAATCTAAACGGAGCTGGTCTCATCTGGCTTGTTTCCTGGAAAGATCAAAATCTTTCCTGTCATCTCCTGCTTCCTTAATCGAGGCGGTTCTATCTACCGTCTATGGGGATTACATGAAAGCGCGTTTTTCCGATTGTGACACTAGGCGGGAAGACATTCACACCCTGATAGCATTTGCACGGAACTTCGAGAATTGTGAAGACTTCCTCTCTCAACTTGCCCTGCTTGGAGCCGGAGACGCTACTGACAAGACTCCATCGTCCTATAAACCTGAAAAGGTGACCCTCTCTTCAATCCATCAAGCTAAAGGACTGGAGTGGAAAGTCGTTTTCTTGATTTGGCTGGCGGAAGGCATGTTTCCTAATGCACGCTCCCTGGAAAATCCGGAAGACCTGGAGGAAGAGCGACGGTTGTTTTACGTTGGTATAACGCGCTGTAGAGATGAACTCTATTTCAGTTATCCTAAATTTGGCTTGGGGATTCGCGGTAAAGCCTTTTACTCTCCTTCCCGATTCCTTCGGGGCATCCCGCAATGGATCATAGATCGGCTATAACAATTTTTCTCCACTAAAAGCTTAAAATGAGAGCTAAGGGGTTTAGGGAGAGGCGAGCGCTACGGAGCAAGGCGATCAATTACCCAAACATTCCGAGTATCTTTTCTATACTGTAAGCGATCATGTAGGCGATGTTGTCCACCCTGCCAGAATTCAATTGTTTTCGGGGTTACGCAAAAGCCACCCCAAAAAGGAGGAACAGGAATTTCTCTTTCCCTAAATTTGCTCTCGATGGCTTCCCACTCCCTTTCTAGGAACATCCGGGAGGGGACAATCTGGCTTTGAGGAGATGCCCAGGTGGATAGCTGGCTCTTGCGGGGACGGGAGAGAAAATACTCGGAAGCTTCTGCTGGAGACAATGGCTGGGCCTTTCCAGTAATGATGACTTGGCGTTCTAAGAGTAACCAAGGAAACAACAGTGCAGCAGTCGCGTTCTTTTGCAGCTGGCTGGCCTTACGGCTCTTCAAGTTAGTGAAAAATATAAAGCCGCGTTGGTCTACCCTCTTTAACAAAACAGTCCGGAGGAGTGGGCTGCCATCTAAGTCAACGGTAGCTAGACTCATTGCGGTCGGCTCTGTTATCCTCGCGACGAAAGCCTCGTTAAGCCAGAGGAAAAACTGGTCTATGGGGTCAGGGGGCAGGTCTTTCTTGCGCAATCGTCCAAGACGGTAATCCTTCCGTTCTTCTGTGAAACTCTTTTCCTTCATGATCGGCGTTCTCGGCTATATGGAAAAAGCAATAGATTCTCCAGATTTCCTGGCTGCTCGTCGTAAATCCACCCGTAATAGCGCGTCGGGGGGGGAACCAGGCAATTTTTTGGCTGTTGGAGGAAAAGTAGAACCGAAAAGAGAGGGTCCAGATCTTAACGGGATGGCCGTGATCATCGACAGATTGCTTGGAAGACAGCGCTGAAGTACGATCCATGCAAAGTAAGGTCCAACGAATTAAATTGCTATATCGTAACCCGCTGTTATCTCCTCCCCATGCTCCGCACTAAGCGTCTGTTTTTCACACTCGGTCGCATAAAACAGTGGGCCGAAATGTTTCTCATCTTCTTCCGACATGGAAAAGCATGGGTGCCTGTCGTTCTCCTAGTTTTCTGCTTAGGCGTACCTCCACATGCACGTGGCGCAGAACGCTGCGGGGGACAGCGGTGCACACAAAGAGATAAGCTGGATCCTAAGCTTATTTATTCTGGCTAGAAGGGAAACTGGCCCAGAGTACAAAGTGAATTGTAGCGCCTCTCTATGTCCAGCCAAGTAAGCGTGCATAGACGCTCTAACCCGAAGGCCTCAACGCTGAAGCTGGCTAGGACCGTGCCATAGATAACAGCTAGACGCAACTTTTCGAAAGTAATTCCAGAAGAGTTCTTTTCATTGCAGGCATTGGCAAGGTAGCCTATCATCCTTCCCCCCCGCGAAACTGTCCCCAGCACCGGTGGGATCACGGACCGCTCCTAATGGATATGCTGGACAACTGAAGAGGGAGTTTTTTCCAAGAAGCAAAGCTCCGTGTTCTCCCTTGCTGAGAACTACGAATTCTGGTCCTAGCTCAAGGATAAGATTACCGGCGCGTACTAAGTCTGTCACCCCAGTCAGTTCCCGTGCCTCGTGCTCGTTAAGAATAAGCATATCCGCGTATCTTAGCAAGGACAGCAAAGTTTTCCTGGCCTCTTTTATCCAAAAATCCATGGTATTTGCTGCGATAAAGAGGGGCGATTGCACTTGACCTAGGGTATATTTCTGGAGTTTCGGTGAAACGTTGGCTAGTAACAGTAACACATACGGAGTAGTCTGGTAGACTCTAGGAAGAGTTGGGGGAGAAATCTTGAAGCACGTTTAGCCTCGTAGAAATTGTTGTTCTCCCGTCCATGTTAGTATGGCACACTACGGACTACTGGAAGGTTTTTCCTTTTGCAACCTGCAATCCATCCAGACCAACTGATCTGGAGGCTAGCAAGCTCCAGTATTCTTCTGGGAAATCTTCACCTACAACTCCTACAAGGCGTACTGGGGAAAAAAGCTAGCTGCGATAGTAGAATAAGAAGCCGAACCACCTAGCAGCTTCTGCCTTTCCTGATAGGGCGTCTTGACGTGGTCCATGGCAACAGACCCAAATGACAAGTACAGGTGGCATAGGCCTCTATACTACCCTAGGGTAGCTCGTTAGCAGCCTTTATTATGTCTGCGAACTTACGTGCTTCTAAACTAGCCCTACCTACAAGCACCCCATCAATATCTGGCTGTGAGAGAAACTCGACTACATTGGCAGCGTGAACATTTCCTCCGTATTGGATCGGAATTTTTACGGCGATCGCTGAATCAAAAAGGTGCGTGAGAACGCAACGGATGAAGGTGTGTGACTGCTGTGCCTGTTCCGGGGTCGCGCTCTGTTCCGCACCAATAGCCCAAACAGGCTCGTAAGCAACCACAATGCTTTCTAACTTTGAGGACTCTACTTCTTGTAGAGCAACGCGTAGCTGGTGCTCCAAAACTTCTTTTTCTTTCCCAGCATCTCGTTGCCCCCGAGTTTCTCCGATACAAAGGATGGGACACAGTCTATAGTGCAAAGCCGCGCATACTTTCCTAGCAATTAGAACATCACTTTCCCCAAAAATCTGCCGACGTTCGCTGTGTCCCAAGAGAACATATTGGACAAATAGTTCCCTAAGCATTGTAGGGCTAATCTCTCCAGTATAGGCTCCAGATTCCTCATAAAACATATTTTGTGCAGCAAGACGGATTCTTTGAGAAGCACGAGCGTTAAGCTCAGAAAGTTTTGCTAGCGCCGTAGCAGGAGGAGCAATGAGGATTTCGAATCGGTTGTTTCGTGGAACTTCGGCAGAAAAAGCGCGATAGAAATTCTCAGTTTCTGTCACTGTCATGTACATCTTCCAGTTAGCGGCAATAATTTTCTTGCGCATGAGCTGCCCTATTTTTTATCTGTGAGTGCCTCAATACCAGGTAAATGATTCCCTTCTAGGAGCCTCAAGGAGGCCCCACCCCCCGTGGAAAGAAAAGTCATCTTGTCTCCTAGGTCAAAACTTTTAACCGCGGTAACCGAATCCCCTCCCCCTACTATGGAAACGGACATAGGATTAGCAGCAATTGCTTCTGCAATGGCACGTGTCCCGGAAGAGAATTCCTGGATCTCGAACACGCCTAGAGGACCATTCCATAAAATGGTAGATGCGCGTGCAATTTCTGCAGAGTAAAGAGCCCGAGTTTTTACCCCAATATCCACTCCAATCCAACCGCGAGTAATACCCGTGCTCTGGGAGAAAATGGGGGTATTCCTACACAACGCTCCAGGCCTGACTTTTAGGGTTTCGACAGCATCCAGTGGAAGAAAAAACTCAAGACCCCTTGCCTTCGACAGGGATAGGAGCCTTCTAGCAAGATCGCAATTGTCTGTCCCTAGCAAGCTATTCCCAACTGGTATTCCTTGAGCCTTTAAAAAAGTATAAGCCATGGCTCCACCAATTAAAAATTTGTCTGCTCTTTCTATAAGAGCCCCAATAACACCAATCTTGTCTGATACCTTTGCCCCCCCTAGGAGGACTAGAAAGGGTTTCCTGGGGCTTTTAAGCTGTCCCTGTAAAAAGTGGAGTTCCCTTTCCACAAGCAGACCGGTGGCAGAGACAGGAAGGTGAGCAGCTATACCTACAGTTGAGGCATGGGCACGGTGAGTAGCGCCAAAGGCATCATTAACATAGATCTCCCCGAGCTGAGCAAGCTCTGCAGAAAATATAGAATCATTTGTTTCCTCTCCAGGATGGAAACGGACATTCTCCAGGAGGAGAATGTCACCATCTTTTAGTGCAAGCACCGCTGCCCTAGCAAGTGGACCCACACATTCTGGACAAAAGAAGACGTTCCTGCCACCATTACCGAGTAGTCTCTGAAGATGTTTAAATACCGGCCTAAGAGATAACTTCGCGACCGGCTTACCCTCAGGACGCCCAAGATGGGATAGCAAAACGACGCGCGCCCCCCTCTTTCTCAGAAAGAGCAGAGTCGGCAAGCTTTCTACAACGCGTGTGTCATCAACAAGGCAGGAATCCTCGATGGGTACATTAAAGTCTGCACGAACCAGCACATGTTTCCCGCAAACTTCGAGGTCTCGCAGAGAAAGTTTAGTAGCCACCAGAGTTCACACCACCAATATGCCGCAGTAAGTCCACACACCGATTTGAATAACCCCACTCGTTATCGTACCAGCTGACGAGCTTAAAGAATCTACTATTTAGCTCGATACCAGATCCAGCATCAAAAATGCTGGAGCGAGTGTCATGAACGAAATCGCTGCTGACTACTTCGTCACTAGTAGTAGCCAGGACGCCACTCAAGTAGGTTTTACTAGCCCTTTCCATGGCGGCGCAAATCTCTCGATAACTAGTCTCCCTGGCTGTACGTACGGTGAGATCAACTACAGAAACCGTTGGTGTCGGGACACGAAATGCCATACCCGTGAGTTTACCTTGAACCTTTGGAATTACAAAGGCAACAGCCTCCGCTGCCCCGGTAGTGGCTGGGATGATGTTAATTGCTGCTGAGCGCCCCCCTCTCCAATCCCTTCTTGAGGGACTATCCACCGCTTTCTGTGTGGCTGTATAACTATGAACGGTGGTCAGAAAACCCTCCTCCAGTCCTATCTCCTCCTGAAAAAGCACGTGGACCAGTGGGGCGAGGCAATTAGTAGTACAACTGGCATTAGAGATAATGCGGTGTTTTTTGGGATCATATCTTGCGTGGTTGACACCCATCACAATGGTAATATCCTCCCCCTTAGCCGGGGCGGAGATAATTACCCGGCCAGCGCCGGCATCTAGGTGCCCTCTGGCCTGAATAGCTTCCGTAAATAGCCCAGTACTCTCGATAACAATGTCCGCATTGAGGGATTTCCAGGGGATGGCGGAGGGTCCGTCTTGGATGGACAAGCAGGGTATCCTGCAGTCTCCTACGACTAAAACGTCATCATCCCTTGTGAAGGGAGATGATTTTTCACTATATACCTCACCTAAAAACCTCCCCTGCGTGGAGTCATACTTAAGGAGATAGGCCAAGTTGTTGGCAGCTACCAAATCATTAATAGCCACCACCTGAACTGTCTTTCCAAGTAATCCCTGTTCTATGATGGCCCGGAAAACCAATCGGCCGATCCTACCAAATCCATTGATGCCAACGTTTATCATTTCGCTTTAGTCTAAAAATACATGAGCCCAAAGGAGTACATTTCTCTCTCCGGAAGAACGTCAGTGAGCAGCATGGTGGGCGCTATTGTGCTTCCAAGTGGCAACATCCTCCATAATCTTTGATGTGACCTCCTCGTGGGTCAGATGGGAGGAGTCGATGTAGAGATCCGAGAGTCCACGGTACAACCCCCTCCGTAAGTCCAAGAGGGAGGTGAATTTCTTCCATGGATTCTCCTCACCCTGAAGCAAGGGACGCTCCTTGGAGCGCATGGCACGCTCAAAAAGTGTACCCGCAGTAGCATCTAGCCAAACTACTATCCCCATCTTCCGTAGCAAAACACGGTTCTCCTCTCGAAGCACGATCCCGCCTCCAGTGGAAAGAATCATTCCCTGCTGGCCGGATAGGCGACGCAATGTACAGGACTCCCAGTTCCGAAACCCCTCTTCACCCTCGCGGTAGAAAAGGGTACAAAGAGCCAACCCGCAAGCGTCGACGATTTCCTTGTCAATGTCTATAAAACGCTTCCCTTGTGAGATAGCAAGCTGCCTACCCACTGAGCTCTTTCCCGAACCCATAAATCCAATAAGAAGAATGTTGTCCAACACTTGTCCAGGCTGCATAATCTCTTATAGTCGTTTCATTCTTACAGTTGTTGCAGACAGCTAATTGTATTAATTAATTTGCTGCGCAGGGCAGCTCCGCAATTCTACGGATCTATCCTGCTCGACGAGCAGAACAAAACTACTTTTGAGCTGCCACAGGTATCTTTTACGGTCCATAGCGTCAAGGATGGATGTGGAGACTATAATAAAAAGTGCGAGACGGGCCCTATCCCCCAGCTGGGAAGAGCTTCTCCCACATGTTCCGTTCTTTAGGGAGCTGCGGGGTTTGATGGAATTGATTATGGGGTTCTGCCTGGAAAAATAATCACCCCCCTACCCTAGGGTGCGATCTGTGGCTGCATTTGCAATGTTTTAATTGCCTAGACTAGGCGTAGGTAGTTGGTAGGCATCGCGTTCTTGATGCCGTTACTGCTACTATAGTCCTATAGGATATAGGAGGGTACTATAGGAGAGTAGAAGAAGGGACTGGAATCCCTGCTCGTACGAGAGTTAGTTCACTTCTGACAAAAAAATTCATCCCCCGTTGGTACTTCCAATATTCCAAAAAGAGAAGAGCAATAGACAGACAAGGGAGATACGATGAAAACCCATGTGGTCTCTGTAGAAACAGAAGGAGGATATGTAGAGGAGGCTGTCTATTGGCTTACAGAAGGAGAAGTAGTTGCCCTCCCTACAGAGACAGTATATGGTCTGGCAGCTGATGCCTTAAATCCGGTAGCTTGTGCTAGAATATTTGAAGCTAAGGAGCGCCCGCTTTATAATCCACTAATCGTTCACTTGCCGACAGTCAGTTGGTTAAGGTCCCTTTGTACATTCCCCCGGCTTGCGCAACGTTTGGTAGAGACTTTTTGGCCAGGTCCACTGACGTTGGTTTTGCCTCGCACCTCAACGGTGCCGGATATTGTGACCGCAGGGCAGAGCAGGGTGGCGGTACGGATGAGCGCACATCCCGTATTCCAGAAAATTGCCCAGAGGTTAGAGCGCCCTTTAGCTGCACCAAGCGCCAACCGTTTCGGGAGGATCAGTCCTACACGAGCTGTTCACGTTTTGTCTGAACTTAACGGTAGGATTCCGCTGGTAGTCGATGGTGGGCCCTGTTTACATGGTATCGAATCTACCATTGTCTCTCTTCAAGCAGATCGCCTATTTTTGCACCGGAATGGCCCAATAACAAGAGAAGAACTAGAAGCATTTTCTCCTGTGGAAGATTCCCTGGGGAAGATGATAATAGCACCAGGATCGCTTAAAAGCCATTACGCACCGAAAACTCCCTGTCAATTCTGGGACGGCGCTCCGCCACCTAGTGGGATACGAACAGGATTGCTTGCTTGGAAATCTTCTGGGGAGAACTTCTCGGTTGTCGTGCATTTAAGCCGCCGCTATGACCTTCGTGAGGCAGCGGCTAAACTTTATGTCGGCTTGCGAGAACTGGATGAATATGGAGTAGAACTTATTCTTTTCGAGCGCCTTCCTATGCAGGGAGGTTTAGGAGCAGCCATTATGGAAAGACTCACAAAGGCCACCTTGGCTTTCGGAAAGCGTTTTTTTTCCAATGGCTAAACGATACTCCGGCATCCGGACGGCAGGCATCGTGGCTGGTGCAATCCTTTTCGGAAGGATCATTGGCTTACTAAGAGAGTTGACTTTAGCATCCCTTTTTGGAGCTGGACGCAGCATGGACGCCTTTCTTACAGCGTTCCGTACTCCTAATCTTTTACGAGATTTGTTTGCAGAAGGGGCGCTATCTACAACCTTTATAACTCTTTTTTCCAGAAAAGTGGCAAAGGAGGGCAAAAAATCTGCGTGGCTCCTGGCATCTCGCGTGATTATGTGGGTCACAACATTCATGAGCACAATCGTACTGCTTGGTATTATTGGAGCTCAACCTATCGTTGGAATGCTCGCTCCTGGATTCCCTGAGCACAAAGCACAACTAACCATTTTGCTGTGTCGGATTATGTTTCCGTTCATTTTGTTGGTTTCACTGGCCGCACTGGTGATGGGAATGCTCAACGTCAGTAACGTTTTTGGCATTCCTGCCATAGCATCAAGCTTTTTCAATCTGGGGTTCGTTGGCGGAGGGGTATTTCTTAGTTGGCTGCTAGATCCCTCTTTTGGGGAAAGGTCACTAGTTGGCCTGGCTATAGGAGTTCTAATAGGTGGAGCACTTCAACTTATCATACAGCTTCCCTCCTTACAGAGGGCTGGATTTTCCTTCTATCTAGTCCGCACTTGCCAATGGCATTGCGACCCAGATCTACGGGCTATTCTAAAACTGATGGCTCCAGCTACCCTTGCTGCTAGTGCAGTCCAGGTTAATGTAATGGTTAACACCATTTTCGCCTCTTGGCTGGAAGATGGAACTATCAGTTGGTTGACTTGCGCTTTCCGCCTAATGCAGTTTCCACTCGGTGTTTTTGGTGTAGCAGTGGCAACGGTTACCCTGCCGGCGGTATCTAGGCTGGCAGCCGATAGAAAAATAACCCTTCTACGGGAAACACTAGCTAGGGCAATGCGTTTGTCGGTCTTTCTCACTCTTCCTTCAGCAGTCGGGCTTATTTTTCTAGCCACCCCTATTGTTAGCTTGGTTTATCAACACGGAAAATTTGGCCCGGATGACACCTTACATACCGCAATAGCTCTACAATTGTACGCATTAGGTTTGGTCAGCTATTCTTGCATTAAAGTACTTTTCCCTGCCTTCTACGCCCTTGGTTGCAAGTGGGAGCCTGCATTTGTTAGTCTTCTGTCTATTGGGCTCAATTTGCTTCTCAATTGGTTGCTTACTTTCCAGTTCGGTCTTGGCTATCGTGGTCTCGCACTTTCCACAGCTCTGTCGGCTTGTTTTAATTTTGTGGCTCTCTATTGCAGAATGAGGCCTTATATTGGGGGCCTGGAAAGCCTGCAGTTCATCTCTACAGTTTTACGTACGCTCGTTTCTGCGCTGGCCATGGCGATAGCCTGTTGGGGGCTAACCCATCTGGGAAGTGGATGGATTTCCTCTCCTCATCTCTGGGTGCGCGGCGTGTCGCTACTAACTATTGTTTGCGCAGCTGCCTTGTTCTACCTGGGAACATGCCGGGTTTTAAGAATGGAAGAGATCTGCTCTGTATATACATACTTACAGGCAACTTACTTATGACTTACCCGTGGGCGGCTCAAACCAGGATCGTTACTTCCCTCTCGTGGGAATAATGGATGCTAGGCGCCCCCACTCCTTGCCACCATAGAAGAATGACAAATCTACAAGGATAACCCATGGATTTGACGACATGCTTTGACGGTATTGGAAAGAAGCATAGCTATTGTCATTGGGCCTACCCCACCGGGAGATGGGGTAATCAGTGAGCACTTAGGGGCGACTTGCTTGAAATGGACATCGCCGACTAGGCGGTGTCTTGGGGTACCTGGGCATTCTATGCGATTAATTCCAACGTCGATCACTACTGCACCCTCACAAACATGTCGTCCATCGAGAAAGTGAGGGCGCCCTATGGCGGAGATGAGAATATCGGCTTGGCGGGTGATTCTTTCTAAATTGCGAGTGAGTGAGTGGACCACCGTGACTGTAGCATTTCCTCCAATTCCTTTTGACATGAGCAGAAGTGACATGGGTTTTCCAACAATTCTGCTGCGCCCTAGAATGACGGCGTGGGCGCTGCTGGTGGGGACCTGATACTCTAGGAGCAGGCGTCTACATCCGAGTGGGGTACAAGGGACCAACCCAGAGGGATCCCCTAGCACAAGTTTTGCAACATTGATGGGATGGAATCCGTCTACGTCCTTTCTTGGATCAATAGCGCGCGCAATCTCAATTTCGTTGAGATGGGGAGGGGTGGGAGACTGGACAAGGATACCATGAATCTTCGGATCATCGTTTAGTGTGGCAATGCGGGTAAGCAACTCTTGTTGAGTGATGGTATCTGGAAGCTCTAGCCTAAGTGAGTAAAGTCCTAGTCTGGTACATTGCTCGGTCTTCTTCCTAACGTACACTCGCGAGGTCGGTTGGTTGCCAACCAGGATGACTGCTAGTCCTGGGCGTATCCCATAGGAGGAGAGCGCTGCAATCCTGATACGAGTTTCCTCGTGAACTTTTTCTGCGACACTAATTCCGTCAATCAGCCCCATTTTTTAGCAAAGCCTCGATGCGGGCACGTTCAGCTTCTAGAGTTCCTTCCCCACTACCCTTAGCGACCATTTCATAGGGTGCGATAACTATCCCCACTCGCGAAAAAGGGAGAGGAATCCGGAACCTATCCCAGCTTCTAAGGGTGATAGCATGGGAGAAGTAGGCATGTACAGGGAGGATGCGAGCCTCTGTAGTACTGGCAAGGAAAAGTGGGCCTGGATGAAGATAGTATCGTGGACCACGAGGGCCATCAGGGGTGATGGCGATGTCAAATCCTTGTTGCAACTTTGTAGTGAGCTCCAAGAGTGCTTGAGAACCGCGGCGGGAACTCGATCCCCGCACTGTTCCTATGCGGAAAGCAGCCATAATTGCAGCAAGGATTTCTCCATCCCGGCTCGGGCTAGCGAGCACAAAGACGCCCCGCCGACAAGCAGGGTATTTCCGCAAGAAGGCTAGAGCAACGGCAAAAATTCGATCGTGCCAGAAAGTAATGATCACCGGAAAACTGGGGGGGGCTACTGTAAATCCTGAGTGATCTTCCAGCTGCAGGCGCAGCGTAGCAAGTATAACGCGACTTAGCAGGCCAACGATACTGGTGAGGAATTTTTTTCCAAGAGTCATGAAATACCGCACCATGAAGTAAAGCAGAGATAGCTCAGACTACGTGTCACCGCGTTCCAGTATTCTTCCTATTCCACGCTTGTAACGAGATGGTAACATGATGAGTCTTCTGGCCAGGATTTCAACTACATTGCTTTGCTTTATTATGCTTGGCACACCGGGAGCCGAGACATTTTATGTTGATGGCCCCGGTTCTCTCTACTGGACCTTGTGGTAAATGGGGGTCCCAGAGCTACGCGGAGAACCTGACGCAAGCTAGCAGCAGGTAGACGCGCATTTTCGGTTTTCATCCTGGTACCTGCAAGAAGGCGGGAGAGGAGGCTAATGTGTACAAAGAAAAGAGAGAGGGCAAGGGGGCACGCGGAAGTATAGGGAGGGTTAATCACGTGAGGGCATTGGGCCAGCTCAACGGCTAAGAAGTTTTGAGAAGTTTTTGTCTCGTTGGATTTTGTTTTTGACAGAGTCTTCTAATTAGTTAGCCTGAGTCTCCTCCTCCCCTCGGGAATGAAAATGGATGCGCCTCCTCTGCCTGTGCGTAGGCTGAAAGCGGACGGGGGGTTTCTAGCTTCCCGGGAATAAGAAAGCTCAAGATCTTTTGCTCAAGACAGGTTGTGCCCATGTAGCTCAGTCGGCAGAGCACGTTCTTGGTAAGGACGAGGGCGCCGGTTCAATCCCGGTCATGGGCTCTCGCTCTGGCTTTAGAGGGGCGACTAACGCGAGCACTAACGCTTTATTAGCACCAACGATAACCAATAACAGATGGCAAAAGAAGCATTTAAAAGAGATAAACTGCACTGCAATGTCGGGACCATCGGTCACGTAGACCACGGGAAGACAACTCTCACTGCTGCGATTACTACTTGCCTTGCTAAGCAGGGCAAAGCCAAGGCGTATGCTTATGACGAGATCGACGCCGCACCGGAGGAGAAGGAACGCGGTATTACCATTTCCACTGCTCATGTGGAATACGAGAGCGACTACCGTCACTATGCTCATGTGGATTGCCCTGGGCATGCAGATTATGTAAAAAATATGATTACAGGGGCAGCTCAGATGGATGGTGCCATTCTCGTCTGCAGTGCAGCGGACGGTCCTATGCCGCAGACTCGCGAGCACATCCTTCTTGCCCGTCAAGTTGGTGTACCGTCTGTGGTGGTCTTTCTAAACAAAGTAGACATGGTAGATGACCCAGACCTTCTGGAGTTGGTCGAAATGGAGCTGAGAGACTTGCTTTCCAAGTATGGTTTTCCTGGAAATGATATTCCTATCATTAAGGGGAGCGCTCTGAAGGCCTTGAATGCCGATCTTGAAGGAGAAAAACAAGTTTTACAGCTCGTCGAAGCAGTAGATAAGTACATTCCCACACCGGAGAGGCCTATTGATAAGCCTTTCTTGATGCCCATTGAGGACGTTTTTAACATCGAAGGTCGTGGGACTGTGGCTACAGGGCGTGTGGAACGCGGCATCCTCAAAAAGATGGAAGAAGTTGAAATCGTCGGTCTCTCCAGAGATACTAAGACAAGGAAGACCGTCGTAACTGATATTGAAATGTTCCGTAAACTTCTCGATGAAGCGCGCGCCGGTGATAATGTTGGTCTTTTGCTGCGTGGTCTTAAGAAAGACGAAGTTGAGCGTGGGCAGGTTATCGCCAAACCCAATTCCATTACCGGCCACAAAAAATTTAAGGCAGAAGTGTATGTCCTAAGTAAGGATGAAGGGGGACGTCATACTCCCTTCTTCAGCAACTACCGCCCCCAATTCTACTTTCGCACCACGGACGTAACAGGGAAGGTACAGCTTCCTGAAGGCGTAGAAATGGTTATGCCAGGCGATAACGTTACCCTTGACGTTGAGCTAGATGCCCCTATCGCAATGGAGAAGACTATCCGCTTCGCCATTCGTGAGGGTGGGCGTACTGTCGGCGCTGGTCGTGTTTCCGATGTCCTAGAGTAGATGTTCACTCACTCATATTGGTCACTCACTCACATTGAAGGCCAGTAGCTCAATTGGCAGAGTAGCGGTCTCCAAAACCGTTGGTTGTGGGTTCAAGTCCCTCCTGGCCTGAGCGTGTGGGAGCTGCTCCCCTCTTGGGCCACAAGATAGCAAGGATGATTGAGAGAGCCCGCAACTTCATCGTAGAGGTAAAAGCTGAGTTGGGAAAAGCCCAATGGCCTTGGGATCTTCGCGAAAAAGGACTCAAGCGCTATAAAGAGATAAGTGATTCTACAGTAGTAGTAGTTGTAGCCATGCTACTCCTTGGTGGGTATGTTGCAATTTTTGATCTGATATCGGTCAATCTAGTAGGTTTCCTAACGGCTCTGTGATACGGTGGGGGAACTTAGTTCGATTCAGAAGTTCGATTCAGAATGCCTTTACCTCCAAAAGATCAGTGGTATGTGGTGCATGTCCTCTCCGGGCAGGAGCAGAAGGTGCAAGAAAATATTCTCCGTCGCGTTGAGGCGGAAGAAATGTCTGGTTTGATTTTCGACGTTTTAATTCCAACAGAACGGGTACAAGAAATCAGGCGCGGGAAAAAGACAGAGAGCGCCCGTAAGTTTTATCCCGGCTATCTCATCGTCAATATGCATCTGCTTACGGATAGCAATCATCTGGTCGAAAAGACTTGGTATTTCATCCGAGAAACCTCTGGCGTTCTGGGGTTTGCAGGCAAGAGGGACCGCCCAATCCCCTTGCAGAAGAGGGAAATAGAGAGTGTGCTCGCACAAATGAGAGAACGGGAGGATATAGTTAAACCCAAAGTCAGTTTTGAGGTAGGGGACAAGGTCAAAGTTGCGGATGGCCCTTTCCAGAGTCAAAATGGGATTGTGGAGGAAATTGATCCAGATCGCGGAAAGCTGCAAGTTTCTGTTAGTATCTTTGGGAGAGAAACTCCGGTAGAACTAGAATACTGGCAGGTAGAGAGGGCATAGGCATAAAAAGATTTTTTGGTTGTCTCCCCGAGTTTTCGAGATGCAGGAGGATTGGATTTGGCGGGGCTTGTGTGGCAGGTGAGATGTCAGTTGACATTAGAGAGTAAGGTCGCGCTTGGTGTAGAAACGAATGAGCGTTATGAGGCTCCCCGTGAAAGGGAATCTGGTCCGATGGACTGCTGGTTCGCCCACGATGGTAGAGGTGGAGGCGCAGTGTGCCTCTCTGAGAAGGCAGGCAAGTAGGGCTTCTCTTCCTCTAACACTGCTTTTGGAAGGGGAGGAATTACCCAGGCTGTCAGAATTAAAGAGACTGTTCCATCTGCTGGAACCGTTAATTCTAGATGGGGCTGCCCTTCACATTTGTTGTGAATCTCTTGCAACACAAAGGCTTCTGGAGTTTTGCGGTCTCCATCTAGTCTCAGATCTAAGCAACTGCCGTTCGGTTTAGACTAGCACTCGGCCCAGTCATCAGCGTTCTTGTACCTTGTACTCTAAGTGGGAAGGAAGTAGAGAACAACCCGTGAGAATAAAATGGATTTTGCCTACCGAAAAAGCAAAAGAAAAAGATGGTGGCGGCAAGGTATAGGACTCCTCCTGTGGTGTTACGCCCTATTTCTCATAGGGTGTGAGACGCGAGAACTCCATAGCAATCTCTTGGAGTCCGATGCTAATGCGATGCTCGGGGTTTTGCTAGCACGAGACATTCAGGCCAGAAAGCTTCAGGGAAAGGATAAGCTGTTTTCTGTAGCGGTGCCGAAATCCCAATTCGCTAAGGCGGTCGAATTATTGCAATGGTACGGTATCCCGCAGGAATCTTTTAGCGGGATTGGAAGAATGTTCTCTAAGTCAGGCATTGTTTCTTCCCCTACTGAGGAGAAGATTCGCTTCATGTATGCCCTCAGCCAAGATATTGCAGAAACACTAAGCCATCTGGACGGAATAGTAACCTCCCGCGTAAATCTGGTTCTACCAAAAAATAACCCTTATTCCGAGGCCAGCACACCGTCCTCAGCATCCGTCTTCCTCAAATGTCGGCCTGGCTTCGACACCGTTCATTTGCTGCCGCAAATTAAGGCTCTCGTGATGAATAGCGTCGAGGGGCTTTCCTACGACCGAATCAGCGTAACGGTTGTAGAATCTAGGGTTATGGATCTATACTCTCCAGTTAAAGCAGCGGATACCATGAAAAAAGTTCTAGGTATAAAGGTTGCTTCCGATTCAGTTCGTGTATTGTGGAGAGCGTGGAGTATTAGTCTCTTAGTGGCGACGGTAATTGGAGGCATCGCGGGGTGGGGTTTATTTTGGCTTTTCAAAGAGATACAAGGCAAAAAGATGGTAGCATCCTCTGAGTAGAGAGTCATGTGCTCAGATTTCGGGTTGCCTAAGTTGGCTGTTCCTGAGGAAAGTTGGCATAGAGTGGCGCGTGCCTGGCTGCAAAAGACTGTTCCTCCCGGGAATATTCAGCGGTGGGTTGATTTCCATAATCACCCTACTTCCCAAATGCATCCGGAAAGGTGGGGAAGCGCTGCTTTAGAGTGGCGTATCCCAATTTTGGGGTGTCCGTTAGCGCAAGCTTATGTGGATGAACATTTTAGAAATCTTTGGAACTGGGGGGGGGATTTTTGGACTAGTCCGGAAAGTCCTCTTATGCAGTTGGCTATTAGTGAGCTTTCCTTTCTCCGACGGCTTGCAGCCTTCTCTGGGGCTTTGATTGCCGTTAGGGAGATTAGAAAGACGATAGACAGCAAGAAGGTACTGGAGCTGCGCAGGGGACTGGGAGAGGGCGTCCTCAACTTTGCATATACCACGACTTTATATTCTAGGATAAGCGTTCCGCAGAAGTGTCGACTACAGCAATGGTCTAGGAGCGATAGCTCACCTACCACCGTTGCAGTTCTGAATTCTGGCTGGCTACTGATCGCATGTGCCTGTGCTCTCCTGCCAGCAGAAGAATGGAACCGATTCCTTAGCAGGTTGCCGCATTCCGTTGAGAAGGATTTGGGGCAACGCAATTTTTCATCGGAGGATTCCCAGCTTGCCTGGTGGTGCCTTAGGGAGTTAGTTAGGGTTACAGTGCAAGAGAAAGGAGATGAACACGTACAGATTTCATAAGGAACTGCCTCCAGTACACCAACAAGGGAAGATTCTCAAGGCCTCCTCCTACAAAACTGTCTCTTCAGCCATAGAGTTATTAGAGATCTCGAAAACTGAAGCACAAAAAAGGCGGCAGGAAGCGGAGGTCGAGTGGAGGCGTCAGCAGGAGCTTGGCTACCAAAAAGGCAGTGAAATGGCGCGTCAAGAAGCAATGCGTCATCATTGGGCTACTATTGCAAATACACTGGATTACCTTAGCGCCCTCCAGGAGCAAATGGCAGAGACCATTATAGAAGCTGTTCGAATCCTTATTCAGACAACACCGGATGCAGAACGTGTTTTGCAGCTTGCAGCGGCGGCCGTTGAGCGACTTCAACAGCAATCGTGGATAGTTCTCTGCGTACATCCAGAAGATATCGATGGCGTTAACATCCTACTAGAGGGCTGGAAGAAAATTTTCTTACCAAGGCAAATGCGTGTAGAAACACGTTCCTCCGAAGAGGTTGGAAGAGGAGATTGCGTCCTCGAGTCCCCTATAGGAAGGATCGATGTCTCCTTAGAGGCACAACTCAAGGTTATCCAAGAGCAAATGCAAGAGATGTTATGAGTACTGGAGCTCGATCCCCCTATTGGAAGGTAACCTCCCCCTATCGGGGTGTTGTATCTCCAGATTGGATTGCTCCTCTTCGTAGGTCGTTGCAAACTGTGCGCTCCCGTCCACTGCGTGGTCGGATTACGGCAGTGATCGGCATGCTTGTTAAGGCAGTTCTTTATGGAGTCAGGATCGGAGAACTCTGTGAATTGCGCAGGCGGCACCCCATTGCTCCTATCTTAGCAGAAGTGGTCGGATTTACGAGCGATGAGGTACTCCTTATGCCACTTGGGGATCCAGGTGGCCTTTCTCCGGAAACAGAGGTTATTCCAAGTGGAAAAATGCATGAAGTGGATGTAGGAGACGGGCTACTAGGCCGTGTCCTAGACGGATTTGGCAACTTCATGGACAATATAAAGACTGAATTTGTACCTGAAGCGGTTTATCCAGCTAATGGAAGACCTCCCTCTCCACTTTCTAGACAGCTAGTATCACGCCCACTCTGTCTGGGGATACGTGCTATTGATGCGCTTCTTACTTGCGGAGAGGGACAACGGATGGGCATTTTCGCAGCGGCTGGAGTGGGAAAAAGCGCCCTGTTAGCACAACTTTTGCGGAACACTGACGCTGATGTTGTGGTTCTCGCTCTCATTGGGGAGCGTGGACGTGAGGTCCGGGAGTTTCTGGAGATGGTTTTGACTGAGAACACAAGAGACCGCACAGTAGCCGTTGTAAGCACCTCAGACCGCCCTCCCCTAGAGTGGATCAAGTCAGCTTACGTTGCCACAACTATTGCAGAATACTTTCGAGATCAGGGGAAACGCATCCTTCTATTAGTTGATTCTTTAACACGGTTTGCACGTGCTCAGCGGTTGGTTGGCTTGACTTGCGGAGAACCTCCAGCCCGCCGTGGGTTTCCACCTTCGGTATTCTCAGTGCTCCCACAGCTCTTGGAACGCGCTGGTAACGCCAAGGTTGGTTCCATTACCTCACTTTATACCGTCCTCGTGGAGGGGGATGATATGAATGAGCCAGTGGCAGATGAAGTTAGGTCCTTGCTAGACGGTCATATTGTCCTCTCAAGGACTCTAGCAGCAGCAAATCATTTTCCCGCTATAGCTATATTGGACAGCGTTAGCCGAGTGATGACCAATATTATAAGTTCTGAACACGCGAGCGCTGCCGGGCGGGTGCGAGAACTAATGGCTAGATATGAAGAGGCTGAACTCCTCTTAAAAATCGGAGAGTATAAGGAGGGAGTAGACAGTTTGACCGACGAAGCCATCGCAAAAAAAGAAAAGATCAGTAGTTTCCTTCAGCAAAAGTTTGAGGATTTCTTCAGTTATCAAGAGAGTGTCCGCCAGCTAAAAGAATTGGCACAATGACGAACGCCAAACGGGACAAAAAAAGAGCGCTAATATTTCTGAAGCTTCGCAGAGCAAAGGCTCAGATTGCTGCAGTGAAGAAATCAGTTTGTCTGCGCCGACAAAAAGAAATATTCCAGGGGTGGAAGCGCGTAGAAAAACAAGCACTGGACTATGCACATGCCCGAGACAAAGAGATGAGCACTGTCCTTAAGGGGATCTATACAAAACACTTGGTTTACCGCAGGAGCCTGGAGAGGGGGTATGCCAGTTTCTCTTGGCGTACCAAACAGTTGAGAGCATTACAGGAGGCTGCCTCAGAAAAAGCGGCAGCCTATTCTCAAGCTCTAGAAGAAACATCGCGAGCACGCGTGGAGCACATACACGCCGAAAGCAGGTCAGACCAGGCAGTCTGCCTCTATAAGAGGACGCTCCTTCGCCATCTACGGGAACTTCTATACGCAGAATCTGAGGAAAACGAGGAAGTTGCCTCTAACAGATATATTTTAAAGTCCTTGAGGGCTAATTTTTATGAGTGAAAAGATTTCTTCCGATGTACGAGCCTTCATATTTAAGGACGAACGCTACCCACTTCTATTTGTAAGACCTGAACTTTCCGAGGCGTCTTATTTCCAGAGCCTTATGGAAGGCCAGGATGACCACCCGTTGAGACCTTATGATAAAGTAGCTCATCTGCCTTCTCATAGAGCAGGAAGGGCAGAAATTGAGAAAATGTGGCAAAGGGACGGAAGCAGCATAGTGGATCGCCGTAGCGGTCTAATGGAAGCAAATGAGAGCAGCGAAGAAGAGGAGAGCAATCAGGAAGAACACGAGAACAATCAGTGTCTTTTGCCGTTTTTTTTCACTGGTGCGAATGGGGAATTTTCACTGCATCCAGGTTTAGGATGTAATGAAGAGGTCAAAGATGAAGAAATTAAGAAAGTCCCCATCGGGACACAGCACTCTTTGCTTGGCAAGCTAACATTGTCCGCCACTGTAGACCACGCTTGTGCTGGAAAGGGAGGAGTCGCTGAGGGTAGTACTAACCTGTTCACTGAGGGAATAAATTTGGCGCAGTGTGAACTTCAAGAGCTGGTTGGCAAAAGTGTCTCCCGTATGGAAATTCACGGGGCCCACTCCTTGAGTATACAACCTAGATCTGACAAGCTACAGGAGACCTCGATAGAGATACAAGGGTCGCTGAATGGGGATTTTCTTGTGTGCATAGCCACTTCCTCCGAGGAAGCCCTAGCAGTCATCCAAACGCATCTTGCTACAATCCACAGTAGATTTTTAGAGGCCTTTCCATTTAGGCCGCTCCGACTAAGAATAAAGTACTCTGAGAATCCCCCCCACGGAAGGGTTCTTACAAGAGAAAGGAGAGAAAAGCACGCCAGTCTTCACCGGAAAGAGACATGATGGAGCAATTTAGGCCGAGGCAGGTAGCCCCCATTGAGATAGAGATATGGGAAGATTTGGTTTCATCCCAGTACCAGTTGCAGGTATCCGCCCTGGGCAAGAAGTGGAAGTTCCGTTTCCTTCTGGAGGCGTTATCAATACCCAAAAGCGCTGCTGTAGGCACCATCCGTCTAGGCGACTGCTTTGGTATTATTAGATGTAAACTATTGCCAACAAGATGGTTACATGAGATCTTACATGTCCCGTGTGTGGATGCTCTTGTGGAGCCATTTCGTTCAGCTGTAGTAGCAGTACTATTGCAGGATTTTCTCTTAGAGCTTTCCAAAGTAAGTCAGCTCCCTATTCAACTCGTTAAATCTCCTTCCGTCCTGGTGGGGGAAACGCTTTGTACGCTTTATTGGCAAATGGCAAACGACTTTGACGAGCCAGAAATCATAGGCAGCTTAACTGCCGAAGAGGGGTTCATTACTCAGGTGCAGGACGTTGCCACTACCTGGCCGGTAGTGCCTAGAAAATTGCCAGAGTCCTTGAAGATGCCTGCAGACATATTGATCGGTTCTATTTCTCTCTTATGGAAGGAATGTAGTTGTTTGGAGGTAGGAGACGTTCTGTTAATAGGGCCAGTGGAACACTGGAGGCAGGGAGATTTTCTGCTCCGTGTCTTTCAAGGAAAAAAACCAGGGTTACTGATACCCACAAACCACACTCATTCCATCATCACTGGAATGCTCGCTTTAATGAAAGACTCAGAAAAACACGACAAGGGCGACAAAGATAAAAACCCTACAGGAGAAGGATCTTCAGGGCCTGAAATGCCAAACCATCAAACACCTGGTGGCGAGGCCGGAACTCCCGTAACAACCTGTGATGGGGATCAGTGGTTGGATGACGTAGAGGTGACACTTGAGTTTAGCTTGGGGCAACAGAATATCAGTTTAGGAGAGCTAAGGCGTATAGGCCAGGGGCATCATTTTCCTATCCATGCCCCGCCGGATTGTTTAGTAAACATCTTGCTGCAAGGGCAAAGTATTGGGAAGGGAGAGTTAATCCAAGTAGGAGAAGAGGTAGGGATTTTGGTACGGGAACTTAGAGGATTTGAAAAAAACAGCCCTATTTCTCAGGCAAGCGGGGTAGCTACTAAGTCTAACGGGGTTTCGGCTTCCGCCACTATGTCCGGGGAAGAGAGCAACTAGAGAACAAGAAGTAGATTAGCTTTTTTTCATGACCCTTAGCTTTCCAAATCCCTCTCAGATCATCCTAGTACTAGTGGGGGCTTCCCTCCTGCCATATCTAGCAGTACTGGTAACTTCTTTCACGAAGATCATCGTGGTACTAGGAATTTTAAGAAACGCTCTGGGTCTTCAGTCTACACCGCCCAACATAGCGCTGAACGGCATCGCTGTAATTCTTTCTCTTTTCATCATGCAGCCGGTCTGCTTAAAAACATGGGAGCTCCTTAAACAGCAGCGTGTTGACTGGTCTACAGCTTCCTTCCAGGAGATGGAAGCGGTCTGGCGGGGTATCAGTCCCCCTGCCATTCAGTTTCTCAGAAAAAACAGCCAGCCGGAAATGAGGCGCTTTTTCATAGAAATCGCCCGCAGGAGATGGCCGAGGGACCAGTGTAACAAACTTGATGAAGAAAGTCTTTTCATCCTCGTTCCTGCCTTCATGCTTACGGAGTTGACTGCTGCATTCCAGATTGGGTTCATCATCTATCTTCCTTTCCTCGTCGTTGACCTAGTCGTTTCAAATATCTTGCTTGCCCTGGGGATTATCATGATTTCTCCCACGGCTATCTCGCTTCCTTTTAAGTTGCTGCTCTTTATCTTCGTAGATGGCTGGACACGCCTTTTGGACGGCCTAGTAATGACCTATCGCCTGTGATAAGTAGAACCTCCGAGAAAAGAGCAATGAACCAGGAAACGGCGGTCTACCTTACTTCCAAAGCATTGATGCTAGTACTAACGGTATCCCTACCACCTATCCTTGTGACGGTAATTTTAGGGGTAGGCGTAGCATTGTTCCAAGCCTTAACACAGATTCAGGACCAAAGCCTCCCCCACGCTGTCAAGCTATTTGCTACCGTGTTAGTACTTATCTACGCTATGGATATGATATTTGGTGATCTTATTCATTTTGCTTCCTTTTCATTTCAAAATTTTTCTGGATTGATCAGGCTGGATAAATAGCTGATCCGGAAAATAGGACAACAGTTAAGGGAGAGAAGGTAGGAAGGGGAGGAAGAAAGTGGGATGGAGGATGTTGCAAAAGTGGTCCTGACTATAGCGCTTGCAGTGCCCCGAATAGGGGTAGCTTTTACTATCGCCCCATTTTTTGGTTCCGGTCTCCTGCTGGGCATCCCACGTCATGGCTTTATTCTCTCCACTGCGCTAGTCCTTATCCCGATACTCCTTCTGGCTCCGCTTCCTCAACAGTCCCCCTCCCCTCTGTTGTTATGTGCCTTGGCGGTTAAGGAAGGCCTTATAGGTTTATTATTAGGATTTGGCTCGAGCATTGGATTCTGGGCTATGCAGGCCGCCGGGGAATACGTTGATTCACAGCGTGGAGCGACAGCGGGAGCCTATTTTAACCCACTACTTAGGGGGCTTAATTCTCCTATGGGAGGCCTCATGTTGCGGTTCTCGATTATGTTATTCCTTGCAACACGGGGATTTGTAGTCTTCCTCTCTGCTTTGCTAACTAGTTTTGAAATATATCCACTGTGGAACTTCCTTCCTGAGTTGAAGATGGTAAAGGCCAACGCAGTCTCACTGCTAGCTAGCCAGCTCTTTGAGCTTTCTGTGCTCTACAGCGCTCCCCTGCTGGTCCTTTTCCTTCTAATTGACCTTGGGCTAGGCTTTATGAATCGATTTGTCCCCTCCCTGAACGTATTTTTCTTCTCTCTTCCAGTCAAAAGCGTAGTCGGACTACTATTGGTCACCATCTACCTGCCCTTTATAGCATGGGCCTTTTCACGCAATTTATTCAGCAGTGAAGGCCTGTCCATCTGGATTCACTCGATTCTTTCATGAGTGAGGAGCGCAGCCCAGCGGAAAGAACGGAGAAGCCAACACCTAAACGTCTTAGCGAGGCGCGCAAACGCGGACAAGTGGCAAAAAGTGTAGAAGTCGTGATCACTGTTTCCGCTGCCGTCGTTTTGGCCACTGTACTCTTCAGTTTCCCATATATTAATCTCTGGCTAGAAGATCTGTTTGCAACCGTATTTCTGGCTCTTCCGACAGGAAGAGAAGCAACATCCCCCTGTTTGCAACGGGCTGCAAGGATCGTATGCTTCGAGGTTGGGTTGGTCGCCGCAGCATCTTGTATTTCGGTAGTCGCTGGGAACGTCGCCCAATTTGGATTTCTATTCTCCTTCTTTCCCATAAATCCAGAGATTACAAAACTTAGTCCTATGCAAGGGCTAAAGCGCATTTTTTCCACTAGAACGTTGTTCGAATTCACCAAATCCGTCCTAAAGATTTTGGTTCTTGGAAGCGTAATTACTTTGGTAGGACGGTTCTTTATTAGGCAGCTCGTTCTTCTACCATTCGCTGGTTTTGTAGGGGTTACACAGGCTATTTCTCAGATGCTAATCTTCTTCTGTGCAGTTGTCTGGACAGTTTGGGTTCTCCTTTCAATCATAGACTTCTTAGTGCAAAAACACCTACATGCGAAACAACTGATGATGACTGTGCAGGAAGTTCGACGAGAAAGCAAAGAAACTGAGGGCGATCCAGGGATAAAACACGCACGCAGGGAAATTTATCAGGAGATGCTTCTTGAAGAGACTGCCGTCGCCACTCGGCACTCTACCGTGGTAATCGCCAATCCTGTCCACTATGCTGTAGCTATCTACTATGCTAGAGGGGAGACCCCTCTGCCAATTCTTCGGGCAAAAGGGGCAGGCTTTATGGCTCTCCTTATGACCAAAATTGCCCGGGAGGAAGGTATTCCCGTCATCGAGCATGTTCCTATTGCCAGAGTTCTCTACAAGAAAACAAAAGTTAGTGATGTGATTCCCTATGATTTACTAGCTCCAGTCGCAGAAATTCTCCGCTGGGTTTCCATGTTGCCGACGAAAAACTCACCAGGGTAATCGACTGTTGTTATTGACATTAAAATACCGAGAAAATACACGTGGCACGTGTACGCTGTGTCTCCTTGTTTTGCTATCCCGTAGAGGTTGGGATAGGCTGTTTGGACTCCCCCTCTACTCGGCGCTCGGTAGGATTAGGTAGGATTAGAGATGTGTGCCCTCTATCCTAGATAGAGCTTCCGTCTTTCCCGTGTGTTACATGGACAATCACTTACTCAGAGGATCTGCCCGGTTTGTCTCCTATGCTCCTGGTTTTTGGCAGAAGGTGGATGCAAAAGACTGGTCCGACTGGCGCTGGCAACTGCGAGAACGGATAACTGACCTAGAAAGAGTAGAAGAGTACATTAACCTAAGCTATGTGGAAAAGTTGGGTGTCTCGTTGTCTGCTAACAAATTGGCGATGGCAGTGACTCCTCATTTTTTTAACCTCATTGATCCTGGAGATCCCGATTGCCCCATCCGTCGACAGATAATTCCAAGAGCAGAAGAGGGGAAAAGCTCTTTGGGTGAAACGATGGACCCTTGTGGAGAGGATACGCATATGCCGGTACCAGGGCTAGTACACCGCTATCCCGATCGGGTGTTGCTTCTGCTAACGGATCGCTGCGCATCCTACTGTCGCTACTGTACTCGCAGTCGCATTGTAAGTGGAGCAAGCGAACATCATGAGTTTCATACTGACTTTAAGCAGGCCCTCTCCTATCTAAGACGGCACAGCGAGGTACGTGATGTCCTCCTTTCTGGAGGAGATCCCCTTTTGTTTTCTGATAGGAGGCTAGAAGAGCTGCTTGGCAACTTACGTGCAATTGCTCATCTTGAGTTTCTACGCATCGGGACACGCATTCCCGTTTTTCTTCCTCAACGGATTACCCTGGAGCTTTGCAGAATGCTACAGCAATTCCATCCCCTTTGGATGAGCATTCATGCAAATCACCCCAGAGAGTTAACTGTGGAGACGCGGGAGGCACTCGACCGACTCTCTGACCATGGGATCCCGCTAGGTAACCAAAGCGTTTTACTTGCAGGGGTTAACGATAACGTGGCAACCATGCGCGAACTTGTCCATAAGCTGCTCCTTTGCCGAGTACGGCCCTATTATCTTTATCAGTGTGACCTTATTTATGGCTCGTCTCACCTTCGTGTTCCTCTTAGAAGAGGGATTGAAATCATCGAGGGACTGCGAGGGCACACGACGGGGTACGCCATACCTCAGTACGTTATTGATGCCCCAACTGGGGGTGGAAAAATTCCAATTAATCCTGACTACGTTGTATACAAGGACAGAACGAAAGTTCTGATTCGAAACTATGAAGGGAAAATCTTTGAGTATCCGGAGATAGATCCTTCCCCTCAGGGAGATCATGTCAGTTAGGAAGTGCAACCTCCCTTGTACGATTCGTCACGGGATGGAGGCCGCGCCACCATCTCTGTAATCTCCAGATAGAGCCGATTGGGAGGGTTTTGTCCCCCCCTTTTGCCAAAGGGGGTTCTCATCGCGACTTCATGTCAAGTATTATGCTAAGCAGCAAGTTGCCGAATGCTCACGCTAAAAAGGCTGTTAGTAGGTGCATCCATCTGATTAGGGCGTTGGGGGGAGGGTGAGGTGTCCGCTGCGCGGACGCCGCTCCAGAGTAGTGGGAGAGGTTTATCCCATAAGGAAGGATTTCCACCACGTAGTAGAGCCCTCGCAGGGTAACGCAGGGGTGGCCTCCTGATCATCGGAACTCTCATACAATCAGTGTGTTAACTGTGTCCCTTCAGTGGTTTGTTGAGGCAAGCAAATGGAGTCTCTGTGAATAGTTTGCATGCATGTAAGAAAACCAACCATTCATAAGTCTAAAAGACAGGCCTTAAGAGAGGCTATTGCAATACTAAGTAACTTTTCTAGATCATTGGAAGGTTATCATTCCCTATCCACGTTGTTTCTCAACTATTTCTTGAGATTCCCGTAGATAACCCAAAGCACCTTTTTAGAGACGGGACCGTGAAACTAATCAGCCTAGAATGGGGATTGTGGATCCAGGAGACGGAACTGCTACGGAGGGGCCCTCCTGGCGGTATTATCCACTGATAATTATCATCTTCTTTTGGAATTTTTCCGAAGGGGAATCCACAATGCAGCAGCTTATCTGGCACCGTGTGCATGTTTCTGACCTTCTATTACACTGCTTGGTATCGACTCCTACCTTGGTTGAACAGGGGCGACTTATGAGAAGAGAATGAAAAAGCTCTAAGAAGTGTCAAATCAGATGGAGAGGGGAGAGACGCCTTGAAGGTATCTTGGTCAAAAAAAATTAATGGAAGATAAAAGGGAAAGAACAGAGACTGTGGAACATTGAACCGTGTACTCAGCCTCTCATTGGGACTGCAACAGACGATAACGGCCGAGAGCAGTCGGAAAACTGAGTGGTGTCTTGGTGTCTACCAATTTCTTGCGGCATCTGCAGGAAAGTATGGCAGAGACTAATTCAAATTGTGGTCTTCCAATAACTTTGCAAAAAGAGCTGAGTATAATGTCTTGGGTAGAGCGTATGTAACTCCAAGTATTCCCTCTAATGCGATCAAAACTACGTCCCAGCTAAAAAGGTTATGCCTCACAAGGTTAGGAACTCCCAGTAGCAAGTAGCGGTTCAATAGGAGCACTTTCGAACCAGTGGTTAATGGCTTTTTTATTGGCCGAAGAGCAGTTTCTCCTTTACTTTGCCACTCATTCCCTTTGGCATGGTAGCCCCTTTGATCATTGTAGGGGATAATTAGAAAGAAGGAGCTAATCATCAATGAAACGGCCAGTAGATGATCAAAAGAAGTTTCCAGTTTCAAGTAGAGAAGAAACCTGTTGACCCTTAAACAAGTGCCACCCCTACGGCAGGAAAAAGAAATACTTCAAGAGAAGGTCTCACTGAGACGTCAATTGCAGAACTTGCCTGCTGCAGTGGAAGAGGAGTGTCAGCACCGAGAGGTACATCGATATACAAAAGTGGCTTGCCGTGCAATGTTTGTCTCCTGGAAGCCCCCTGGGGGATTTCTGGGCGCAGCTCGTCGCCGCCCTGCTCGTAGTCTCCCTGCAAAGGAGAGCAAATTCGCCAAGATTAGATTTGCCATTTTGGTTTTCATACTCGCTTCCATGGTCGTTCTGATTTGGCGTTCCATTCCCAGCTAGTGGAGAATTACGCTAGACGGGTGTCATGGTGTAAAAGTAATCCCCACCAACTTTTTACATGCCAGTTTCTCCAGAAACAGAGTTGCAAAAGATTACTGCTCAGGAGCAGTATATGCGAGCGTATCGCTTTATGCTGATGGCACGTCTGCTAGAGGAAAAACTAGCCAGCCTATACCGCGCAGGCCTAATTAAAGGTGGAGTGTTTCTTGGCAGGGGACAGGAGGCCTTTAGCGTCTCCCTTGGGCTTCACTTGCGTAAGGGGGATCTTTACGCCCCACTTATTCGAGACCAGGCTGGACGTATGGCGTTTGGGGATACCGTGTTAGACACCCTTAGAACCTACATTGGATCCCAGTTAGGGCCTATGAGAGGAAGAGATGGGAACATTCATCGGGGAACTCCTGGGTGTGGATATTATGCAATGATCAGCCATCTTGGGGCGATGATCTCAGTCGTCGTCGGTGGGTTAATGGCAAAACGCCTCCAAGGAGAGGTCGGTATTGTCGGAGGAACATGTATCGGTGAAGGGGGAACTTCTACCGGGGCCTTCCATGAAGGCATAAACGTGGCCGCCGTGGAGAAGGTGCCGTTGGTACTTCTTGTAGCAAACAACCAATATGCTTATTCCACCCCGGTTTCCAGGCAGTTTGCCTGCAGGAATCTACTTGACAAAGCAGTTGGATATGGCCTGAAAGGCCACAAGGTGGATGGTACCAATTTGGAGGACTGCCTACATGTGGTGGGTGAGGCCGTTCGTGCGGCCCGTGAAGGGAGGGGGCCTCAGTTAGTGGTAGGCACTTTGCTTAGGCTCGCAGGGCACGGAGAACATGACGACGCGAGCTATGTGGATCCTCTTCATTACCAGGCATCTTATGGGGGAGACTGTATACGCCTTGCGGAACGAACCCTAACAGAGCGTTCTTGGCTCTCTCAGGAAGAATTAATGGAGTGGCGAAGGGAAATCTCTCTGGAAGTAGAATTGCTCTCTGCGAAGGTACTTAGGGAGCCAGTTCCAGATCCATCGGAGGAAGACTGGAGCGCTATTTCCAATGTCGAATTACGGGACAGCTATTCCGAGCGGTGAGTATCACTTATCTAGAGGCGATCCGTGCCGCTCAGGCTCACGCCTTATCAGTAGATCCAAGAGTCTTTTTATATGGACAGGACATCGGAGAGTTTGGAGGCGCCTTTAAAGCTACAAAGAACCTATCCCTGGAGTTCCCAGGCCGGGTATTGGATTCTCCACTGAGCGAAGACGCTATCGTTGGAGTTGCTATCGGCGCAGCCATCGAGGGAATGCGCCCAATTATAGAGATGCAGTTCGCAGACTTCTCCACCTGTGGATTCAACCAGATAGTCAACAATGCTGCAACGCTCTTCTACAGAACCGCGGTTTCCTGTCCAATCATCATCCGCTTGCCCTCCGGTGGAACTGCTGGAGGTGGCCCATTCCATAGTCAAAGCATAGAAGCCATCTATGCGCATTATCCTGGGTTAATCGTTATGACACCTGCGACTGTAGAAGACGCTTACAGCATGCTCCTTGAAGCAGTTGTTATAGATGACCCAGTCATTTTCTGTGAACATAAGTTTCTCTACTATCACCTAAAGGCAAAATCGTTGCCAACTGAAGCAGTACCGGCTTGTCAGGCACGCTTGGCTCGACAAGGCCGCGATGCCACTATTGTTACCTACAGTGCCATGTTATATGAATCTTTGGCCGCCGCTGAAGAACTTACACGGGATGGCTATGAAATTGAGGTCGTAGACTTGCGCTGTATTAAACCATTAGATACGGACGCTGTACTCGCTTCAGTGGCCAGAACTGGGCGCCTCCTTTGTGTCGGGGAGGCTTGGCCCTGGGGTGGGGTCTCCGCTGAGCTTGTTGCTCGGGTAGCGTCCGAAGGATATGAGCTGCTGGATGCTCCACCCCAAAGGTTAAATGCAAAAGAAACTCCAGTGCCCTTTCATCCTAATCTCTGGTCTTTTCATAGACCTACCGCTACGGCTATTGCATCCGCTCTTCGGCGATTAATAGATCTTTAATTTGTTTAGTTGCATGCTCCAAGTGCCCATCACTATGCCGCAGCTCGGCGAATCGATCGCTGAAGCCACAGTTGTAGATATTCTCTGTCCAGAGGGATCACCTGTGGAGGCTGGTTGCAGCCTCATGGAAGTGGAAACTCATAAGGCACTCATGGAGATAACCACCCCATGTAGTGGAAGCTTCGTAAGAATTACTGCCCAAGTAGGTCAAAGCTACCCGGTTGGCTCTGTACTCGGATATGTACAGGTTATCGAATCTGAAGCCCAGCAGCTAGGGATGGCCGATAAGCAGGCTGCTTTGTCTGTAGCTAGACAGCATTCTAACAGCACACCAACGAAGAGAGTAGTTCCCACAGTGGAGAGACTACCTGTTCCTGCACAGGCAGGAGGGGCTAGTTACCTTTCCCCAAGAATAAGGGCACGCATGAGTGAACTCGGACTGCATGCAGCAGACCTGGCCGGAATTGCTGGCAGCGGAGCCGCAGGGCGCGTAACTATTAGGGATCTTGAGCAGTTCTTGGTCGATCTTGAGCGTAGCCCGGTTACGCCCGCTTCCCCCATGCGCATCGCTGTGGCCGATGCCATGTGTCGCAGCTGGACGCGCCCCTTAGCTACGGTTGTTTTGCCAGTGGTGCTAGACCCTCTGTTGGCCCATCGAAAGGAGCAGCAAGAGAAGCCTGGCCTGACTCTTTACGCCCTCCGCGCATTAGCTCTGGCATTGAGCGAAAATAGCGCCCTGGCAGGACGTCTCGTTGGTCGCCACATAATTCATCCCCAAGCGATTAATATCGGCTTTGCCGTAGAAGCAAAAGAAGGGGTGCTTGTTCCCGTCATCCACAATGCTGATCGATACCGACTAATGAGCCTCGTTGGACGCTATCGGCATCTAGTGGACCTCGCGCAGCAACGGAAGCTCTCCGCAAAAGAAACTGGCGGATCGATCGCTACAGTGACCAACTACGGTGTGTTTGGGCTTACCCTTGCTACTCCCATTCCCCTTCCCGAGCAAGCCCTATTGCTTGGTATGGGAATGGGACGTATCTTCCCTAAGTGGGACGCAAAAACTAGAGAATGGCTTCCTGAAAACCTCTCTGAGTTTACTCTGAGTTTTGATCATCGTGTACTAGACGGTGGAGCTGCTGGTCGCCTTTTAAGGCGTGTTGGAGAGTTACTCCTCGAGCCGGAAACGATTTGATTTGATAGCGCACCACTTTAATATGGCACCATGGCCTGGGTTGGGCTAGGCCGGATGCGGCGGAGGGGGTGCGCAGCTTCCCTCGTTTCCCGCTGCGGAGGCGTGCGGCGCCCCCTCCCGCGTGTCTCTTATAGAGTGACCGCTAGCTGCAAGAAATGAAAGTGCAAATGCCTGATGGCCTGATTGTCTTGAGCACAATTCGCCCAAATCTCCTCAAACCTTTTTAGTTAATGATTGATACTAGTGTTCCGGAACTAAGGAAGCTGATCTACGACCAACTAAGGTTGGGGCTAGTACGGGATCCAGAAACAGCGACTCTCCGAGATTGGTGGCTCAGCACTTCTCAAGCCGCGAAAATTATTATTATCGAGCGTCTAATCGCGACTCAGAAGGAACATTACCGAAAGAACGTCAAGCGTGTTTACTATTTCTCCCTAGAATTTCTCATGGGACGCTTGTTTTCCAATAGTCTCCTTAGCGCTGGTATTTTCTCTCAGGCCCAGCAAGCAGTTAGCGAAATGGGTCTGAGTCTTGATAGCCTCCGTGAGGAAGAATATGATATGGGCCTGGGGAGTGGTGGGCTAGGTCGCCTTGCTGCCTGCTTTATGGACTCGCTGTCTACCATGGACTTGCCCGCTGTTGGTTATGGGATTTACTACCAGTTTGGCCTCTTCAAACAAGAATTTCATAATGGATACCAGGTGGAACTTCCCGATAATTGGATATGCTTTGGGTCCCCTTGGAAAATTAAGAGGCCGGAGTACGCCGCGGAGGTTCACCTTTATGGTCATGTAGAAGATGTCTTCGATGGGTACGGTAACTGTGCACAAAAGTGGGTAGACACTAAAAAGATACTAGGCACCCCGCACGATATTCCGGTACCAGGATTCGGAACGAACACCGTCAACTATCTTCGGCTTTGGGCGTCTTGTGCGGAGAAGAGTTTTGATTTTGAAGCCTTCGATCGTGGGGAGTACGATAGGGCCGTTCTGGAGAAAAACTCCAGCGAAATCATCACCAAGGTGCTCTATCCAAATGACAAAACTGAGCGAGGTCGAGAGTTACGCTTTATTCAACAGTATTTCTTCGTCTCCTGTTCCCTACAGGATATCCTCCGTCGATTTCGGAAAAACAATGATAACTGGGAGTACCTTCCGGACAAGGTTGCTATCCAACTTAATGACACCCACCCAGCGATTGCCATTGTAGAGTTAATGCGGATTTTTCTGGACCTTTATGCAATGCCTTGGGAACAAGCATGGTCCATCGTTACTCGTGTATTCGCCTATACAAATCATACCCTTCTTCCAGAAGGGCTTGAAAAATGGAACGTCACTACCTTCGCCACGATTCTGCCCCGCCATTTGCAGATTATCTACGAAATTAATTCGAAACTGTTAGAACAAGTCGAAAAAAAATGGCCGAAGGACACCGGCAAGAAGCTTGCACTGTCTTTAATCGAAGAAGGAAAAGAAAGGATGGTACGTATGGCCCACCTATGCGTAGTAGGTAGCCACTCAGTTAATGGTGTGGCAGCGATGCACACTCAGCTCCTTAAGAAGAATCTGTTCCATGAATTTCACGCGCTTTATCCATCCAAAATCAACAATAAAACTAATGGGATCACCCCTCGCCGGTGGTTATTAGGGTGCAATCCCCGATTAAGCGTTCTTATCACCTCAAAGATCGGTGATGGTTGGATAAAAAATCTTAGTCAGCTGTGTGCATTAGAGGACCATATGGAAGATCCTGATTTCCAGCGGGACTTCATGGAGGCAAAATTAGCCAATAAGACTCTCCTGGCACGTTTGATTCAGCAGGAGTGTGGAATCACTATAGACCCTAACGCACTTTTTGATGTTCAAATCAAGCGACTGCACGAGTATAAGCGCCAACACTTAAATCTTCTTCACATCTTGGCGCTTTATCGCCGTCTTCTACAAAATCCTGACTTAGATATTATCCCACGGGTGTTTATCTTTGCGGCGAAAGCTACCCCAGGCTATGACATGGCGAAGTGTATCATTAAGGCTATCAATTCTGTGGGAAGCATAATCAACAGAGATAGTCGAATTGGTGGCAAGCTAAAGGTTGCATTTCTACCAAATTATCGAGTTTCCCTTGCCCAGCGGATTGTTCCTGCGGCTGATCTCTCAGAACAAATTTCTACTGCTGGTAAGGAAGCTAGCGGGACTGGTAACATGAAAATGGCTTTAAATGGAGCACTGACTATAGGAACACTAGATGGTGCCAATGTTGAAATTTGCGAAGAGGTAGGAGAAGAAAATATCTTTCTGTTTGGTCTAAGAGTCGATGAAGTAGCAGCACTCTTGCGCGACGGATATTGCCCAGAGGAATGTTACCATTCAGATGAGGAGCTCCATGCTGTGATAGACTGGTTGGGGTCTGACTATTTTACCCCTTTCGATCCACCGGGGGCGTTGGAGCCTCTTCGAGAGAATCTTATTCATCAGGACCCGTTTCTCGCTCTTGCAGACTTTCGTTCCTACAGTAATTGTCAGCAACGTGTCGAGGCGACCTTTCGGGATAAGTCCCTTTGGGCACGGATGGCAATTCTCAACACCGCACGGGTAGGAAAATTTTCTAGTGACCGCGCTGTCAGCGAATACGCAAGTGAGATATGGAAACTTGATCCTATCCCAGTATTGATGTAAGCTGCCCGGTGTGTCCCGTTGGGAAAGAGAGAATTCTGGCTATGTCAACCTCGTGGAATATTCATAGACACCGATCCGGTAAGTCTATGCTCGAGGAAATTATGGCGTTAGGTTTTAGGTGGATAGAGCTCAGTTGGGGTATAAATACCCGCATGGCAGCCGAGATTTCCAAGTTTGTTGAGAGAGGAAAAGTACGTATTTCCAGTCTCTATAATTTTCATTCTGCCTCCAGGGAGTGGACCAACCACGACCTTTTGCAGTTTACTTCTCATAGGGGGGATCAGCGCCAACAAGCTATTCACCTCACCCAACAAACTATCGATTACGCATCTAGGCTCGGCGCCAGCTGTGTAATACTGCTCTTTGGAAGGGTAGGCGGCCTTCATTCCTATCGGCGTTTGCGGCGACTTGCCCTTCAAGGGAAACTTTATACAAAGGAATTTGCTCGAGCAAAAATCCGAGAAATTCTTCTCAGGGAGCGCCATTCCGACTCTCTAAAAGAACGAGCAGTTGACTGTTTGCTGCGATTGGGAGACTACGCTAGCGCAAGGGGGATACGCCTTGGTATTGAAAACCGAAAAGCCTACGAGGCATTCCCAAGCGAGCGAGAGCTGCTCCCTCTATTGGAGAGATTAGGTCATCCAACGTTCGGTTACTGGCACAACTTCGGGTGCTCTCAGGTTAAAGAGCACCTCACATTGATCAACCACAGGGAGTGGTTAGATCGTGTCGGGTCTTGGGCAATTGGCTCGCACGTGTGTGATGTTCGAGGATTGGATAATGATAATCTTCTCCCGTTCAGCGGAACGATCGATTATCCCGGATTAGTACCGTTTCTTCCGGATAGCTGCATGTTCGTGTTGGACTTAAAGGGTGTCGAAGGGGGCGATGCGGTCCAGAAATCAGTCGAGCGCTGGAAAGGCATGTTTTCCTCCAGGAGTTCTCAGTGACAGAGATCAGAAATCAGGCTAATCACAAGATAGTCTGCTTTCTCACACCAGACGCCTTGCGGGGTCTGCTGCTGTAGAGTTTAGTGTCGATCTCCTGCCGGACTTAACAAACACAAGCAGCCATGTTATGAAACAGCACCAAAATAGTTTTTGGCCCAAGGTCATCGTCAACTTTTCCATGAGCGCTGACGGAAAAGTGTCTGTGCGAAACTGGATGCCCAGCGGATTTGGATCAGCAGTAGATCGCAGGCGAATGCAGGAAATCCGGGCTCGTGGAGATGCCATAATGGTCGGTCGAAGAACGGCAGAGGTTGACCAAATGCAGATGGGGATCTCCCTACCAGACCTCCGAGCTGGACGACAGGCAGCCGGGAGGTCGGCAGAACCATTACGCGTGCTAGTCAGTGCGCGGGGTCCACTAGATCCAAAAATGAAGGTTTTTTTAGAGATGCGGGCACCTCTCCTAGTATTCACAGCCTACAATCTCCCTCTTCCCGTGCGATCGACGTTTCCAGAGGGCGTCATCATAAACGCCTTGACTGGCAAATCATTCTCCTTAAGCGCTATCCTACGCGTACTTCGGTCTCAGTACCATGTACGCACGTTAGTCTGCGAAGGGGGGCCTACATTGCTGCGAGCATTGCTGGAAGTGGACGCCATTTCAGAAGTAAACTTGACAATCGAGCCACTAGTCTTCGGGGGATGTCGTGCCCCCACTCTTTCTGGTTTGCTCAACAGGTTCCTGAGCCATCCTATACCCTTTCGGCTAGAGTCGATAGCAGTGAGGGAGAGTGCATGCTGCGTAAGGTACGTGAGGAAACGGCAACACCAAAAAATGATGATAAATAGGGCTATGCCCCCAGCCTAAGGACAGTTCCAATTGGTGGAAGATGCAGTCGCAAACCGGCCTGCTGGAAATGGTGCAAGGCCATTTTCTGGTCAATTTGGATAACAGGAAACGTGTCGTAGTGCAAGCCAAGTACATCCTTTACCCGGGTAAAGGAGGCTGCGCGTGCGGCGTCCTTGTATCCCATTGTGAGGGTATCACCAATGGGAAAAGCTGAGAAATTAAGCCGAAAATCTTCCCCGAAACACTTCATATCAGTAGTCAGAGCGGTGTCGCCCGAATAGTAAAAAGCCCCAGTGGGGGAATGCACAATAAATCCCCCCGGATTACCGCCATATGAGCCATCAGGTAAGCTGCTGCTGTGCTGTGCATAAACGTATTTCACCATCCCAAACGGTAGGATTAGGGTGCCCCCATGGTTCATGGCATACGTTTTGCAAACTCCCTGCTTTGAAAACCAATTGCAGATTTCCCAATTGGAAATAATTGGGACATTCCCCGCGCACGCCAAATAGGTAGCATCAGCTAAATGGTCCTCGTGTCCATGGCTAACCAAGATATAATCCGCCGACACCTGGTCCAACTGGACATCGGAGGCGAGCGGATTTGGGCTGATAAAAGGGTCAAACAACAGTTCTACTCCTGCCATGCACACCTTAAAGCAGGCATGCCCATAATAAGTGATTTTCATAAAAAAGACCTAGTCGACGCCTATAAAAAAATTAAAAAGCTGAAAGCATGGCACAGTACAGCACACAGTACAGGAGCTAGTGCCACAGACTGCATAGTACGCACACTCCCAAAGCCAGACGGCCCCGTTGTGCCACATCAGCCCGTATGCTGTCTATAACATAATAATCTCATGGCCCTTTCTCTCTTAATTCTCGCAGCTGGAATGGGAAACCGATATAAGAGGCTAAAGCAGTTGGATCCTGTTGGCCCCAGCAATGAGGTAATCATGGAATATTCTATTTACGATGCCTTACGGCATGGTTTCGACGAAGTCATATTCGTACTGCGTAGGGAGTTTGAAGAAGTGTTTCGTAAGAAAGTACTCCGGAGAGTAAGTAGGCATGTGCGTACAGGACTTGTATTGCAGGACCGGAACGATTTACCTCCCGGATTTTCCGCATCCGGCGATCGCAACAAGCCTTGGGGGACAGGGCATGCTATTTGGTGTGCTCGTCATGCTCTCAAAAAGTCCTTTGTTGCCATTAATGCGGACGACTTTTATGGAGAGGATGCATTCCACAACGCAGCTTTGTTCTTCTCGCAGCCGGGGTTGGAATACACCAACTTCATGATGCCGGGGTTTCAGTTGGCTGGCACTCTTTCAGATCATGGGCCGGTCTCCCGAGCAGTATGTATCGTTAACCAGATGGGAATGTTGCGAGGTGCCGAGGAGCATTCAAGTGTCGAGAAGCGTCCAGAGGGGATTGTAAGCTTCACGGGGGATACTGTAGTCAAGCGGTTTAAGGGTACAGAAATCGTTTCGTTGAATTTTTGGGGGCTAACCCCCTGTCTGTTTCCACTCTTAGAAAAAAGTTTTTGCTCCTTTCTTTCAAAGAATTTGAGTGCTACCGGTGGGGAATTCTACATTTCTAGAGCAATCTCGGAGATGCTCTTTCGCTCTGAAGTGACTGTATCTGTTTTCCCGACTGATAACCAATGGTATGGAGTGACATACAAAGAGGATAAGTTTCCTATGGTTAGGGCGATTGCAAACTTTGTACGGAGTGGACGCTATCCAGCGACTCTCTGGAGGTAAGGTAACGTGGAAAATGTTGGCCAATAATGGCTCGGAGTCAGAATTTCTGGTTTGGTTGTGATGGTTATTCTCAAGTTGCCGGCGTAGCATAGTACGGTAGTGCGATCGATTCGTAATCGATAGGTCACGGGTTCAAATCCCGTCGCCGGCTGCTGTTTCTTGCACATTTATTCATACTCACGTATGGGCGCAGGACGTTTGTACGCTTATCCGGTCTGTCCAATGCCAACAAATCTCACGCGTAACTTTTGTATCATAGCGCATATCGATCATGGTAAGACTACGCTATCCGACCGCCTTTTAGAAAGTACTGGAACCATCACGGAAAGAGAGAAGCAGGATCAGCTTCTTGATTCCATGGACTTGGAACGTGAGCGAGGCATTACCATTAAGTCCCATCCGGTAACGATGCATTATCTGGCCCAGGACGGACAAAGCTACCGGCTTAACCTCCTCGATACTCCTGGTCATGTAGACTTTGCCTATGAAGTTTCCCGTAGTCTAGCAGCTTGTGAAGGAGCCTTGCTAATTATTGACGCTGCCCAGGGGATAGAGGCACAAACCGTCGCCAATGCCAACCTGGCAGCCAAGCAAAAGCTGGCCATTATTCCAATAATAAACAAGATCGACCTTCCTAGTGCAGACGTCCATGCAACGAAACTACAGCTGGAAGAAGTGCTAACCATTCCGGCCCAAGAGGCTATCGAGGTGAGCGCCAAAACTGGTACTGGGATTGCCAATGTTCTGGAAGCAATTGTTAAACGCGTCCCGCCTCCAACCAGCCAAGATGAAGTCCTACGTGGTTCTGTATTTGATTCCGTATTTGACAGTCACAGGGGAGTCGTCGGGTACGTCCGCATTTTCTCAGGAAATGTAGCACCCGGTCAAATAGTTAAGATGATGGCAACAAACAAACACTACACGATCAAAGAGGTGGGAGTCTTTACCCCAAAAAAGACGAGCCAGCCACAGTTGGAGTCCGGTGACGTTGGCTATTTCGTCGCAAGTGTTAAATCTGTCTCAGAAATTTTGGTGGGAGACACACTCACGGATTCCCACCATCCTGCCCCATTTCCTCTTCCTGGGTTTCAGAGAATACATCCAATGGTGTTTTCTGGGATCTATCCCATCAATACTGCAGACTTTGGATCTCTTAAGGCAGCTATGGGCAAGCTGCAGTTGAATGACGCCGCATTAATATTTCAGACGGAAAGCAGTATAGCCCTAGGGTTTGGATTGCGCTGCGGGTTCCTGGGCTTGCTCCATATGGAAATTGTACAAGAACGCCTTAGACGAGAATACGCCGTGGATATTATCGCCACTCATCCAAGCGTAATCTACGAAGTAATCAAAACTAACGGTGAGCGTTTAGAAGTGGACAACCCTGCTAATTTACCCGATAGGAGTATGATCCTAGAAATCAGAGAGCCTATTGTAGGCTGCTTCATCATAGTTCCCAATGAACATCTTGGGGATCTTATGCGTCTCACTTCGGAAAGAAGAGGGACAGTAGAGCAAATGGAGTCTGTGGATACTCGCCGGATGATGCTGAAAGCCATCTTGCCCCTTAATGAAATTGTGGTAGACTTCTGCGACAAGGTTAAGACCGTTACTCGTGGCTATGGTTCTATGGATTACGAGTCAGTGGGTTGCCGTCCCGCAGATCTCGTAAAGCTGGAAATTTTGGTCAATGGAGAGTCAGTTGATGCGTTCTCTAGTATTGTGCACCGCGACAAAGCACGAGCAAGAGGTCGATGTTTAGCAGAGAGACTGAAGGAGGTAATCCCCAAACAACTCTATCAAGTAGCGATCCAGGCAGCCGTTGGTGGGAAAATCATCGCACGAGAAAATATCTCTCCACTCCGTAAGAATGTGACCGCAAAATGCTACGGGGGCGATATTACTCGTAAGCGGAAGCTGCTAGAGAAACAAAAAGAGGGAAAGAAAAGGATGAAGACAATTGGTAGAGTGAGCATCCCGCCGGAGGCATTCATGGAAATCCTAAAGGCCTACTAGACCAGTTCCTCTCTTGCTTCTATTCTTTCCTCGATGCTTTTTTTCTTCACCCCTCGTTATATTAAGAAAGCAAGGCGGAGGCTATGCGTGGTTTACAAGGCACTGCGCTATCAGAAGGATCTGCTTACTCCTAGGCAACTGCGAAGGCTAAGGGAGGACATTCTTCAACTACAGGCGGCAATACGACAGGGAGAAAAAAATAGCGTCATTTTTTCCATGCAGGCCCTAGAGAAATACACTCTCCAAGTAATGCCGCGGCGTAACTACGCAGGCTGGCGTGAGAACGTAGAAATGATTCTAGTGGCTGTCGTTCTAGCGGCCAGCATACGAGCGTATTTCCTCCAGCCATTTAAAATTCCTAGCGGTTCCATGCAACCTACCCTCTTTGGAATTGTAGGACAACCTTCCCCTAGTCCTCCACCTCCCCTACCTGCTCGAATCCTAGAGTTCATTGTGTATGGACGCTCATATCTTAATGTTATCGCCCAGTTTGATGAGACCATCCTCCACATAGAGGAACACCGGTTCCTCAACTTTTTTACTTTTACACAGCTCAAGGGAACCAAGCATACCTACTGGACTTTTGCTCCATCTTCCACGCTTTATTCTTGCTTCGGTGTAAGTGAGGGACGCTTCTACAGGCATGGACAAGCCATTGCTCGTGGTATGGTAACATCAGGTGACCAGTTGTTTGTAGACAAACTTGGGTACCATTTCACCTCTCCTAGGCGAGGTGATATTTTTGTATTTAGGACGCTAAACATCCCAAAAATCCGGTCTCGACGCCTGGAGCACGCTGCCTTCGAGCATTATATAAAACGCCTGGTAGGAGTTCCAGGCGATACCCTGCGTATTGATTCCCCTCTTCTCTTTGTTAACGGGCAAGTAGCCCTCGAAGCTAGACTACGGCAGGTGATGAGTTGCGAAAACGGATTTCAAGGATATGCAAACGTCCCCTCCTCTCTGTATCTTGCTACACCACAGGAAACCTTTACCGTACCCCCCAATAGTTACTTTGCGCTGGGAGACAACAGCTACAATTCCAGTGATAGTCGGGAGTGGGGGGTTGTCCCACGGGGAAGCGTAGTAGGTCGAGCCCTGTTTATTCTGTGGCCGTTTAGCTCACGATGGGGATGGATCCATTAAGATGGACTCCGATTGTAAGAACGGAGAGCCCCCAGACGTACGATACAATCCACCTGTTTGAACGCCAATCATGGGGTCTTTTGCTTCTCTGGACAATTTTCTCTTTTCTATGTACTGGGTGCGACGGCTCTCTCTTACCTCCCACTAGCTTGCGTCAACGCGCTGAGCAGGCAGAGATGGATGGAAAATATCACCAAGCGTTGGAACTTTACGAAAGGTGTATAGATGGAACTCCTGTAGGTACAGAAGTCCACTACCGTATGGCCCTAATCTGTGGCTCCAGAACTCACAATTTGGTAGGCGCTCTTTATCATTTTCAGCGTTTTGTAGAAAAAATTCCAAGGGACGCGCGCGTCAAGGAGGTCCTAGAGGATATAAAGCGCCTTCGTCTCCTCCTTGCAAGCCAGCTTTCTGACGGAGTACTGGTTTCCCAGGCAGAAGCCATACGACTGAGGAATGCAAATCTTTCCCTTCAATCCCAGTTGGTAACCCTGCGTTACCGGAAGGAGGCCTCTATTCAGACTCAAGTGTCTTCCAAAAAGAAGGTCGTCGGCAACAAATCCAATCCAAAGCCACGCATCTATAGAGTAAAGCACGGGGACACACTGATTACAATTTCAGAAAGATTCTACAGGACTCCACAGTGTTGGAGGGAGATCGCAGATGCAAACCGAGCCCAGCTTAATGGTTCCACACACCTTAGAACAGGTATTATGCTGACCATTCCCAACATCTGAATCCCCCCTTCCAATCTCCCTTAAGGAGATGTCCAGCATGCCCCCAATGGAAAAGCCGCGGCACTATGCTAACATCTGCCCTTGCACTGAAGTCTTGGATTGCTTTCAGTGAGATATCCAGCAGGATACCTAACAACGACGAGCCGGGCTTAAAGTCTCCAGTATGTGTCTTAACGATTCTTTCCTACACGACTTGATGGAGTTTCTGAGTATCCCAAGCATTTCTGCACAGCCTGCTTACCACAACGATGTATATAGGTGTGCCAAGTGGTTGGAGGCAAGGTTACGTAGAGCTGGGCTCCGTACTTCCACTCCAAGCACTCCGGGTTATCCGGTCATTGTAGGAAAGTCTCGAGATTGGCAGAATTGTAAACCTACAGTTCTCATCTATGGTCATTATGATGTTCAGCCTCCTGAACCTTTTGAAGAGTGGATTTCTCCCCCATTTGAACCAGCAATACGAGATGGCAAAGTGTACGGCAGGGGTTCTACAGATAACAAGGGACAAATTTTAGCTCATGTTCTTGGAGTTCACGAGGCCTTGCAGGTTGACGGTTCCCTGCCATGCAATGTGATTTTTCTCATCGAGGGAGAGGAAGAAATTGGCAGTCCACACCTGCCAAGTTTCTTGGAAGACCACAAAAGAGAATTAGGGACAGATATCATCATTATTTCGGACACAGGCATGGTTGGGGAAGGGATTCCTACCTTAAGTTATTCCATACGAGGGGTGGCAGCTTTAGAGCTGATAGTTTACGGCCCGTCGCATGATCTACACTCTGGGATGTACGGAGGCGCGGTCGTTAATCCAGCCACTGTGGCCGCTAGGTTGATTGCCTCTTTACATGACGTCTCTTGGAGAGTAACCATCCCAGGATTTTATGATGACGTCCGGGATCCAGAGCCATGGGAGCGTGAGATTACTTTCAGCATCCCAGACTCTGAAATCATCGCACGGACAGGGGCTTCTGAACTACATGGAGAGTCTGGATATACCTCTGGAGAGCGTATCGGTGCACGTCCTACAGTAGAGGTCAACGGAATAGGCTCCGGCTACCAAGGCGAGGGCACCAAGACCGTTTTACCGAGAAAAGCCGTCGCCAAGCTCACCTTTCGACTCGTGCCAGATCAAAACCCAGATAAAATCTTGTCCCTTGCTGAAGCCTATCTGCGTGCACAATGCCCCAAGGGGGTGCACTTAGAGATTCGGATTGGCCACTCCAGTCCAGCATATTTTTTTAATCCAAACTCCACTTATGGGCAGGTAGCTCAAGCTGCTCTTCAAAAAACATTTGGCCGAAGATCTGTTCTTATCAGGGAGGGAGGAAGTATTCCCATTGTGCAGAATTTCAAGACGGTACTGGGAGTAGATAGTCTTTTGCTCGCTTTAGCCTCTCCAGACTGCCGAGCTCACTCGCCAAACGAGAATTTTTCTATAGAGAACTTCCAAAGTGGGATTCGCCTCAATCAAGTATTTTTAAGGGAAGTTGCCGAGCTACCTTTTCGTGGAGACATTCCCAGGGATAGCGGAGGCATCGAAGGTGCTTACGTCGTGTGCTAGAGTAACACCGGAAGTGCTTCTTTCGCGCGATTAGCTCAGTGGTAGAGCGCTTGCTTCACACGCAAGAAGCCACAGGTTCAATCCCTGTATCGCGCATAGGAGGCTACCGTATCATGCTTTTTCAGGTTTTGCTGGTTTTTCCTCTCCCAGCCTTGCTCCAGGTAGCAAATAGCGCGTGACGTACTCCCTAACAGAGTCCTCGAACGGAGTGATCGGTCGAGAATATCCAGAAAAGCGGAGCTTGGCAGTGTCCGCGCGAGTAAAGTACTGATATTGCTGATGGACTGATTCTGGCATTTCGATGAACTGAATCCTTGGGTGACACCCCAATGCAGAAAAAATAGCGTTGGCGAGTTCTATCCATGTATGTGTTATTCCACTCCCAACATTAAATAGGCCTACCGCGGAAGAGGTTTTGGCTAAGTGTAGTGTCATCTCAACCGCGTCCCGTACGTATACGAAGTCTCTTCTCTGTTCTCCATCCTGGTATTCTGGATGGGAGCTCCTAAACAGCTTAACTGTTCCAGTGTCAAGGATTTGCTCGTAACCTTTACAGACTAGGCTGCGCATCTCTCCCTTGTGATATTCGTTGGGACCAAAGACATTAAAGTACCTGATCCCCACCGCGTGCTGAAGAAACCCATGCTTTTGGGCGTAAACATCGAAAAGATACTTAGAGTAGGCATAGGGGTTGAGGGGGCGGTAGCAGGAGAGATGATCATTTTTGTCGTCCCATCCTTGCGCTCCATCCCCATAAGTAGCTGCCGAAGAGGCGTACACGAACCGGATTCCCCGCGCGAGGGCCCATTCTGCTAGGCGGAGACTATAATAGTAATTTTTTTCCAAAAAATAGTCCAAATTGCTCTCGATAGTAGAGGAGTAAGCACCTAGATGAAACACGACGCTAAAATCTCCGTAAAATGCCGCGGATTGCTCAAGTTTTTGTAGAAAGCGGTCCGCAGGGAGACAGTCATCAAATCTGAGTGCTCTAAGATTTTTCCATTTATCACCATTTCCAAGGAAATCGGTAATCAAAATATCTTCCCAACCCTGTTGATTAAGCGCATGAATAAGGGCGCTCCCGATAAAGCCTGCCCCTCCTGTGACTAAAATCCTCCCTAAATTTCCCCGATGTGGCGGCTGTGTAGAAAAAAGATTGCCATGCATGTTAGAATGCAGAACGAAAGAGGCCGTCCTGCCCCGAGCATTGAAGTCTGAAGGGTGACATCCTAGCAGCAGTGGAGTAAATACATTTCTCATCAAAAATTGAACTACTTCAAACTGCCTTTTTCATGCATCTGGCTGCAATAAGCCAGGCATTCTTCTCCAAGCGGAATCCGTGCCACGGATAACTACTAATCCTTATAAGGGTGGTTAATCCCCCAAGATATAGCCCAATCCCCCCCGTTCTATGAAAATCCGAATCTGGAAAAGCCTTGGTTTTGGAAATATAGAATACGTGTGCACCTTTCTATCTCCCTGTAAGTTTTAGATGCAGAATGGTCATCTAGCACTTCTCCTCCACGCTCATCTCCCTTTTATTCGTCATCCTGAACACGAGGACTTTTTGGAAGAAGAGTGGCTCTTCGAGGCTATAACTGAGACTTATTTACCCCTCTTGAGGATATTTCTGCAGCTAGCAGAAGAAGAAATTCCCTTTCGCTTGGCAATGACTTTGACACCCACGTTATGTGCCATGCTCCAAGATCCACTCCTGCAAAGTCGGGCGGTTCGCTATTTAGAGCGTGGCATCGCAATTTCTTGTAAAGAAATTGAGCGCACTTCGGGAGAACGTCGGCTGCAGGAATTGGCGCGTTTTTACCTGACTAGGTTTTCAGAAGCACGTGAACTGTATGTAGAAAAGCTAGGGTGCGATCTGGTAGGGGCATTTGCTATGTTGGAGCGTTCTGGACATCTGGAACTGATTACCAGTGCCGCCACTCATGGTTTCCTTCCCCTTATGGAAGATTTTCCAGAGGCTGTGCGGGCTCAGATCCGCATTGGAGTTGATTATCATATGGAGTGTTTTGGTAGATATCCTACTGGTATTTGGCTACCCGAATGTGGATATGCACCCTCCATAGATCAATTTCTGGCGGAGAATAACTTACGTTGGTTCATCATAGATGCTCATGGTGTTATCAATGCCCATCCGCGGCCCCGCTTTGACGTCTTCTCCCCCTATTACACCACAGTTGGTCCAGCTTGCTTTGCCAGAGACCGTGAGTCTAGCAAGCAGGTGTGGAGCGCGCAGGAAGGTTATCCTGGAGATCCGGCCTACCGGGACTTCTATCGAGACATCGGACATGATCTCTCGGAAGAGGCTCTTGCTGGTTATTTCTCTACCGGAGCTCAACGTCGCTATACAGGAATTAAGTACTATAGTATTACCGGCAGCTCCCCAAGAAAGAGTCTCTATCGCCGCTCTTTAGCAATGGCAACAGTAGATGCTCACGCCCAAAATTTTATGGAGACTCGCGTGCGACAGATGGAAAGACTGCGCTCCATTTTGCCAGTAGCTCCTATCGTGGTAAGTCCGTTTGATGCAGAACTTTTTGGGCATTGGTGGTTTGAGGGACCAGAATTTCTGGACTGCTTTCTGCGGAAATCTGCACTTTTTCAAAAAAATTACCGCCTAAGTACCCCCACTGAATATCTGGCCTCACATGCAACCCTTCAGATACTAACTCCTGCAGCGTCTAGCTGGGGGCATGGGGGATACTGGCAGGTCTGGTTAGACCATAGCAATACTTGGATTTATCCTCATCTCCACATGGCGGCCCAAAGAATGATCGAAGCAGCACGTCGCTTTGAACGAGCCGTCAGTGAAAATGAAGATCAGACTCTCCGGCAGATGGCCAGAGAGCTTCTCCTGGCACAGTCCAGCGACTGGGCCTTCCTTATCAAGACTGGAACGGCACGCAACTATGCTACCCGCCGCACCAGGGACCACTTGTTACGGTTCACACGGTTATATGAAAACCTTAGATCTGGTCATCATGACCCAGCATTTCTTCGGGAGTGTCAGAACCGTCACAACCTCTTCCCAAAGCTGAACTGGCACTATTACCTCTAGTGCACATAGAGCACATGCTACTGGTGGGTATATGCGGCACAGACAATTAATTAGCCGGCGACTTGGAATTTCGTTGTGTTACCCTCCTTGCAAGGGAAGCCTTCGATTTCCTCTTGCAGTCGAGAGACTAGATAAAACTCCCTCACGCGTTCGTACGGTGTTGGCACTGTTGGGGACATGCGGACGATACTGGATTGCTCAATGCTATCAAGAAATTCCTACTGGTCAGTTGAGGACAAGGCGCACCTTGTCCAGCACGCCATTAACGAAACGACCGGATTCTTCTGTGCTATACTTCTTCGCAATTTCGATCGCTTCGTTAATGGAGACAACCGACGGAATCTCAGGGCATTCCAGCATCTCATAGATGGCTATGCGGAGGATGTTGCGATCAACGGAAGAAATGCGTGTTAGTCTATAGTTTTGCGTATGTGATTGAATCATGCGGTCAATGTAGTCTCTATGGTGCGAGGCTCCTCGTATAAGAATTTCAGAGAAGCGACGGGCGCTAGGACTTAGGCCCCGAAGTGTATAGAACTCTGGCAAATTTGACACAGTGGTATCCGGGTTAAGATCCTGTTGATACAGAAACTGGACAGCAGCTTCTCGTCCTTCTCTTCTGGCCCCTATGGGCTTGTATGGCATATCAAAGGTTTGCCACAATGCGTACCATTTCCACAGCGACCTGGGCAGCTTCTGAGCCACGATTATATTGCCCTCCGCACACGCGTCGACGAGCCTGCTCCTCGTTATCTACGAGAAGAACCTCGTGAATAATGGGAATAGAAAATTCTAGGGCAATCTGCATGAGTGCCTCTGTCACCACGGTACCAATGAGATCACCATGTGCAGTTTCCCCTCGGATAATCACCCCTAGTGCAATGATGGCTCCATAATATCTCTTCTGAGCAAGCTTCTTAACAATAAGAGGAACCTCAAAAGCCCCAGGCACCGAAAAACATCTTACCTCTATTCCCAAATCCGAGCGGTTCAGCTCCCTGCAAGCAGAGTCCACCAAAGCCCGCGATAACTCTACGTTATACTGGCCAGCCACCACTCCAATCCTAATCTTCTTCTGCAGTCCTCCTTCAGTGTACATCACGCAGCATTCTTATCGTAGCATTGCTCCAAAATCTGAAAGAGAAGAGTTTGGCCAGTGCTTTATGACAAGCATTGGCCTATAGGCAGTGTCCCATTTTCGTTTTCTTAGTAGCCATATACTTAGCATTATACGGATTGGGAGAGATCTTTAGGGGAACTTGCTCCACAATTTCCAAGTTGTAACCCTGCAAACCTACCACTTTTCTGGGATTATTGGTCAGGAGTCGAATCTTGTCGACACCAAGATCACTAAGCATCTGTGCTCCAAGGCCATACTCTCTGGAGTCCATTGGGAGGCCCAGGTGTTCGTTAGCCTCTACCGTGTCCAGCCCATTTTCCTGCAATCTGTAGGCAAGAATTTTGGATGCTAAGCCAATCCCACGGCCTTCCTGTCGCATGTAAACGAGTACCCCTCTCTTTTCTAGGGAGATTCTCTTCAACGCAGCGTGCAACTGACCGCCACAATCACAGCGCTTAGAAGCAAAAACATCACCAGTCAAACATTCACTGTGGACACGAACTAAGGTAGGTTCACCCGAGATAAGAGTTCCTCTTACTAGAGCAAGATGGCACTTATTATCCACCTTGGAACGGTAGAGGTAGAGCTGGAATTTCCCATAGTCCGTTGGCAAAGAAACAATCTCACATCGCTCGACGAGCTTTTCACTTTTTCGGCGAAAAGCAATAAGATCCCGGATGGTACAGAGCTTGAGTTTGTGCCTTTTGCAAAATTGAAGCAGGTCCGGTAAACGCGCCAAGCTGCCATCCTCATTGAGGATCTCACAGAGCACTCCTGAGGGATCAAGGCCTGCTAATCGAGCAAGATCTATTGCTGCTTCTGTGTGGCCGGCACGCTGTAAAACACCTCCCTCCCTTGCTTGTAGGGGAAAGATGTGCCCTGGTTGGACCAGGGACTTGCATTTTGATTGAGAACTGGCAAGCACTCGGATAGTTTTTGCTCGATCGTGGACGCTGATGCCTGTCGTAATCCCACAACTAGCATCGACAGAAACCGTAAAATCAGTCTGGTGGGCTTCATGATTGTTTTCTACCATGCGGGGAAGTTCGAGTTGTCGTGCCCGGCTTGGCAGTATGGGGACACATATAAGCCCGCGGCCGAACTGTGTCATAAAGTTTACTGCGGTAGGGGATACCTTTTCTGCGGCCATGATTAAATCCCCCTCGTTCTCGCGATCTGCGTCGTCCGTTACTACCACCATGCGTCCCTCACGGATATCTTCAATAACTGCAAGAATAGAGTCGCACCTTCCTTCTTCCACCATTTTGGAAGGAATACGTAGTTTGCTTGCTGACATAGAGACGGAGTTGGAGCTTGAAATCACCTGAGCGAGTAGACCCATCACAATGTTGATGCAATGTCGGCGCCTGGGATTTTCTCGTCTCAGCGCCGAGATGGACTAAATCCTGAGCAATACGTAGGGTCTCAGTTTTTATCGGATCTTCCTCTAACTTGGAGAGGGAGGTAACCCTTCCGTCTAAGGGATCGGGATGCCTTTTTGCCTCTCGAGATTTTTGACCATATCGGATTGGCTTAAGTTGAGGGTGGTGTACGTTGTCCAGCGTGACGCTGTATGCTTTCATCTTGATTCTGGGTCCCAGTAAAGCCAGTTCCCTTACGAGTCGGGTTTCCCGGGCCCTCAACTCCTCGATCTCAGCTCTCCGCACCTCCTCATTGAGGGAAACCGTGTTTTCATCTAAACGCTTATGGACACGTGCCATTTCTTCTCGAATATAGACAAACTCAGGATCTGAAGCAACCCGAGCACTGGAGCGCCTACGTAGCTGATCCAAAAAGAGGCTTCCCGAAAAACGCCGGAATGGCACCGGGGACACTTCATCATAAGGAAGGGCGTTTGGCAAAGCCGTTTCTCCAATTTTTGGATGGTCGAGTAGTGAGGGCAAAACAATATCGGATTCTACGCCCCTGAGCTGTGTAGACCCCCCCTTGATCCGATAGAACTTTTGGATGGTGAGCTTGAGGCTACCAGCATCCGCAGCAGCCAGGCTAAAAAAAGGCATGAACCGACCGACGTCCAGTACCGTTTGCACTGTTCCTTTGCTGAAGGTGCGAGAATCCCCCACGATAACCGCACGTCCGTAATCCTGTAGAGCGGCAGCAAAGATCTCGCTTGCAGAAGCGCTTAAGTGGTTTACAAGCACAACGAGCGGGCCTCTATAGATGTGTCCGGCATCCTCACAACAGGATATAGAGATCCTCCCCATACTGTCCTTTATCTGCAGCACAGGCCCACGGGGTATAAAAAATCCAGTAAGGTTGATGGCTTCCTGTAGCGAACCACCTCCATTTCTCCGTAGGTCTACAATAAGCCCCTGAATGCCTTCTTTCTCAAGTCGTCTAAGTAGCATGGAAACATCTCGTGTTGTGTTTGGGCGAGAGCCAGCAACTCGGACTCGGGAATCAATGTCAGCATAGAAAGATGGTAGCATAATCCACCCAATACGCGTGATACTACCGTTTGTCTGCTCAAGGTCGATGACTTCTGCTCTCGCCTGCTGATCCTTCAACCTGACCTCGTCACGTGTAATGACAATTAACCGACGCTCAGAACTATCTAGTGAATCCCCAGGAACCACGAGAAGGCGGACCAGCGTTCCCTTCTTTCCCCGAATACGTTCCACTACCCTTTCTAAGTTTGTATTGACCATATCCTCAAAAGGGGTATTTCCTTGCGCAACTCCGACGATACAATCGTTCACTTTTAGCCGTCCGTCTCTGTCTGCGGGACCTCCTGGGAGGATGTCCACAACCCGAGCATAGCCATCAGCGTCTTGCAACACGGCGCCGATTCCCACCAAGGAGAGTCTCATCGAGATGGCAAAGTTCTCCATCTTTTGTGGACTGAGGTAATCCGAGTGCGGGTCATAACTTTGGGAAAGAGCAGAAAGAAACTTAGCTACCACGCCAAAACTCTCCTCATGCTTTAAGGTACGGAGAATATTGTCAAGGCGGCGCGCCACTATTTCCTCTGCTGTCTTAGCTTTCTGAGACAGCCCTTTTAAGGGAGAGGAGCTATTAATATGGGAAAATGTACTGGGGAATCTGCCTCCTGAGGTGTTACGCGCAGAATTTCGCTTGGTAGCAGAAAGGGGGGCGGTCCTATGATCCCCGTTCTGTTGAACTGACTTGTTAATGGAAGCATCCACCAGTCGCTCCTGAAGGATTTGAGCCCGGAGCCAGTTTTTCCAAAGGTTATCGGCTTCAGTCTCATGTCTGGGCCAGGTAGATTTTTCGCGATTGAGAGCGATAGTCTCATTGCTGGAAAGATGGAGGGCCTGTTTAAGAAAGATTTTATTTCTTGCAACACGATTCTCTACACGCTGCTTGTAGACAGCATAAATTCCACGAGCCGGGGTTAAGTCTCCATGTAAGATAGAGTTTTTTAGTGTGGGAAGGTATTTCCCATAGAAAGAGTCGATATCCCCCCTCAGAAGGTAAAGACGATTGGGGTCTAGGAGACGTAAGTAGCTTTCCAAAGTTTGCTGTGCCTTCGTCGAATCTAATTTCTGGCGTGTATAGTGTCCTTGTTCCAGAATACGAGCCACAGACATTTCTACCTGACCAGGATCTAAAGAGGAATCAGCACGAACTTTTGGAGCAAGAAGTGTTACTTCAGCTGCTACCCTCTCGACAACGTGCCCAAAACGGGTTCCCGTGGGCTTTTTTACTTGACCCCCAGACCCCATAGAGCCTATTAGGATGGCCGCAATTCCCAGTGTTGCTCCTAAGCAAGCAGTCCTTAGAATTGTTAAATGTTGCATCCTTCTTCCGCGAGAAAGCAGAGCAGCAGAAAAGGTAGCCTCCGCTCAAGGTAATAAAAAGGCCGAACAAAAGTATATTGAGATGTATGCCTTATGGGCCTGCATGTAGCGTTTGTTTCCTTGTTTGGTTTTTCACGCCAGGCTTTTAAATCCTCATGATCACTCCATTCAAGAAATTTACCGGCGGCCCCTTAGGAACCAATGCTTACTACGTAGAAGCACCAGGGGGTAGTATCTTGTTTGACGCACCGGAGGGGGCTGATCGCCACTTTGCATCGGAGCGCATTGATCTACTCCTCCTAACCCATGGCCACTTTGATCATACAGCAGATGCTGCCTCCATTCGCCGAAGGCATCATTGCCGAGTTGGTATTCATGCAGAGAGCGCACCTATGCTTTCCCAACCCGGATTTTTCAAGGACTGGGAGTCCGCCGTAGAGATTGAAGCAATACAACCCGACTTTTTCGTTGAGGAGGCAACTCGAACAAGTTTCCTCGGTCTAGATTTTCAGATCTTCCTTATACCCGGACATTGTCCTGGCAGTCTCTGCTTCTTAGTTCAACCGGGTGGCCCCCTTTTTTGTGGTGACGTATTATTTCGAGGAGGAGTGGGACGTTGGGATCTCCCAGGAGGCAATCGAGGTGTCCTTCTAGAGGGAATACACCGCCAGCTCGTTACGCTGCCCGAGGGAGTCACTGTATATTCAGGCCACGGCCCTCCCACGACCATTGGATATGAAAAGAACCACAATCCCCTTCTAAGGGCTGTATAAATGGCATATTTGCGTGTGTATTCTTCTATTAGAGAGGTGCCTCATTGTTGGGGTTAATGGGAAGGATGTGTGGGCAAAGCATCGGATGGTGCGCATAGTTCATCTTGTACCTGTCACATCTTTTCTTTGCCAGTGGAAGAGAGGAGTATAGCCGTTCTGTAGAAACATCCTATCAGAGCACTCACGCTCTAGAGTATAGTAGCAAGAGGGCTGCTTCCCATGTGAGCATCAGGTTCAGCGTGATGTTAATCGCCTCTCATAGAAAAATTCTCGGCCCATACTGCCCGCAGAGGATTCTATAGAAAGAATGAGAAGCAATTAGGGTTAAAGCCTCGCTTACCAAGCCCCTTGTCCAACAACTTGGTTGTGTAAAACTGATCAATGAGTGCCAGTGATAATAATGATGTACAAAGCCTCTCAGTAGAGCTTCCTAACTTTTATGGGAGCAATGCGATTTTTTCGATCGCACAATCCATGCACTGTCTTTTCACCTATTGGGATATCGACACTGATCAATGCTGGAACGGTCCTCTCTTTGTTCGCTGTATAGCGGAGAGGGGTGGCGTTGAGTCCGAAATAAGGGTTAAGTCTGGGATGCGAAGCTGTCACATTCCTGTCCTTCGAATCGGTGCCATCTATTTTATAGAGTTGGGTTATTACGTGAAAAACCAATGGAGTATTGTCGTGCGCTCTTCTGCTACTCAACTTCCATCCAACCAGCCCTCTTCTTCCAATAGTTTTGACTATGCTACCCTTCCCCTGTGCATAAGTTTTAGACAACTTCTAATATGTATTCAGGGTGCTGTTCTTTCTAGAGAGGGCCCTGTCAAAACCCTGGCAAGGCTTCAGAGGGAGGGCCTGTTTCAGCTCAGTAACGTTGGCCATGCCCTCCTCTCGGAGAACGAGCGGACGATCCTAGAGGCTGTTCTAGGCAGAGATGTTCTTAATTTGCTCTCCCTCTCCTGTCCTAGAACGGACGCCATAGAACTGCGTCTTAGAGCTCGGCAATGTTTGGAGCAACATCTAAATGTCCTTAGTACGAGAGAAACACCCCCAGAATGGGGAACCAAGGAAAGCGGCTTGTTTGCAGCTCTAATAGCTCTCCTTAGTACTGACATTCCCCTATGGAGCAGCAGCAGTCCCCTTACCAATTGGCTACGAGCCTCCATAGGCAGACGAGGGTTCGATGAACCGCTTGCCAGTTGGGACGCTTCCCCAGCCTCCAGTTGGGATGATATTCCTGCCGAAGAAGAGGGAGGGGAGTTTTTTCTCCACGTCGATGCAGAAGTGGTCTTTTATGGAACTACCCAGCCCAACTCATCGGTCATGATCGATTCTAACCCGGTGAAGACTAATCCCGATGGATCCTTTCTTTTTCGTTTTGTTTTTCCAGAAGGGGCCTACGAAGTCCCCATTGTGGCCACCTCACCAGACGGCCTTGAGACACGGTCAGCTGTCCTGCGCTTCCATCGTTCACAGCCCCCCAGCATCGAAAAGTCTGGAGGAACGCTCTCATCCGTCAGCTCATCTCCACCCTGTTATAGGGACCAGGAAGAGGGAGAGATGCGAGATCGACAGTCAAGGCTTTGGTGATCTATCCTCCGGCTAAGCAGAAGCTCCACACCCAAAAAAGACCCGCGTCACAAGCAACGGAGCAAGGCACACTTGCACCAGGCAGAATACATGCAGATGCAGAAAAAGACTCCGGTTATCTCTCCTTTTTAAGGAGGGGGAGGCCTGTCTTTTCATTTTCAGAGACGACGTAACCTGCAGGTAGGGCATCCAGCACCCCTTCACCTATGGTGCCAGCAAAATAATAGAGGGTGACTTCTTGCCCCCCTTTTAGTTTCTGGACTCTGGCGTGAAGAAAATAGGTCCTACCTGATTTTTTGCTTTGTACGGTATAAGCCATGGAGGGTTTTTTGGTTATAGGTTCGACGAAACACCCCCTTGCGGGACCCGTGCGTGATCCGTAGGAAGCGCCCATGTTATCATGCCGTATGATTCATACGGCAGGAAAGAGAGTATTAAAGAATTCCAGCTGACTGCAAGGCCTTAAACGCACCGTTCTTAGCTACAGTCTTCAGTGCGTTGGCCGTCATCCGCTTTACGCGGACAAACTTCCCCAATTGCGGAACCCACACTCGCCTGCAACGTAGATTCGGAAAAAACTCTCTGGGGGTCACTGCAGTGACATGCATTCCGATGCCTCCTCGTTTCTTGGCGAGACCACGTCGATGGATCCTGGTACCATGTGTGGACTTTGCTCCTGTAACGCTACATCTCCTAGCCATAATCTTGATCAAAGATGACCCGATACTGCCTCGATTGTTCTCAAGGTCAATAGTTTTTCTCCAAAAGACGTTCATTTATACCCAGCGCAAAGTAGAACCTCTTGTTGGAGCTCTAGAATTTTTCGGATACCACGTTCACCCATCTTTAGAAGGAAATCCAGCTGGGCCTTACTAAGGACGGACCTTTCCCCTGAAACCTGCAGCTCCACGATATCAGAGGAATCCGTCATGACCAGATTAAGATCTATCTCAGCTCTTCTATCCTCTTCATAGTCTAGATCTAGTAGAGCCTCTCCATCCACTATGCCTAGACTGACGGCAGCCACCCTATAAGACATGGGAGAGGCGTTTAGTGACGCTCCCCGAAATAGCCTTCGGATGGCAATGTCGACCGCTACCCAGCTACCAGTAATTGCTGCGGTACGGGTACCGCCATCAGCTTGGAGTACATCACAATCGACCCAGAGAGTTCGTGGTCCGAGCATCTCCGTGTTGACAGCAGCACGCAAAGCCCGACCGATGAGTCTTTGTATCTCAACTCCCCGCCCATCTTGCTTACCGCGAATGGCATCACGCGGCTTACGCATAGTTGTTGAATAGGGGAGCATGGAGTACTCGGCAGTAACCCACCCACCAATAATACCCTGTTCTTTTATCCACTTCGGTACCCCACACTCTACAGTAGTTGCACAAATCACCTGCGTATTTCCAAAGGAAACTAGCACTGAGCTAACTGCGCTAGGGGCAATATCAATCTGAAATTTAATTTCCCGGAGAGAATCAGCCGATCTTTTTCTAGGCACACAGGGAGTCTGCATTCTATAGATCGGATGTGACAAGTACCATTTTTCTTGTTGCTACAAGCAGTTTCTCATAGCCTAGGGCCGTGTGTTCTTAGCTCTCATAGGGTTCCCGCATCGACACAAGCAGCACAGCACGGGCCGTGGCTCAGATTGGTAGAGCACTGCGTTCGGGACGCAGGGGTCGCGGGTTCAAGTCCCGCCGGCCCGAGAGAGGATGGGGTCAGAAGACGCCCAAGGGGATAAAGGGAGGCCTGGGTGCCGTAGAGAACCCTTTAGCCCTCGGTTATCAAAGATCTAAAGATCTGGCTTTGTCTTCGGGAGGCCCATTACTTTCTGATCAGACCGAAATTGGCCTCTCTTTCTTAAGAGATCCACACGTTCAAATCGCTTGAGAACACTGCGTCTCGCCCTAATGGCGTTTTTGCTTTTCAGGCTAGGATGTTGGCTCATGGTTTTGATCTACGGCCTTCACATAACTTAACTTCTCACCTCTCTTGTTGGCAATCAACAAACGCTGCTTGTTACAAAAGTTGTGATTGATGAAGACCTTTCATCAATAGCCAGGGTGGGCAACGTCGCCCCGAGCGGACAAGAAGGCACAGAAGGAACAGAGAAAACCCGACCTCCAATAGAGTGCCAGAATCCCACCCAAGATTCAAGAAGCTGTTACCGTTTAGCCCCAGAAAGTCTTCTAGTAGTTTGTGCGAGGGTCCTTTTTGGTCAACCGCCGTTGGGTGCGCCTCCGTCCGCACAGACGGCGAAAGGACGCATGCCCCAAAGCCACGATTCCAAACAACCCACTAAGCAACAGACGCCAGCTCTTCAGCTCTTCCTATCTACACCAACCCTAGCTTCATACGACCGGCCTCGCTAATCATCCCCTGACTCCATGGAGGATCCCAAACCAGTTCTACTTCAGCGTCTTCTACCCCGTCAATAGCAAGAATCTTGGTTTTGGCATCTGCGGCAATGGCAGGGCCCATGCCGCAACCTGGAGCAGTTAGTGTCATCTTAACGAGAACCCGAACCTTTCCCATCCTCTTAGGAATAACTTGGCAGTCGTAGACCAAACCAAGGTCCACAACATTGACGGGGATCTCGGGATCAAAGACCGTCCTTAACTGATTCCAGACTTTTTCCTCAGAAGGACCCCCTTCCTCCGTCTCTTTCTCCAAGGCACTCGTCCTTTCCCGGCCAAGAGCATCAGCGTCTTTCTCTTCAATCCGAACCAGTCCTGCATCAGTAGCCACAGTAAAGGCACCTCCTAACATTTGGGTAATAACAACAGAGGTACCTCTGGGAAGAACTAGGGGATTACCACTCGGAATCTGAATAGCATCACAGTCACGTAGAAGTTTGGTTTCTTGAGAACCATTCATAGAAGATTAGTGTAAGGGGAGGCTGGCCGCTTTCTAAAGCCAAAAAAGCCACCAGCAGGTAGTGGCGATAGTGGCAACTCAGCGCTCCGGAGTAAAGGAAAGATGAGCAGAGAGCTGAGCAACTATGCCAGGGAGCGTCAACATTGGATTCATGTTCTCGTGTTCTTTCGTATTCTTGTGTAGCTTCGATATACCCGCCCAATATAAACATGAGCGGAAACGAAGAACCGACGGAGAACGGAGTGACTCTATCCACCCTCTCCTAGCAGGACTCAGCCAAGTCTTGATTGGAACGACCTCGTCTTCGGCTGAATCGGCCCTATCCGATTCCTAGATTACGGGGACATCTGGGTAGGATTATCAACTGTATAATCCGGCTTCTGGTGGGCAGTCGGGTTCGTCTCAAGGCGACCAGTTTGCAACAATTGAGACTAGCCGGTTTGATTGCCTCGCCAGCATAGTTCATGCCTCATGGTTACAAGATAGATGTAACGACATAAGAAAAAGAGCCGCTGGATACTAGAAGCCTATAACGCTTTCACCAATCCCCAGTAGCCCTCTCCTGTTGTTTATATACTAAAACTACAGCGGCTTGGTTTGGGCCGGAGTGTCTGGGCCCCACAGCCCAACAAGGGACACGGCATCTTAATTCTCGGCTTCTTTTCACTATTGCTGCCTCGGTTTCTAACCTTTCTGGTGTTAGCAAACTTTTCTAGTGTGAGCAAACCTTTGAGTGCCTGTGTTGTAAGCGCGTCTTTACTAGCCTTCTTACACGAAGTCTGCACACTGCGCCTCTGTTGTCCAGAGGGCCTTTTCTCAGGATTTGCTGGTTGGGGGAGATGCAGGAATGGAAAAAACAAATTTCCGGCGCTGTGCAAGCTAGTTTTGTCTGGCTTACCGCAGGGTCCATTTACGCCCGTATCTTCTCCGAGTCGTTCCCCCAAAGTAATAGGGGAACGAATCTCCTAAGCAGGATCTGAAAGGTGGCGAACAAGATTGGTTGCCTTGCTGTAATCCACCTCTGGAAAACCAAATCCGAACAAACGATAGAATTCTTCCTGGTATCCCCTAAAATCAGAAAGTTCTTCTATTGTATCCGTGGTAATCGCCTCCCAAAGCTTAACGACCTCGGTCTGTATGTCCTCCCGCATTTCCAGGTCATCGAGACGAATACGACCCTCCGTATCCATTTTTGGACCTCTCGAAGAGCAAAGATGATCCACAAATAGCCTATACATTTGCTCGATACATCCTTCATGAACCCCCTTTTCTTTCATAACCCTAAAGAGGATAGATATATAGAGTGGAACAGAGGGGATTGCAGAACTCGCCTGAGTTACTACCGCCTTGTTGATCGAAATAAAAGCAGTTCCACTACCAAGTTGCCTATTCAGCTCTTTAGCTGTCCGTTCCAGATCCATTTTAGCACGTCCGATAGTACCATGTGCATAAACTGCCCGAGTGAGTTCTGGACCCAAGTAGGAATAAGCAATTGTTCGGAATCCCTCCGATAGTATGCCAGCATCTGCCATAGAACTGACCCACATCTTCCAATCCTCCCCACCCATCACCTTAATTGTGTGCAAAATTTCCTCACGCGTGGCAGACTCAAGAGTGACTGACTCAATTTCTTTCTTATCCGTACGGATGCTTTTGGTGATAAGGGAAGAACCTATTGGCTTCAGGGTAGACTTGTAGATTCTCCCACTGACCGGATCCAGACGACGAGGAGAAGCAAGGCTGTATATAACAAGGTCTACTTGGCCCAAATCCCCCTGAATAATTGAAATAATCTTTTTCTTTGTCTCTTCAGAAAAGGCGTCGCCATTAAAGCTTTTTGTGTAGAGCCCCTCCTTGATTGCAGCTGTTTCAAAAGCAGCAGAATTATACCAACCTGCTGAAGCAGGTCTTTTTTCAGTACCTTCCCTTGCAAGGAAGACACCTATCGTGGATGCACGCCCACCAAACGCCGCTACGATCCGTGAAGCGAGTCCATAGCCAGACGAGGCACCTATTACAAGCACGCGCTTGGGAGCCCTAGGTAGCAACGGCCTGGATATTACATACTCTACTTGCCGACGGACATGAGCAACGCACCCATCAGGATGGGCTGTCGTACAAACAAAGTTGCGGATTCGCGGCTCGATGAGCATGCCAATCATGGAAGAAATTCTCCCCCTGGATACTACACTATCAGAATTAGTACAGTTAAAGCTTTATCGGACAGTTACCTTCTTGGCGTACCCTCCACTTGATCTCCCTCTCTTTTTTCTATCTACAGCTGATAGAATTAGGTCCCTTTATGCTCGTGTTTGCACAGGAATGGGATGATGGCTTTTCTTCCATGATAAAAATATCTGTTTCTTGCTCGCACACTTCCTATGATGTTCTTGTCGGTGGCGGACTACTCACCCATAGTGGGAGCCTGGTCACTCAGATATTATCCCCCAGTAGGTGTGCGGTCGTAACCGATTCCAATGTGGCAAAGCATCATCTGAAGCCGGTGCTTGCCTCTCTGGAAAATGTGGGATTTCAACCCCTAACACTGGTAATCCCTTCTGGAGAGCAATCCAAATCCTTCTGCCAAGTGTACAATTTGTGTCATAGCATGATTATAGCTGGCTTAGACCGAAAATCTGTTCTGTTCTCCCTTGGAGGTGGTGTTATCGGAGACCTGTCGGGGTTTGTTGCAGCAATTTTTCAGCGCGGGATTCCGCTCGTGCAACTCCCGACGACCGTCACTTCCCAAGTAGATAGTTCGGTCGGTGGGAAAACCGGCGTTAATGTCTCAGCAGGAAAAAACCTAATTGGCGCCTTCCATCAACCCCAATTAGTCATTGTAGATCCCCTGACACTAAATACGTTGCCCAATCGGGAATATTGGGAAGGGTTTGCAGAAATAGTGAAACATGCTGTCATCCGAGATACAGCGATGCTGGAGATCTTACCTCCCAAGCGGTTACAAGATCTAAGCACCCTTATTGTTAGGAATATAGCTGTTAAATCTGCTCTTGTTGCCTCTGACGAAAGGGACGAGAGGGGAGTGCGTGCGCTTCTCAATTTTGGGCACACCATCGGGCATGGAATCGAGACTGCCGCTGGTTATGGATCACTACTACATGGGGAGGCTATCAGCCTGGGTATCATGGCCGCACTTTGGCTTTCGGTGCGTTTTTCAGGACTCCTTCAATCTGAACTGGAACATGTTGCGGGGATTCTTCGTCGCCTTTCCCTGCCTATTGTACTCCCTGATAGGATCCCCACTGAGTGCGTCCTGACCGCCATGAGAAAGGACAAAAAATTTGAACAGGGGAAGCTGCGTTTTGTGCTTACTCATCGCCTAGGAAGTGCCTATCTGAGTGATGAGGTCAACCTGCAAGATGCTCGCCACGCAGTCGAGTTTCTTCGTAAATTCATCTGAACTGGCTGGTGACTTCTTTCAGCAGGCAGTACAATTTCACCTGCAAACGAGCTCTGATGTCCTCTCACGGAGCGTAAATTACGCTGGACCAATTAATTGGGAGGATTAGTGGTTCATAATAGATTCTATCGGTTCCGCCATTTGTTTGAAAAATCAGTATTAATTGCTGCAATCTACGCTATGGTGTTGCAACGTATTTAGTTTGATGCTATCATAACGAGCCTCACTGGGGTCCCTATGCGGCGGCCCTGGCTTTGTGGGGAGTGTCTTCTGATACTAAATCTCTCTGTGGTCCAAAGAGAGTGCGTTTGGCCTGTCAGGTTGTGCGACACTCGGATTTTTCGGTTGACAGGGAGAGTGGAAAGCGTTCTTTGGTAGGCCCTGGTTCATTTCGGACGACGGACGATTGTTCTGTATTTCCCCCGTTGCTTAACGCGCCGCGGGATGAATTTTTCGCCAATCCTGCCGGAGTCTTTGTGCAATACATGCATCAAGCGGGATGCGTGTTCTCGTATGAGAAAAAATCAAAAAAGCAGATTTTGTTGATTACCTCATGGCCGGCCACAGTAAATGGTCGAAAGTTAAGCGTGTGAAGGAGAGTCTGGATGTAAAACGCGGCAGGCTTTTCTCTAAACTTTCCAAGGAAATCATGATCGCTGCCAGATCAGGCGGGAGAAATTTTCACTTGAATCCCCGACTTAGGGCTGCGGTCCAATCTGCACGGTCTAAAAGTATGCCAAACGAAAACATTGTACGGGCTATTGCAAGGGGAGGATGTGCGGGATCTACAGTTGCCGCTGCAGAACAGGCACTGTATGAGGGTTATGGTGCGGGGGGTGCTGCTATCCTTGTGGAAGCAGCCACTGAAAATAGAAATCGGACCGCTGCTGTTCTGCGTTCCTTGTTTTCGAAAAAGCAAGGGGCCTTAGGTGGTCCTGGTAGCGCATCTCATCTTTTTCTCCGAAAGGGGCAGATCTTGATCCCAAGAGGAAATCTACAGGAAGAGTGGCTTTTGGAAGTGGCGCTTCAGGCAGGTGCCGAGGACCTAGTCTGCAATGACGAGTTTTTTACCCTCTTTACATCTCCCGACCGATTCCATTCAGTTGCAGAATCCTTAATAAGGGATTTCCAAGTCCCAATTGAATCTCAGCAACTAACCTTCCTTCCAAGAAGAATCGTGAATATTAGTGATTTGCAAACAGCCTCCTATGTTCTTCAGCTTTGCAATGTGCTGCAAGAACATGAGGATGTTTTGCGTATCCACTCCAATTTCAATATCCCGGAAAGGCTGCTCGGAAAAGTCCCTCTAAATTGATCCAACATCTGTGTGTGATATGATTGAAGAAAAAGAAACTGCTGACATGAAGCCTAGGCGCAAGCGTATTACACGCTTGCGCCATCCAAAGGGAAATGCTCCCGCTCGGACTATTCCTGCTCCCAACTTGGGTCTTCTCCCAAAATCTTCCACTGGAGTTACTCCTCCGGGGAATAACTTTACTCTTTTAAATAAAAATAAAGAAGTTGCCGTGGTCTCTCCCGCCGCAGAAGCTTCAATACGGTGTCATGCTGAAGAATCTCCGGCTTCTCCCCCAGCATATGTTCCTCCTTCTTATACGGAAGGAATCATAGAAGTATCGGGCAAAGGATTTGGCTTTCTGAGGGAAGCAAGGCGGAACTTCGCCCAATCTCAGAACGATGTCTTTGTTACTCCAGAAGTTGTGCGTAAGCATGGTCTCCGAGACGGAATGAAAATCAAGGGCGAGACCCGAAAAAGTAGCCGCGGCCTCCAGCTTTTTAGACTTGTTGGAATCGAGGGGGAGACGCCGGGCTTTATTCAAAATCTCCCCCTTTTTGAGGAGCTAACAACAGTCAACCCCAAAGCTCGAATAAGGCTTGAGACAATCCCAGAGCGTTTTACAACCCGCATTGTGGATCTTGTAGCACCCATTGGTCGTGGACAACGAGGCTTAATTGTGGCCCCCCCACGTACCGGAAAAACCACGCTCCTCCAGCATATCGCAGAGGCAGTAGTAAAAAATTACCCAGAAATGGGGCTAATTATCCTCCTTGTGGACGAGCGCCCTGAAGAGGTAACAGAAATCCGTAGAACGGTTCCTCAGGCTGCACTTATGGCTAGTTCTAACGATAGTGACATTAAAAGTCACACTCGTGTTGCCCAGTTAGCCATCGAACGAGCTAAACGCCTTGTAGAGATGGGAAAACATGTCTTTGTTCTTATGGATTCCCTAACCCGCATCGGTCGGGCATTTAATAACGCACAGAGTGGAGGGGGGCGTACCATGTCTGGCGGAGTCGATTCTAGAGCACTAGAAACCCCACGTAAGCTATTTGCGGCTGCGCGCAACACTGAGGAAGCTGGATCCCTTACCATTATGGCTACGGCCCTCATTGACACGGGTAGTCGTATGGACGAGTTGATCTTTCAAGAATTTAAAGGAACCGGGAACATGGAACTCGTTCTAGACCGCAAAATTAGTGATCAGCGTATCTATCCAGCAGTAGACATTTTCCTCTCCGGTACTCGCCGTGAGGAGCTTCTTCTTCCAGAGCAGGATCTCCATAAGGTGAACATTATCCGCCGCGGTTTAGCTGGACATAAGCCGATTGAAGCCATCGAACGGCTGCTATTTTTTATCCAGAAATACCCCTCCAATGCAGAAATGCTGCGCAATATTCCAGGGTAGGAGGCTGTCAAGCCGTGTGGAACAAAAAGGCCTTAACCCTTCCCTATACTTCTCTGGCTTGTGATATGAGTAAGGCGGATGTTCTCCCTCCAGGGGCTATTCGCGTTTCCACTTTACTTGGGGAAATGCTCTTGGCTTCAGACGGCCATGCACTAGTTTTTGCGACTTTTGTCGATACATTTCCACATGATTTATCTTCCGTCTCAGCGGGACCAGGAGGGGGATGCCTAGGCAATTTCTTCCAAGAGGTTTCTTACCAAATGGACAATTATCTCCACGGTAGACAAAGGAAGTTTACGGTTCCTGTCTGCCCCAGGGGGCCCCACTTTAGCCAAAGGGTGTGGAGTGTGCTGACGAAGATCCCACCCGGCTCGTGGACAACCTATGGAGCAGTAGCCGACGACCTGGGTTGCCCGAAATCTGCTCGTGCTGTTGGTGCAGCTTGCCGAAGAAATCCAATAGCTATTTTTATCCCTTGTCATCGCGTCCTAAGCAAGAGCCGTCAGCTTGCCGGCTACACCGGTGGTTTATGCCGAAAGGCACTGCTTCTTTACCTTGAGAGGATCTTCTATTCCTAGAGAGGATAGGATGGACGAGTAAGATTTGCTGAATTTAGGATTAATTTTATTAACGTCAACCTCTTCTCATCTTAGATAGCCAAGAGATAGCCAAGCAAGAGAGCTGGATTTTTGGAGTCATCTCTCGCAATTCAATTCTAGAGATAAGGCGTGTCCTAGGGCTACAGCCTGAGCCCTTCGAAGGAAGATGCTGCTTTGTGCCCTCAGTACCGATTCAGTGTCGAGTTGTAACTGAGTTAAGCTTTGCGTAAAACTCTATTGAGTTCCAAGCCGGTAGTGGTGGAATCGCGTCAGCCACTAACGCTACGCTGGGGGACTCACCCTGATCACGCGGGTATCCTTTGTAGGTTGGTATGTGACCCCTTGCGCTTTCTTCGCCCTTCTATTCCCCACAACGCCTGTAATAAGCCTTACAGTTCCCCTTTCCCATGTAAGGTTGATAAACTGTCTAAAACTGCCCGGCCTTCTTTCGTACGCGGTAATGAGGCAACCGAAGTTGTGGAATTTGCATATATTCCCCCCCTTTTATACTGAAGGGTCACCTATCCACCCTCACGGTACATATTTTTTTATATGAAGCTGTTTCCGATGGCTCTCTCGTAGTGAGAAACCACATACTATCCAGTAGGGGCCATTTTCTCACGCAATTTCTCAAGTTGCTCCAAGGTATCTGGGGAGATTGTTCCTAGCAAGAGTAGGTGGGGATTATCCGGGATATAACAGGGTATGCCAACCTTAAGGGAGAACCAAGAGATACAGAGAGAGGGGTGAGCAGGCATGCATGTGGTTCGTTGGTCTTTTCTTAGTTCGAAGTGAACTCTCTGGAGCTTAGCTTGCTAAGGCTCTTGCAAGGTCTCTGTGGACAGTGGCTTCAAGGCAATATGGTCTCTCCTCCCTGTGGGGGCCGTTCTACTACTCGTCCATAACTCTACATCTAGAGTAAGTGTTACATAGTCTCCTGTGCTTTTAGGGCTGCACTACAAAGAGGTCTACAAGATAGAAAAGGGAATCAAATAACCAGATGGACGCTTTATGGCGTAAGGATGCCAATCTCTGCAAGCCAGATAAAAGTACCCGTTTCGCTGGTGGATTAGCTAGAGAGGCTTCCACAGGGCTTCCAGCAAGCAAGAAAAAGAGCGGCATGCATAGCCTCTGGAGACCTACCAACCCAACCTTTGGCAACTGGATGAAGCCTCCCTTCACACGGTTTGAATTATGTCGACTGTAGGAAGCATATGAGCTATGCTGCGTGGCTTTATGGAGGCTGTTGGTTAAGGGTTAAGTCCACCGGCCTAATTCCATAATTGGTGTTTACTTTATTGGTTCATGCCATCACAGCCTTGTACTCTTATCATCTTCGGGGCCACTGGTGATCTTACACACCGCAAACTTATCCCAGCGCTCTACAATCTTTGGATAGATGGCAATTTATCCTCGGCGCTGACCATACTGGGATTTGCTAGGAGAGAGAAATCCAACGAACAGTTCCGTTCCGAGCTGAAAGAAACGGCAGAGAAATTTTCCCGCCAGAAGATCGATAGAGCACGTTGGGAACGCTTTGCTTCCTCGATTTACTATTCTAGGGGAGCATTTGGGGATCCAGAGCAGTATACTTCTCTTTCGAAGGCTCTAGATATGCTGGATGCACAACGGGAGACACGCGGTAACCGTCTCTTTTATCTGGCAGCAGCTCCTGAGCAATTTGAAGTAATCCTGGAGAATCTTAGGATGAGCAAGTTAAACACAACCCGAGCCAATGGTTGGACACGCGTCGTCATAGAAAAGCCGTTTGGAACAGACCTATTGAGCGCTCAGCGCTTGAACTCGCTAGTTGAGGGAGTTTGTCCGGAGCATAGCACTTATCGCATTGACCATTATCTTGGAAAGGAAACTGCCCAGAATATCATGGTGCTCCGCTTTGCAAATGCCTTATTTGAAGCGGTATGGAATGCTCGTTACATTCACCACGTGCAAATTACGGCAAGTGAAACTATTGGTGTGGAAGGTCGTGCGGGCTATTATGAGCAGGCAGGTGCCCTGCGAGACATAGTACAAAATCATTTACTACAGCTTCTTTGTCTCATCGCGATGGAACCGCCAATTGATCTAGGAGCTGATAGCATTCGTGATGAAAAAGTCAAGGTGTTGCGCTCCTTACGTCCTATCATAGGAGATGAGGTACCTCTCTATGTGGTACGGGCCCAATACACGGCTGGCACTATTAGTGGTCAGGAAGCGCTTGCTTACCGTGAAGAGCATGGCGTGTCTCCACAGTCCTGTACAGAAACCTTTGTGGCCCTCCACGTGAATATTGACAACTGGCGCTGGGCCGGGGTCCCCTTCTTTATTCGAGTTGGCAAGCGTCTTCCCAAGCGGAGAACAGAAATTGCCGTCCATTTTAAAGGTGTCCCACATATTCTCTTTAAGAAGGCCACCCAAGAAGTAGAGGAGAACGTCTTGGCTATTTGTATTCAACCCGATGAAGGTGTCTTTCTTCAAGTGAGTGCCAAACTGCCAGGCTCTACCGTGCGGATCCAGCCGGTTAAGATGAATTTTCATTATGGCACTTCCTTCGGAAGGGCCACCCCAGAAGCCTACGAGCGACTTCTATTAGACGCTATAAATGGCGATGCGTCGCTCTTTGCTCGTCGAGATGAAGTAGAGGAAGCCTGGAGATTTGTGGATGGTATCCGTTCCCACTGGAACACCTTCTCCGCGAAAGATATCGCCTTCTACCCAGCTGGAAGTTGGGGTTCTCCGGAGGCAGATCGTCTCACCGAGGCATACGGCGCAAAATGGAGGTGTTTGTAGTAGCCAACAAAATACTTGATTGAGTTGCTCTACAACGGTAAGTGGTTAGGCGTTGCCAAAAACAGCGCAATCCGCGGCTTTTCCAATTTTAGGAAAGAGTAGATGGGAGAGTGCCCTTGGGGGCCCCTTGCGTGCCTACTCAACATAACTTTCATATCATGGCCGAACAGGCAGAATTACAGGAATTAATAGCTAGATCCGTCAAAAATTATAGAGAGGGAAGTATTATTAAGGGGTTCATACTTGAGGTTCGCCCAAGGGAATTTTTAGTGGATATTGGATATAAGTCTGAGGGTATCATCCCAGCTACAGAGTTTGATAATCCGGCAGCAGTGGAGGTTGGCGATGAGGTCGAGGTTCTGCTTGAGCGGCTAGAGAATGAGGAGGGAGTGTGTATCCTCTCTAAGGAGAAGGCAGCCCAGCGCCAGAATTGGGAAAAGATCGTCTCCGTCTTCCAAAGAGAAGGCCTGGTTCAGGGAAAAGTCAAGGGAATCGTTAAGGGTGGCCTTATGGTCAACGTGGGCGTGGAGGCCTTTTTGCCGGCTTCACAGATTGACGTTACCCCCCCGCGGGACCTACAGCAATTCGTTGGTAATGTCTACGACTTCAAAATCGTAAAGATCAATGAGGACCGCAAAAACGTGGTCCTGAGTCGTCGTGAAATCATCGAGAGGGAACGCTCCGAGAAGCGCTCAACGTTTCTGAGCTCGGTCCAAGTTGGGGACAAAGTATGGGGTGTCGTCAAGAATATCACCGACTTTGGCGCATTTATCGATTTGGACGGCATTGACGGCCTACTCCATGTCACTGATATCTCTTGGGTCCGAGTGGACCACCCTAGCGCGGTGCTAAGGGTAGGACAATCCATGGAGGTGATTGTGCTGGACGTCAACAAGGAAAAAGAGCGTGTATCTCTTGGCCTTAAACAGACCCAGGACAATCCTTGGGAAAAAATTGAGGAGCGCTTCCCTACCGGGCAGATCGTTGATGGTACCGTCACCAATCTAATGCCCTACGGGGCCTTCGTGCAAGTTGAGGAAGGGGTAGAAGGGTTGATCCACGTTTCCGAGTTATCTTGGACTGAGCGTATTGCACGACCTTCAGATGTTCTTCATCTTGGGCAACGGGTCCGAGCAGTCGTACTAGGTGTAAATAAAGGGGAGCAAAAAATTTCCTTGGGGATGCGTCAATTAACACCTAACCCGTGGGATGAGATTGAGCAACGTTACGTTATTGGTAAGAAAGTGTCTGGAAAGGTACGAAACATGACTGCCTACGGGGCTTTTGTCGAGTTAGAGGATGGTATTGATGGCATGGTACACGTTTCGGACCTAAGCTGGACGCGAAAAATCAACCATCCTAGTGAGATCTTGCAAAAAGGCCAGGAAGTTGAGGCAGTTGTTATCGATATCGATAAGTCGAACCAGCGTATCAGCCTTGGCTATAAACACCTCGAGGAGGACCCATGGAAAGAAATGGATAAGCGCTTCCATCCCGGGGACCTTGTCCATGGAACTGTCACTAAGATCGCTAGTTTTGGCGCTTTTGTAGAACTGGAAGGTGGTACTGATGGGCTGGTTCATATCTCTCAAATTAGCGAGAATCATGTGGACAAGGTAAAGGAGTTCCTTAAGGTCGGGGATGAAGTGGAAGCTCGCGTCATTAAAGTGGATAAAAATGAACGGCGCATTGGTCTTTCAATTAAGGCAGCTAGTTACAGTAAGGAAGATTTACGACGGGAAGGCGAAGCTTTTGGCGGTCTGCGACCCGGAGAAGACATGGTGGGCCTGGCCCAGGCCTTTCAAGCCGCAGAGGAGGAATACCATCCCAGCGATTCCAAGAAGAAAAATAGCTAACATGAAACAGAAATTACAAATAACTGCATACCTAAAGCCCTCTTGTGGATGGAGCAATGGGGTGCGCGCTGTCCTTGCAAAGTACGCGCTTCCCTATGAAGAGAAAGACATTACCGCCAACCCTCAGTTCCGTCGGGAAATGGAACAGGAGAGTGGCCAATCCCTCTCTCCTTGTGTGGCGGTAAACGGCCACATGCTAGCAGATATTAGCGGAGAGGAGCTAGAGCGCTATCTGCTCTCCAGCAAGCTGGTAGAGGCCTCCCATGGGACGACAGATATAACGGATATCCCACTAAATTCTCCTTGTGCTGCTGCCGATGAGCGGAGACGCTAAAGACACGCTAAAAAGGGCACGGGGATGTCTTCCACAAGTTTTTTTGGCCAAAGTTAGAGCGAGAGGGGGCAGCACCTGTGCCTTGCGCTGCTAGTCCTTCGCCTCTTTCCCACGCAAGAGGAGCTCGATTGGCAACCCGGGGAGCCCTAGGTGTTTGCGAATTTGGCCTATTAGATAGCTCCGGTAGGAGCTTGCTAACAGCCTAGGGTCGTTCACAAAAAGTAGAAAGCGGGGAGCAGAAAACGGATGGTGGAGTTCAGGACGAACTTGAGTGGAATAGTAAACCTTAAGCCGCTTGTTATTCCTGTATACTGGGGGATGCCTCCTCAGAGCTTCCTGTAGCAAGCGGTTTAGCTCTCCGGTTCCGACTCGGTGCGCTCCATGCTGGGAGATCTTTTGGATAGTAGGAAAGATGCGCTGAATGTGCTCGCGTGTCTTTGCGGAGAGTGTAATCACGGGCGCAAAACTTATGAAGAACAAGTTGCGCCTCGTCTCCTCTGTGAGTTCATGAAGAAATTTCTGCTGCCAACGCTGCGGTTTTACCAAATCCCATTTGTTGAGGAGGATGATTACTGCCTTGGACGCCTTCTGAACAAGGCCTGCGATCTTTTTGTCCTGGCTCGTTACACCCAGCTGGGCGTCTAGTGCCAGCAAACAGATATCGGCACGTTCGATAGTGTTTATCGAACGCATTATACTGAAAGCCTCTATGGAAGCTCTTCCCTTGGAAGGGTGGCGTATTCCCGCTGTATCACAGAGTGTGTAGTGGGCTCCGTGACAAGTGCAGGTAATGTCTACAGCATCTCTGGTGGTACCTGGCACCTCGCTCACAATCATCCTATTCTCGTCAAGAATGGCATTAATTAGAGAAGACTTTCCTACGTTAGGGCGACCAACAATCGCAACACGTGGAACATTTTTCCACTGTGTAACTTGTTTGGTTTTGCCAGACAACAGCCGATCAATACACAGCACTAGTGCCGTAATTCCACGTCCGTGGATAGCACTTACTCCTATGCAAAACTCAAACCCTAAGCTTGCAAAATCCGCCAGCATGCTCTCCTGTCGCTCGTGGTCAATTTTATTGACTACTAGTATTGAGGGCTGCCCAACGGTCGCTCGCAGCCGCTTGGAGAGTTCTTCATCCAATGGCACAATCCCCGTTTGGGCGTCCGTCACAAAAAGTAGTAATTCTGCCTCCTGCATCGCTGTTTCTGAAGCAGTGGTAGTCTTAGCAGAAAAATCTGAACCCCGTTCTGCGCCAATTCCACCAGTGTCCACGATCCTAAAGGGAAATTGTCCCAGATAACAAATGGCAACGATAAAATCCCTGGTTGTTCCTGGCTGACTGTGAACAACAGAGATTCTTGCCCCTGCAAGGCGATTGAATAGGGCTGACTTTCCTACGTTGGGACGGCCTACGATAGCTACAGACCCTGTACTAAAGTGGCCAGGTGAAATAACACCAGCTTCGCGGTATAAGTGTGAAAATGACCTGCCTGTTTTCATTTTTTCTGTCCGATTTGTTCTACCGTCTGCCGTGCTCCTACCCCTTTCGCTCAAGGCCTTTATACGCACTACCGAGGAGGAGTGTACCACGGTAAACATAATCCGTCCCACTAACAAAAGTGCAGACTCCTGCGATCCACACAGGATAGCAGAACAGTGGAAACTGCAGCATAGTCCACCCTACTGCTAGCATCTGGAATGCTGTCGATATTTTTCCCAAGGAACTAGGCCGAATATCAACGCTGCCCGTGGTATAAAACAACAAACTGCAGCCGAGGAGTAGCACTAAATCGTGAGCTATAACTAGCAGTGTAAACCACAGCGGTAGTGCCATGGGCCATTTGCTAAAGTTGAGAGTTAAAATTGCCGTGAGCAAAAGCCCCTTGTCTGCAATAGGGTCTAGGATACTTCCCAGTCGGGTATGCCCTCCGAGCCGTCTGGCCGCCCAACCGTCTAAAGCATCAGTAGCACAAGCTAGAAGAAAAATTCCGCTCGCTATTAAGCGTCGCCACTCCCTTGGACTCTCCTCCACAACGCTCATACCATAATGGTTAGCCAAAAAGGCAAAAACCGGTATGAGAAAAATTCTAACTAAAGTGATCCAATTAGCTAAAGTCATCCCCTGGAAAGTGCCCCCTTTCTTTAAGGGGAAAGATAGGGGGAATTCTTGAGTCCGTCGGACTCAGGGCACAACCCCCACCTAGGAAGGCCCGCTCCCAACATGAGAGGCAGTGGAAGAGAACCTACCTCTCCGACGTCTCATTGAGACTAAAATAAGTTTATCTGCTATCTCCCATAGCTCTTATGACATCCTGGACCGCTTCTGCTAAGAAAGTATCGAATCTTGTGTTTGCCTTTTCACTCTTACGGGGACAAAAGTTAGCCGATATTCGCACACTTTATAAATTCTGCCGGTTAGTGGACGATATTGCTGATAGTCCCAGTCTGTCAACAGAAGAGAAATCCAGTTTGTTGGGGAACTGGGCTAATGCCTTTGTCGCACACGATTACTCCTCGTTTCCCAGTGAACTCTCCGATCTGATCTTCCGTCGAGCATTGAATCCTGCTCTCTTTTTAGAAATTCTCCACGGAGTTACCTCTGATCTCCATCCAGTTTCATACCGAACTCTTTCAGAGCTCCACCGATATTGCTGGCGTGTGGCGAGTACGGTAGGACTGATCAGTCTCCAGATCTTTGAATGTAAAGATCCACGAAGCCATATCTACGCTGAAATGCTTGGATTAGCACTCCAATTAACACACATCCTACGCGATCTTGGTAAAGACGCCCAGCTTGGTCGGGTTTATATACCAGAGGAAAACCTCCAACATTTTCAGATTACTCGCCAGGCTCTTCTTCGCGGAGAGCCCGAGCCCAGGTTTAACGAACTTATGAGGTACGAGAGTCAGTGTATCCGCAAGCTTTTCAATGAGGCAAAAATGGTTCTCCCTCGATCAGACCGCCAAAACCTCCTCTCAGCAGAAGCCATGCGTTTTGCCTATGAAGCGCTACTTTCCCTAATGGAAGCAGACGGATTTCAGTCCCTCACGAAGCATTATGCACTAAGTAGAGCGCAAAAAATATGGTGTGCGACGAAAGCCCTCATCTGCAGATAAAGCTGCCAGCGGACCTAACGGGTATCCAGAGCACCGCCTAAGAGGGCTGCAAAAGTCTTTGGAGGACCAAGCACCTCTCGTGCAACGATGGCATGCCGAAGCGACGCCTGATCCAACACCTGAAAGGAGGATGAAGGCTGTTGTCTTGTCTGCCAGGCTGTTTTCTCCTCAACAAGAGAAGGTGTGGCGCCTATGGGTTGCCAAGATTTTTTGGAGGGGGGCGGTGCAGAGGATAATCTTTCGGGTAGAGGAAGCTCTTTCTTTGACAGAGGATCCGGCGGCACCACACTTTCTGGTAGACCTAACGCCTCCATCAACTCTTTCCGAGAGACCTCTGTAGGAGTCCTCGGCGGCCCCGCCATTTTTTCTAGGACATCCCCCCCGAACTGGAACTTACCCCTGAGTAGCATCATAATAAAAAAGAGCACGGCTGGCAGCAGGATTTGCCATAGTTCAACTGGAAGGAACACTGTTTTCACTGCTTATTTCCTTCCGACAGAGGACTTTCTGCAATGGCCTCTCGCATGTGAGTATCTGACTGCAAGTTTTTCATACGTAGGTAGTCGAAAACGCCCAAATTTCCACTTCGAAAGGCCTCTGCCATTGCTCGTGGTACTTGTGCCTCAGCCTCTACTACCTTGGCCCGCATCTCCTGCGTCTTTGCTTTCATTTCTTGCTCAGAGGCAACCGCTGCCGCCCGACGCATTTCCGCTTTTGCTTGGGCGACCACTTTATCTGCTTCTGCCTGCTTTACCTGTAGCTTGGCGCCGACGTTTTCACCAACATCTACATCAGCAATATCCACCGACAGAATTTCGAATGCGGTACCGCTATCCAGTCCTTTCCCAAGGACTACTTTAGAAATGCGATCGGGATTTTCCAAAACATCTTTGTAGGACAGGGAGGAACCAATAGCCGTAACAATGCCCTCTCCGACACGTGCAATAATAGTCTCTTCAGTAGCTCCACCTACAAAACGATCGAGGTTGGAACGCACTGTCACCCGCGCACGCACCCTTACCCCGATACCGTCACATGCAACAGCATCGATAGTCGCCTTCCCGGTAGAAGGACTAGGACAATCAATCACCTTTGGATTAATGCTGGTACGTACAGCTTCCAACACAGTTTTGCTAGTCCCCTTTATAGCAAGATCGATAGCGCAGGCACGATTAAAACTCAGGGTAATATCGGCTTTATCTGCAGCGACGAGGGCAAGTACGATGTGGGTCACGTTGCCACCTGCTAGGTAGTGAGCTTCCAGCAAATCAGTATCCGCCTCCAAACCAGCCTTAAGGGCCGTGATACGGTTGTCCACGATAAGTCCCACCGGCACTCGTCTCAATCTCATTCCAATAAGCTTGGAAAAAGGAACTGAGGCGTCTGCAATTTTGGCACGTAACCACACCCCAAAAAAATTGGCGAGAACGAGGGAGAACAACAGTGTGAGGACAATTGTTGTAACCAGAAGGGTAGAAAAAAAGTAGGAGGAAATATCCATCGTTAACCCTTAGCCATTAGGCTCATATTCATCCGCGGCTCTTGCGAGCTTACCACAGCTCGACGCTTGTACAATCAGCTTTTGTCCGTTCTCAGCAATCACCGTGATAGATGAGCCAGCAGCGATAAAAGATCCGTCGCTTATAACATCTCGTCGCTTCCCCTCAACAAAAGCAATACCCGTAGGACGCAATGCAGAAAGAGCGACGCCACGAACCCCTATCATACGAGGACTGCTTGTCAAAGGGGATGAGAGGGATTCCCGATTGGAAATACACTTTCCAAGTGGGGAATGCGCAATGACTCTCAGCCACAGAAGGAACCCCATTGAACAAAGCATCCCCACTCCAGAAAAAATCCAGCTTCCCCAAACGGGGCCATATTCTGTGTATCCGAGTACCATTGCTGTAAGAAGCGCCACAAGTCCCAGAACACCCAGTATCATGCTGGAAAAAAGTACTTCCGCCGACAAAAGTGAAAAACCAATCAAGGTAAAGACAAGAACTGTGTACATACGAGTTATCCTAGTGCTTCCCGTTTCTGTTTCGGGGGAGCTGTAGAGAGAACCACCCCTCCCGGAGGGTACTCCAATAGTTGATTCTCATCCACTCTTAGATGCTCCCGATGTCGTGCAGAAAGGTACTTTGGTCTACTATCTACCACTCGTCCAACGAACAATTCCGAATTCCGCATCCCCGTGTGCAAGAGTGAGTAAACCTCTCACGTTCCCTCTCATCCCCTATACTCGTAACTTGTGACCTTCTCTCGCCTGTAATCGAGAAGAAGCCTGCCTGCTTCCTCGGTTTCAACACTGGGGACAAAGGTAATAGGAAAGAAGGCATAATGGAGAGCTGTCATCCACTGAAGGGGGAAAACAAGTGTCGACAACCGTTCCTTGGCAGTCAGGGATCTTTAAGCTGCCAACTTGCTCTCCAAGCACTCCTATAGCCTTCTCTCCTTGTGATTGGAAAGGCAACCCGAGAGCAGCCCAATCTACTATTGTACCCCCTTGATAAGGCATCGATCCTCTCTTCTTCAGATAGTAGCGGTCTTTACTCTGAAAGTACCTCCCCATAAACAGATCACCGCGAATCTCGCACACCCCTCTTAGTGCGGCAGGACTGTATCCTCTTCTTGGTCCACAATGCCTGAATTGCTTCGAACGCTGTTCGCTCTTTAACTATGTTCTCGGAAGAAGAAGGAGGCAGGCCTGTAGGCACCCAGGCACCACAGCAGCTATGTCTAAAGTTAGGGGCGTATTTAGGAGGTTGCCCAGAAAGAGCTGTCATGAATAAATTCTTAAATAGACTGCTAGGCTGCTGTCTTGTGGATCGTAAGCGCAGGATTGCTAAAAGAAGTATTGAACATTCCCTCTAATGAGGGTAACAGAACACCTAAAACTAACGGAACGCCTGGAACATGTCGTCTCTTCCAATACGGACTACCTTGCAGGGCAACTCTCAACCGCTGGGTTCCTTTGCTTGGACACTTTCTTCCGTAACAAGGAAAATCGTCGTCGCTCTTACTGGAATTATTCTTCTATCCTTCCTGTTCGGGCATTTGTTGGGAAACTTGACTGTGTATATGGGACCTGGCTGGACTAACAGCTATGGGAAGCATCTACGAGATTTTTGGCCTTTCCTCTGGATGGTTCGGATCGTTCTGTTAGTGGCAGGCTTCTTTCATGTCTATTTCGCCGCGGTCCTATGGAGGAGAGCTGCAAAGGCTACTATTAAAAATGTTTTTCGCACACACATTCAAACAAAGTTCTTTAACCGTACAGTACGGCTGAGCGGGGTCAGCGTCTTTATCTTTGTCTTGTTTCATCTTTGCCATTTCACATGGGGGCTTGTGCAGCCTGCGTATGCACATTTAAAGACCCCTGAGGGGGAACGTGATATCTTCAGCATGGTTGCTCATGGATTTCGTAATCCCTTCATTGCCTGGCTATACGTTATTGGGCTTTTCCTGCTTACTCTCCATCTAAGTCACGGTGTTGGAAGCCTCTTCCAAACATTGGGCATTTCCAACCGAAAGTTTCAGCCAATCTTTTGTGCTGCTGGCCATTTCGTTGCATGGACGCTTTTTGCGGGTTATATCTCTATCCCTCTCTCCATTCTATTTTTTGGGCTAGGTGGTGACTGCATAAGATGACAAGATGACGCTGGATCCGAAAATCCCTGGGGGGCCCCTTGAAGAAAAGTGGGCCTTGTTCAAGGATACCACAGAGCTGATAAGTCCTGCCAATAAGCGCAAGTTAAAGATACTAGTGGTGGGAAGTGGTCTAGCCGGGGCTTCAGCAGCAGCAACATTGGGTGAACAGGGGTATCAGGTGAGGTGTTTTTGTTATCAAGATAGCCCCAGGCGTGCTCACAGCATTGCAGCTCAAGGGGGGATCAATGCCGCAAAAAACTATCAAAACGACGGCGACAGTGTCTTTCGCCTCTTTCACGATACTATCAAAGGCGGGGACTTCCGGTCACGCGAGGCCAATGTATATCGTCTTGCTGAGGTAAGTACGTTCATTATTGATCAATGTGTTGCACAGGGGGTTCCCTTTGCCCGCGAGTACAGTGGACTTTTGGCCAATCGCTCTTTCGGGGGGGCTCAGGTCTCCAGGACCTTTTATGCCCGTGGCCAGACTGGACAACAGCTCCTGCTAGGTGCCTATCAAGCGCTACAGCGCCAGATTGCCTTAGGGCAGGTTAAGATGTTTCCGCGCACAGAAATGCTCGACCTAGTTTTGGTGGGTGGACATGCTAAAGGCATTGTCGTACGCGACCTTGTGACTGGAATAGTAGATAGCCACGCGGCTGACGCAGTGCTCCTCTGCACCGGTGGATACAGCAATATTTTCTACCTTTCAACAAATGCGAGGGGCTGCAATGTGACCGCTACATACAGGGCTTACAAGCGGGGCGCCTTGTTTGCTAATCCCTGTTACACTCAAATCCATCCCACCTGTATCCCTGTTAGTGGAGATTACCAGTCTAAGCTAACCCTCATGTCTGAATCGCTGCGTAACGATGGTCGAGTGTGGGTACCCAAAGACAAAGAGGATTGCCTCACTCCGCCTGGAGGCATTCCAGAAATCAAAAGAGATTACTATCTTGAGCGTAAATATCCCAGCTACGGCAACCTGGCTCCGCGCGACATTGCCTCCCGTAGTGCGAAGGAGGTCTGCGATGAGAAACGTGGAATTGGCCCAGGAGGCCTCGGCGTGTACCTTGACTTTAGTGACGCCCTGAGAAGATTAGGACGCTCCGCAATCGAGGAACGCTACGGCAACCTTTTCAAAATCTACAATAACATCACCGGTGAGGACGCTTATGAGTCTCCAATGCGCATCTATCCGGCGGCCCATTATACTATGGGTGGGCTTTGGGTAGACTATAATCTGATGAGTAACATTCCTGGTCTTTATGTCTTGGGAGAGGCCAATTTCTCTGACCATGGCGCTAATCGGCTCGGAGCCAGCGCGCTTATGCAGGGGCTCGCAGATGGCTATTTTATCATTCCCTATACTCTTACGGCTTATCTTGTTACTCAATTGGGAGTCCAACGTCCTTCGCCTGACCATCCTGCCTTTCGTGGAGCAGAACGCAAGGTGAATGCTCGCACTGCACAACTACTTTCTATCCGTGGGAATCGTTCAGCGGACTCTTTTCACCGTGAGTTAGGACTGCTCTTGTGGGACAATTGCGGCATGTCGCGTAGTTGCAAAGGCCTGCAGAGGGTTCTAGAGGAAATCCCTAAAATCCGCGAAGAATTCTGGAGGAATGCTAGTGTTCCTGGTGTTGGGGAAGGGTTTAATCAGTCTTTGGAAAAGGCTGGCCGCGTGGCTGATTTTTTAGAGTTTGGAGAGCTTCTTTGCTCTGACGCCCTCCACCGAGAGGAATCCTGTGGGGGTCATTTCCGCGTAGAGCACCAAACAGGTGATGGAGAAGCTCTCCGCGATGACAAGAATTATGCCTACGTGGCAGCATGGAAATTTAACGGGGAACACACCACCCCTTCTCTTATAAAGGAGCATCTCGTGTATGAGTCTATCCAGCTTAGCACACGAAGTTACAAATAGAGCCGCTATTTGCTGCAGCCATGAATTTTCACCTTAAAGTTTGGAGACAAGCTGGCCCAAACGCGTCCGGGAGGATGGTAGACTATGAGGCAAGGAACATTCCATCTAGGGCTTCGTTTCTAGAAATGCTAGACATTGTCAATGAAGAGCTTACTTCCAAGAGGGAGCTTCCTATCCAGTTCGATCATGATTGCCGGGAGGGAATCTGTGGGACATGCGGCCTGACAATCAATGGTATTCCGCATGGCTGTGGCCGTACAGGAGGCGAAACTACTTGTCAGCTTTATATGCGGAAATTTTCTGACGGTTCAACCATTTACGTCGAACCCTTTCGTGCCAGTTCATTCCCTGTTCTCTGTGATCTTTCTGTCGACCGCTCTGCATTCGACCGTATCATCCAGGTGGGTGGTTTCATTAGCGGACGATCTGGTTCCGCCTCGGATGCAAACGCTCATCCCATTCCAAAAGCTGACGCCGAATTAGCTATGGATGCTGCAGCATGCATCGGTTGCGGAGCTTGTGCGGCCGCTTGTCCAAATGGTTCCGCCATGCTCTTTGTCGCTGCAAAAGTGACACACCTAGAACTCCTACCGCAAGGGAGACTGGAAGCGCAGCAGCGTGTTCTCAATATGATACGTGCCATGGATGCCGAGGGGTTTGGAGGATGTTCCAACTTTTATGAATGTGAAGCCGTCTGCCCAGCAAGCATCCCAGTAGAATTTATCTCTAGAGCGAACCGCAGTCACACCATGGCATCCCTGAAAACAGCTATTGGTAATTTCTGAAAACCGTACGCTTACCTACTTTGTCTCCTTGTTTTTTTGAGGAGGAGAAAAAGAAATCTATAAAAATTATAGAAAAAACATTGGTTCCACCCTTCAAGTTGCCGACCTAGGTTCTCTCTATAGTATGAAAAAATACTGTGGCAATACCTGGTTTTCTCGTTCTGGTTGGTCTGTTGCGCGACATTGAGAGCCCGGAGCAATTCCATCTTCTTCTCTTTTAGGCCCCTTAGGTTTCTTTTTTCCATCTAGCCCCTGGTGCTGAACGTAGTTGTAAACCCTCTCCATCACCATTAGTGCAAGTTCGCGCAAGGACAAGGGGTGTAATTCACGCACTTACTCGAATGGATCAGACTAAGGCTATGGACCACGTGCCCGATGGCTACGATACTCTCGTCGGTTAACTGCCATCCGTGCCATGCCATTAATTTTACCGTAGGTGTTTTTGCCTTTGCGCTTTTCTAATCGTACACATCCCCCGATGGGGGTCAACGGCTCTGCTATTGCCCCTGGGTGGGTGCTTTCTCCCGAAAAGGCTGGCAAGAAGTTAGACGTTCAGCAGAAAGGGAAGGACGGTATAGCCCAGCGCCTTAGCAAAGATCAGCCGTCGTCATTCAAGGCACATAGTGCGGGGGTAGATCAGGGCGATAAGTTCCTGTGTATGGCTGGGCTTCTTTCTTCACTTCGGCTTGCTTCTTTTCCTCAGGGACCTGTCTTTGTTTTGATCGGTCAAATAGTGAGAAGAGATAGATGGATGGACATTTTGTTACCTATTCTGGACCGATTTCTTGCTGAAGATGTGCGCCTTATTATCCTGGGCAGTGTCCGGGACAAGGATGGATCTACACTTAGATTTGTTGCCCGAAAACATGTCTCCAAGTTCTCCTATTTGCAGGAATATGACAGCTTGCGAGTGCGCCACGTTATCAGAGGGTCTCACATGCTCTTAGCGCCTGCACCACTAGAGGAATTGGGTGGTACCCTTCTGACGCAGGCATTGAGGTGCGGAACTATTCCAGTCGCCTACGCCAAAAGGGACCTCCGCAGGCTAGTGCAGGAGTATGATGAGATCAGCAATACGGGATATGGATTTTTCTTTTATGATTCCACACCAAACGCGTTCTTGGATTCTATACGCCAAAGCATTGACATCTTTCACAAGAATGAGCTCTGGCAGAGCATGGTAGCCCGTGCCATACTTGCCGGTTCCTCTTAGGAATTTTCCGCAATACCGGCGGTTGCAAAGCTTTGTGCTTTTTGGGGCATCGGGTTTGGACACCACGTACCGGGGGGGAGCGTCTCCAGAATGTTTTCTCCCATCTTCCACTAGACCCTACCCTACCCAAGTCTTCGGAAAACTCTCGAAGGGGTAGAGGCCGGCTTGGCCTCGTAACACATCCACCGAGATGTCACTTCTTTCCTGGTCTGATCACACGGACCCCCAACACCTCTTCCACTCTGAACTGCGGAACATTTTGGAGGAGCATCTTACGTGGAGCAGGGGGAGAAGCAGGTCGACAGAGACGATTGCAACCCAGCTTAGGACTGTCTCCTGATGCCTCCTGGAAGAGGAGTTTACTTTCTATCTGACAGCTAGCGGAGGAACATCCGCAGCAGTCGACGCTTTAGCTAAAGGGGCCAACCCACTATACTTTCTGCCACTTTTTTTGACCATTCCGCGGGAGACAAGATTCTGGAGTTTTTCGTAAGCTCTTAAGCGCAACATCTCCTCACCACCACTCGCAGCATTTCGAGCACGTAATCTCTCGTGGACGATCTCAAACAGATGTTTGAACTCAAAGGTATCATTTCCTTTGAGAAGAGCAGCAACAAGCTCCTCTGTCACGAGGTCTGGAATCCGGCGAGAGAAAGCACTTTTTCTTTGCATAGGAGAGTACTCCGGAGTCTATCATGCTTGCGAAGAATATCCAGAAGAAATCTATTAATGCCGAGCTTAGTGGCGTCATCCAGAATGATGCTCTCCATCTTGTCGGGAAGCGGCACCATGAGGCAATTGTTTATCAATTTCTGAACGGAGGACCTATCCATCATCCTTATTGCCAACTCTAGATATCAATGGCATTGTCTGCCTTTGCTCTAACAAAGCAACGAGACCCCGCCACACCATACCCTCTCCATGCCTCCTCATCGATCAGAATACATTCTGGCAGGAGATATTGGCGGCACGAAGTGTATCATCGCCCTCTTTAGTGTGGACCATAATAAAACAGGAAAACACCTAGTGCTACTAAGAACCCGCCGATATCCAAGCGCCTCCTATCCGCGCCTAAACACAATCTTGCGTGGATTTCTCTTTAGAGAGACCTATCCCATTCAGGCGGCATGCTTTGGAGTGCCTGGGCCTGTCCGTAAAGATGAGGTTAAATTGAGCAACCTACCTTGGAGTATTCACAGCCAGGAAATTGCAGAGGAGTTCTCTATCCCCTCGGTGCATCTTATTAATGACTTAGCCGCAAATGCGCATGGAATCACGGAACTGAAACTCTCTGATTTCCTGACCATTCAGGAAGGCAATCTTGAACTGAATGCTAGTAACCGTTGTGTCATTTCCCCTGGAACGGGGCTGGGTGAGGCTGGCATCTACTGGGACGGAAAACGCCATCAGGTTTGGGCCTGTGAGGGGGGGCACGCAGATTTCTCTCCTCGCAGCGATCTGGAAATCGCGCTTTTACGCTACCTTACACGCCAATTTGGGCATGTTAGCTACGAGCGCATTATTAGCGGCCAAGGCATCCAGAACATCTTTAACTTTTTACAGAGTACAGGCCGCATAGAGCCCTCACCAAAGGTGATAGAAGAAATGGCCGAGCAACATGTCGCCTTTCAAGATGCTGCCTATGTTGTTTCTAAGTATGCTCACGCAGGAACATGTCCTGTTTGCGTACAAACTATGGAAATCTTTGTGGGATGTTTGGGCGCAGAAGCTGGCAATTTAGCTCTAAAAGTCATGGCTACCGGTGGGGTCTACCTAGGGGGAGGCATCCCTATACGGAATGCTGAGTATATAAAAAGCTCCATCTTTCTCCATGCATTTGCGGATAAGGGCAGGATGGGTCCCCTAATGAAGGCCATGCCAATCAAAATTATCCTAAACGATCAAACCGCCCTTCTAGGTGCAGCACGATATGCTTTGGAATCTATGACGAGCTAAAGGAAATTATGACGAGTTAAAGGAAATGACACCGGGGCCTGCAAAAACGACTTGCCTCCTCATGCATGCTTCCGCAGGGAGTTGCGAAGTTGGCACTGCAATGGGGGAACCACCGCAGCCTGAGATTTAATATTGCCTTGGAAGGAAAAAGGAGTTTTCTCGGAGCACAACTCCTGAGTGTCTCACACGAGACAAGAAGGCTCCGGGTAGTTTTACCAAAAGTTAAAAGTCACTGGCAGGCCTCGCATTCGAAGCTGATCTGATGAGTCTCTAGAGGGCACGCTGCCGCCGCACTTGTAGCTGCTTTAGCCACCGTTCCTCGGACCTTCTTCTTCGACTCAGAGAGAGTAATTTTTTCGATGTCAGAAGCACTCAGTATGCGAAGATAATAAGTTGTTTTTAGCCCCTTTCTCCAAGCAGCACGGTACATATGGCTAAGGGTCTTTAAGTCTGGATCTGCCAGAAAAAGGGTCACAGATTGGGATTGATCGATCCATTTCTGGCGACGTGCAGCAGCATCGACAATATAACTAAAATCGATGGAAAACACCGTAAGATGTTTTTCCTTAAGAGACTTAGGAATACTCGGAATGTCTTTAAGCTCACCGTTAAAGTACTTGAGCTGATCGAGCATCTCCGGATTCCACAGCCCTTCCGCTTTCAAATCCAGAACAAGCTCCCTGTTAAGTACAATAAAATCACCACCAAGATTGCTCTTCACGTAAAGGTTGCGAAAATTTGGCTCAATACATGGGGTAGTGCCCATGATGTTGGAGATAGTCGCGGTGGGAGCAATGGCAAGTACATTCGAATTACGCATCCCCTGTTTGCGGATCTTTTCTCGTACGATTTTCCAATCCATCCTGCTCCGGTTTCTTGGAACTTCTATGGATCTCCCTCTTTCCTGTTCTAGGAGAGCAATCGTGTCTTGGGGAAGCAGGCCACGATCCCATTTGGAGCCTACATAACTCTTGTAAGTACCCCGTTCAGCTGCAAGATCGCTAGAGGCACTATAGGCGTGAAAAGCAATTACTTCCATAAATTCGTCGTTAAACTCTATGGCCTCCTGTGAGGCGAAACCAATCCCACGCTTGTGTAGAGCATTTTGCAATCCCATCACGCCCAGCCCAATAGGACGGTGGCGCAAACTGCTCCTTCTAGCAGCTTCAATTGGGTAGAAGTTGATGTCGATGACATTATCTAGTGCACGTATAGCAGTGCGTATAGTATCTCTCAGCATTGTATGATCAATGCTGCCGTCTTCAAGAATATGGCTATCTAAGACAATGGATCCCAGGTTGCAAACTGCTGTCTCCTCTTCGCTGGTATTAAGCGTAATCTCCGTGCAGAGGTTTGAAGAATGGATTACGCCAACATGGTCCTGCGGTGAGCAAATGTTACAAGGGTCCTTAAAAGTTATCCATGGATGACCTGTTTCAAAGACCATTCTGAGCATTTCCTTCCACAAATCGATCGCAGGCACCTCTTGTCCGAAGATCTCACCTTGACGTGCAAGGGCCTCGTAATACTGATAGCGTTCTTCGAACAACCGTCCGTAAAGTCCGTGCAGGTCTCGAACCTCGTTGGAGCGAAAAAGCGTCCAGTTTTTCCGTGATTCCATGCGCTTCATAAAGAGATCCGGAATCCAATTTGCTGTATTCATATCATGAGTGCGGCGTCGCTCATCACCCGTGTTGACACGCAGCTTGAGGAAGTCCAGAATGTCACTATGCCATGTTTCTAAATAAGAACAGCCGGATCCCTTACGTTTTCCACCTTGGTTAACAGCCACCAGTTGGTCATTATGTAGCTTCAGGAACGGGATCACTCCCTGGCTTTCTCCGTTGGTTCCCTTGATGTAACTGCCGGTGCCGCGTACTGCTGTCCACGATCCACCCAGTCCTCCGGCCCACTTCGCAAGATAGGCGTTGTCCGCGATGCCCCGCTGCATAATAGATTCGATGCTATCGTCCACCTTATAGAGATAGCATGAGGAAAGTTGACTATGCAGTGTACCAGAGTTAAACAACGTGGGTGTAGAGGAGCAGAACCTCCTGTTCTTGTAGAGGTGATATAGCTGGATAGCTAGGGTAGTACGGTCCCCAAAGTCTTCAAGGAAGATACCCATAGCTACTCTCATCCAGAAAAACTGTGGGGTCTCAAGACGGCGGATTGGCTTCACAGTTTTGTCTACTATGAGGTAGCGATCATAGAGGGTTTGCATCCCAAGGTAATCAAAGCCCAAATCTGCGAAGGGATCCAATGCATCAGCTAGACGTTCCAGGTCATAAGAGAGCAATCTTGGAGTTAAACGCTCAATAGTAATTGCCCGCCTTAAATACTTGCTAAAGGCCTCGCAGTGCGCTTCCTTTAGGCCTCCGATGCCGTCGCGCACAACGTTCCAATCGAGCACCTCTTCATAAATGTAGGAGAGTAAAATACGACCCGCAAACCTAGAGAAATCGGCGTCACGCTCGATCAGGGTCTTTGCATTCAAAATGATAGTTTTTCTGAGGACGTCCTCAGAGACTTCTACCCCAATGGAACGACGCAATTCACTTTCAATCTGTCTACTGTCTAGACAAAGGTCCAGGCCGACTGAGGCAAACTGAATGCGATGTGCTAGATCGCTTCCATCCCAAAGGACGCTTTGGCCTGTCATAGTACGGACGATAATGGGAGGCTCCTGTTGCTCACTTGGAAAAGGGACAGCCTGCCCGGAGTTTTCATATCGTAAACAGGAGCGTTGAATACGGCAAAGAACGTGACCCTCTGCAGCTCCGCTGTAGTGACCATCGTACATCAGCTCCTCTTGTACCATGATGTCTTACATGTCCTACGCACAGACCAACAAGGCGTCTCCGCTTTGTTAAAACCGCTCGAAAACGGCAACTGAGATTTTTGATACTTGGGATGGACGCTCTTCATAGTGAGGAAAGCCTTTTCGGGAGAAAGCAGTCCCGACTTTGCTTCGTTCCAAGGCACAACGAGACCACCCCATTGAGCTTGGAACAGCATACCTTAGACGATCGGTGCTGAGGGAGCCATTTCTGTGGCTACTGTAGCCCCTCGTGGGAGGGATTTCAATTTCGATAAGTAAAAAAGGTCATCCTCAGATATATGGAATGCTTCTCCATAATTCAACTCCGCCCTATGAGTAGCGTTCGGTGTCTCTATGATGGGACACCTTAGGATAAAACCACGGTGATGGCCAGACTCCCTTGCTTTCTATCCAGGGAAGGGGGAGAAGAGCCTTGCAGGGAAAAGCATTCTGCTTCACCTACCACCTCCTTTCGCACTCAGCCGCATGCCCTACCATTTCTATGCATGATGATCTTCATTGGAAGATCTTCTTGGAAAAAGGGACAGTTCCCAAAAAACAAGTTGCGACCAAGCTCTCTTCTTACGGAAGCTGGGCGAGGTGTTCAAGTAGCACAACTCTCCCCTTCCGTCAACCGACATGCGACAGAGGCACCGGAAAGTGCAAGTGCATTAAAGTTCGTCATCAGGGGAGGATACCAAAACATTAGATTTCTGGTAATCGGTAACACGTCCCTCAAAGAAATTCTGCTCCTTTTTAATATCCATCATCTCGGCTATCCATGGCAACGGATTGGCAATAGGCGCATTTAATGGGGGTAATCCACACTCTACAAGACGTCGGTCTCCGATGTAATCGATGTAAAGCTTAAATTCCCGATCCGTCAGACCAACCACATGAACTGGCAAACAGTCCTGAATAAACTGCTTTTCCAGATGCACAGCTTCGGCCATAGTTGCCCTCAGGTCTGAACGAAAAGTTTCTGTCCAGATCTCCGGATTTTCTTCCACGAGATCCATCAGCAGGTTGCGTAGCAGTTCGATGTGGTTGGACTCATCACGCAGGGTGTAACGGAACATTTGTCCAATGCCAGGAAACTTATTGTTGCGGTAGAGAGCAAGAATAAGACCAAACAAGCCAAAAAACTGCGTCCCCTCTACGCACTGTCCGAAGAGGAAAATGTTTTTTGCCAATGCTTGCTTGTTTGTTCGAGTTGTCAGGTCCAAACTGCGTCGCATTTTGTGGCTGTTATTTACTACAAAATCCGTCTTTTTCCTGACCGTCCTAATATCCTCAAACATCGCCTCACATTCGTGAGCATTGATTCCCAGGGAGCTGATCATATACACCAATGAGTCGGTGTGGATATTCTCCTCATGAGCGTGGCGTCCCAGAACCAGTTTTAGCTCTGGTGCCGTCACCAGCTCCCGAACAACATGCATGACATTATCCCCAACAATCCCCTCAGCTGCAGAAAAGTAGCCGATACCCATCTTAATGATCCAGTGCTCAATCTCCGGAGTAGCCAGGTCTCCCCACTGTTCGCAATCCTTTTGCATGGGGATATCCTCCGGCTCCCAGTGATTAGCTTTCATTCTCTTGTATAGATCATAAGCCCACTGGTACTTAAGAGGGAGAATATTGAAAAACATCGTTCTCCGTCCGTTGATAACTCGTTTGGCAGCAAACGCCGCTTCAGCTTTGTCGCGGTCCAGCACGAAGCGCCTGTCTCCAATTTGGATTATGGTAACCGCCATAGTGAACGCTGGTGCCCTTTTGATTAAAAAACAATCGCACAGCAGCAATGCGACTCGGCCAGAGCTAATTCTTTCCACAGAAACTGCCTCGGTTCCCTTTCCCTTAGTAGTCTCCCCAGCTTATGCTAACCATTGTGCCTGCACCACGAAGTTCATCATTCAGGGAGGAGAAAGTCAATACAACCTGTCTATTGGCTAGAGGGAAAACCCCCCAAAATGGAGAGGGAGAGGAGAAAGGTCCTTCCAAATTCCCAAAAAAAAAACTGCGCATGAGTGAGACCGATACCTACCAATGAGGCATGATCCTCTTCCTAACGTAAGAGATTTAAGACGGGGGTGGATTTCCGTCCAGTCGAATGGAAAGTTCCCGCAATTGATAATCTTCTACTGTAGAAGGAGAGGAGAAGAGGAGATCCTGACCACGGCTGCTTTTTGGGAAGGCAATAACATCCCGAATATGGGGAGTCTTACACAGGAGCATTGTTAGTCGGTCCACTCCAATCGCAATACCACCATGAGGTGGGGTTCCAAATTGGAAAGCACGCAAGAGATGACCAAAAAGTAGACTCTGCCTCTCTGGAGATATCCCTAGCACATCAAAGATTCTAACCTGCAAATCCGGTTCGTGGATTCTTAGACTCCCTCCACCAATCTCAACTCCATTAATTACTAGATCATAGGACTCTGCACGTACCTGGCCAAACTCTCCGGAATCCAGCAGAGGAAAATCTTCTTGTTTAGGACGTGTGAAGGGGTGATGTACTGTTACCCATCTCTCTCCTGTATCGTCTAAAGCCAGTAAAGGAAAATCCACTATCCATGCAAAGTCCCAGCGGTTTGTATCCGTGACTAGTTGCAAGGCCTCTGACAAGTAGAGGCGGATTTTCCCCAACGCCTCGCAGGTAGTCTGCCATTTGTCTGCACAAAAGAGAATGAGGTCCCCCTCTTCAATACATAGACGGCTGGTGAGCATATTTCTTTCCAAATGGGAAAAGAATTTTGCAATGGGGGATTTCCACCCTCTACTTTCTGCACCAACAAAGGAGATCCCCCGGGCCCCATGCTGGCGGGCAATTTGCTCAAGCTTTTCAATTCGACCGATGGTAGTACAGGACATCCCTTCCTTAACGTTAATTGCTTTGACACAACCTCCAGCATCCAAGACGTTGCGAAACACTCTAAAATTACTCAGATGGAAAATGTCACTTATATCTGCCAACTCCATACCGAACCGCGTATCTGGCTTGTCACTTCCGAAGCGGTCCATGGCCTGCCGATAGGTCAGATGGGGGAATTTAGTTGGAATTTGTACCCCTAGTGTGTCTCGAAAAATTCTTTCCATTAGCCCCTCAATGAGGAGGAAGATATCTCCACGGCTTACAAAAGAGGCTTCGACGTCTATCTGTGTGAGTTCTATAATGCGGTCTGCCCTACCATCTTCGTCGCGAAAACACTTTGCAATCTGAAAATACTTTTCGATGCATCCCATCATAAGCAGCTGTTTATACTGTTGTGGAGACTGAGCGAGAGCATAAAAGCGACCTGGATGGAGACGGCTAGGAACTAAAAACTCACGCGCCCCCTCAGGGGTGCTCTTAGTCAAGATTGGTGTCTCTACTTCTAAGAACCCCAACGAGTCCATGTACAGGCGCGTGCTCTGTACAAGACGATGGCGCAGGCGGAGGTTGCGTACCATGTGAGAATGTCTAAGATCAAGATAGCGATAAGCAAGTCTAAGGTCTTCATTAGCAATTTCCGAATCGTCAAGAAGGAACGGAAGTACATCTGCTCGGCTAAACACTTTGAGTGCGGAGGCAACGACCTCAATTTCTCCAGTAACTAGTTTCCCATTTTCCGTACCTGGTAAACGAGCAGTCACCCTTCCTACCACTTGAACGATATCTTCGGAATGTAAGCTGTGTGCTAATTCCTTAAGGATAGCATCGCCGCCTTCTGGACGAAAAACCACCTGCGTTTTTCCCTCCCGGTCACGAAGATCCACAAAAATTACGCCGCCATGGTCGCGGCGAGAGTCTACCCAACCACAAAGCGTAGACTCGATACCAACATGTGTAAGACGAAGCGCCCCACAGCTACAAGTTCGATACCTCATTAGTAAGCGACAGGATGCTCAGTTTTCAGATGCTCTGCAAGTTTTTCATATGAGCAGACAAATGCCTCATGGCGAGCTGACCGTTGCAATTTGACCCGGGGCCACTCTCTTCCGACAATGACGACATACCGAGCTCCTAGTTGCTGCGCATGCCGGAACTGCTTCTCGATACGCGCTATCCCTAGTGAGAAGTCTACACTTGTTCCCTGCTCTCGTAAGAGCTGAACTACCCGTAGCGCCTGCTTTCTTCGATTTTCTTCAGCAATAACTACAAAGACTTCGCATCCTGATTGAGAGGCCAAGGCAACACGCATTTTTTCAACGGCGACTGGGACTGTTTCGATTAATTCTCCAAGTACCACGTCCCCGATTCCAAATCCTATTGCAGGAAGAATTACCCTTCCGTTGCTCACGGCAGAAATCAGCTGATCATATCGTCCTCCGCCAGCTATAGCTCGTAGGCATTTCTTTTGATCGAATACCTCGAATACTATTCCAGTGTAGTAAAGCAAGCCCCGCACAATCCCTAAATCAATTTCTACGTATTCGGAAAGCCCGCGGGCAGAGAGATCATCAAGCACTTCGCTAAAATAGGCTGGAGCTTTTGACTGGACAAAATTACGCACTGCCTGTAGACCTACCCCGAATCTTGCAAGTTTTTTAGCAATTTCCCCTGCGGGGTAGCGCTCCATTTTATCTACCTCTTGGAGAAATTCCCCCACCTGCTCCGCCCGAACCCCTTCACCTTGGCAGAAATGGAGCCACGCCGTGCGATTGCTAAGTCGCACAACAAAATCGCGCGGGCCGAATCCGAACGCGCGGAGGCAGTCAATGACCAGCGCGAGAAGCTCGGCGTCTGCGGCAGACGAAGCTTCACCAATGAGGTCACAGTTTAGCTGAGCGAATTCTCGCAACCTCCCTCTTTGTTGCCGCTCATGACGAAAAAAACTGCCCATGCTAAACCACTTCATGGGCTTACGGTACTGTTTTCCAGCCCTCGCAGCCATGCGAGCTACTGTGAGCGTCATTTCTGGTCGTATGGCTACTGCCCTACCTCCTTTATCTATAAACTGATAGAGTTGCTCTATCAGCTCGCCACCACCCTTCCTTCTATAAAGGTCGCTACTTTCCAGTGTGGGACCATCTACCTCTACGAATCCGTAATTAAGAACAACCTGTCGTAGGGTAGAAAAAAGGTAATTCCTTTTCGCCATGTCCAAGGGATAAAAGTCACGAAATCCTGGAAGTACCTGCATAGTAGAAGCACTTGTGGTATTTTTGATCGGCCGGCAAGAGAAGATGAGAGTGCACCACACCTAGTACGTCGGCCCCTTATATTTGCCTCACCTGCTTGAGAGCAACAAGATGTCACGCATTTAATATGAACACTCTTATTCCCGCTCTCCACCGAGACAACCGGTAAGCTCCTTGGGAGTTTCCTAAATGCAACTGCTCCCACCCACTAACTAGATGCGCCATTCTCTAATTTGGAAACTCGTCCACTTTTTTGGCTCCCTAAAGCTTGCCCTGATCCTTCTTGCTACACTGGCAGCTGCCTGCGCTTTTGCTACCTTCACTGAATCCAATTTCAATATTAAGCTTGCCCAAGCAATCATTTATAAGGCGCCTTGGTTTACGTATTGGTTAGCGCTACTCTGCATAAATCTCCTAGCGGTTACCCTTACTCGCTGGCCTTGGCAACGCAAGCATATTGGCTTCATAACCACACACTTTGGTATCATCATTCTTCTGGTCGGCGCTCTCATCGGTTCCACATGGGGATTTGAGGGGAATGTTGTCCTGCGAGTGGATGCTCCCACCGATCAAGTCGTTACCAATCGCAGTGTAGTCCAAGTGGAAGGCCCCGCTGATGGTCAATTATATTGGACAGCTTTCGATGCTGAAATGACTCCCCCTTCCCACAGGCGCCTACGTCGTTTTCCTGTGCCTGGTACCTCACTCACTATCGTAGCAAATGACCTATGTACTTCACTCCGTAGGGAGCCAGAGTTGCTTGCGGTACCGGATGCACCGCCAGCAATATTGCTGGAGTTTTCCGGACCCATGGCTGCTGTTCCAATCCGAGTCCCACTTTTTCTTGGATTTCCATCGCAAAAATTTGATTTCTTTCGCTTAGCTGGCATTTTGTTCCTTTCCGAGCTGCCAAAACGGAGGTCCCACGTTGCTTCAGAGTCTTACATGGTTTTCAGCCATCACCCACCCGTAAGGGAAATTTCTAAAGAAAATACCGGATGGGAAGCCACGCTCAACCCAGACGGCTCAATACTGACCCTCATCAGTCCCACTAACCAATCCAAAACTTTAAAGGTCTCTGAGCATCTCGGCCGATCCATCCAGATGAACTTTGCCACTATCCGCATAGAAGCTTTTTGGCCAGATTTCAGAATCTGTGATGGGAAACCTACCACCTCCTCTCACCTACCCAAGAACCCAGCAGTGCTTTTGCGCATCTCCGCCCCTCCGAAAGGCATTAACCACCCTCCATTGCTAGAAATCGCTCCTCATTCGAACAACGGAGACAACGGATTTACCCTGTGCTATCAATTGAGTCGTGACGGCACCGTCTATGCTTCCGGGAGCCTTACTCCTGGAGTCTCCTTCCACACCGGCTGGGGGGACTGGAAGGCCAAACTTTTGGATTTTCTCCCATCAGCTTCTCTTACCGTAAGGCTTACACCCTCTCTCATAAGCGCCGGAGTAACTGGCTTTCAAGCCTACCTTCAAAGCAAAGACGGCCTCCGCGGTCCCTCTGCATGGGTTGGGCCGGGAGTGGTAACTACACTTTTGCACCGAGATGGGGTGGTGTGCATTACCTACGGCCTAGCAGTGCGCCATCTTCCTTTCAACATTCGATTGAGAAGTTTTTCAGTTCCACGCTATGAGGGCACAGATATTCCCTCAAACTACATTTCGCTGCTGGACTTCCAAGATGATCATACCGGCATCCACAAACAAGCTGTATCAAGAATGAACCATCCTGCAAGCTTTCCTGGTGGGTGGTGGAGAACTCTTACCGGATGGAACTATAAATTTTCCCAGGCTCAGTGGAACCCAACCGATCTTCAAGAAACAACCCTCCAAGTGCTTTATGATCCAGGATGGCTTTTAAAATGGAGTGGTTCGTTCGCCATCTGCATTGGCATCTTTACAATGTTTTACCTTACCCACAAGCGGCTATGACTGTCCGCTTTTTTCTCGCTTTGGTCGGTCTATGGAGTGGGGTTCCCTTACCTTGTTATGCAAACCTACATGCCCCAAGTCCTCCATCTCTTCTCGAGTCTTTCCCAGTCCAGAACCAGGGTAGGAAAAAGCCATTCCTAGTTTTCGCGAACGAATTTTTGCTCTCTGTATCTGGAGCCCACTCTCTTACGGTAGGCCACACTTCCCTGACTGCCATGCAAATAGTCGTTGCTCTTTGGCTATCTCCGGAGAGGTGGGAGGGAATACCACTCCTCCTGGTAAGGGATAAGCCTCTTAAGAGGACCTGTAAACTAACGGAAGATCGGGACATTTTCTCATTTGAAACCTTACGAGGAAATCGTATCCTGCAACTCCAGATTGAGAAAGCATGGGCTGCCCGCGCGCGCGACCCAGGAGCGAAACTCCCGGCCATGCTCAAAGCGGCAGATGAGGTTGCCGCCCGTATGTCACTCCTAGTAGGCTTGACTAGTGGTTCCCTCGTCCGGGTACTGCCCAATTCATCCGGAGACAGCGCCTCCTGGAGTGCGCTTGCTCCTCTTGATCCCCGCTTTAAATATTTGCGTTCTACCTACATTTCTGGGAATGCTGCGTCCTTCGAAGCCGCCGTTAGTGCTCTCAAAACCTCCCTCATGGAGGAGGCCCCCTCCTGCTATACAGCAGGAATGTTCAAGATTCGATTAGAACTTCTCTACCAGACTATTCGCCCGTTTCGTCTGGCATGGATTCTCTACTTATTCGGTGGCGTGACACTACTTCTCTCCTCCCATTCTCATTTTGGTGTCCCATCGTATCTATGTGCTCGAATACTAACCGCCACCGGTCTCTTATGCCAACTTGTTGGCTTTATCTGCCGTATCCTAATTGCCGGACGCCCTCCAGTTACCAACATGTACGAGTCAGTAGTCTGGTTTGCCTTTGGTACTGTTTTTTTCGCTTTGCTACTAGAGCAAATCTACCACGCCCATTTTTTTCTTGCTGGAGCTATCCCAGTTGCCACTGGGGCCCTCTTCCTTGCCGATAGGCAACCACTCTTTCTTACTCACTCTATTCAGCCTTTAACCGCAGTGCTGCAAAGCAATTTTTGGCTCACTACTCATGTCCTTATCATCACTCTTAGCTATGCCGCCTTTGCCATCGCTATGGGCATGGGCCATATTGCCTTATGGAAAGTCCTCCTCCATCAATCAACTCCCCACCCCCTCTGCGGACATATTTACCGCGTCCTACAAGTGGGCATCTTTTTGCTTGCTGTGGGAATTTTTCTTGGTGGCATATGGGCAAACTACTCTTGGGGGCGGTTTTGGGATTGGGATCCGAAGGAGACATGGGCTCTAGTCACGCTTCTCGCCTATCTAGTACTCCTTCATGGACGTGTTGCACGCCAATGGGAGGGGCTTGGACTAGCTATAGGCGCTATTGTCTGCTTTCTCTCCGTCCTAATGGCCTGGTATGGAGTTAATTTTCTACTTGGCACAGGCTTACACAGTTACGGATTTGGAGTGGGCGGACGTGCATATGTCGCCTCGGCAATCGGGCTAGATGCCCTGTTCGTCATCTCCGCAGTGGTTCGTGGCCGATGTTGGACTGCCTCTCCGTCACACTGCTAGCACGCCGGGCATCCTGGTGGTGGCGCCTCCTACAGGGTGCCGTCAAGCATAGATCAAAGAATATTCTTTTTTCAGCCTAGCCATTTTATTATGGCTCTCCGCGTAGTCCGGCGCTTATTTTATGGGATACGTTGCTTTTTGAGCAAGAGATCCCACGGATAGAATCTTTGGGAAGATAGAGCCAAACATTAATAGCTTACCTCTATCAGCTAGCATACCATTTGTAATCAAGACGTTGCACTAAATAGGTAAGTCAAGTGCAGTGTGCAGCCAAGAAAGGCAGTTATTCCTCCAATAATCTCTCTGTTGCTCTGCTTCTTTCTTCCGCAAGGAGGAAAGACGACGTCCTCTTGCGTGGAAGGTAGCACAAGGTAGCATTCTTTTCGTGGCAGTAATGGAGTGCTTTTGCTATCTTGCCATGTTACCTGGTGCGAGCCGAAGTCCCCTCCGGAAAAGGATAGAGTAAGTTGGCCAAGGGGATCTTAGAGGCGCCGTTTCCACTCCAATGATCTTCCTTGGCGGTACGCTAGTACCGCCTCAGCCAACACAAGATCTTGGGGAACTGTGACTTTGAAATTCCACTCCATAGATTCCTCGATAACGACCCGTTTTCCAAGTCGAACCAAGATAGACGCTTCGTCTGTAGTGGACCAGCCTTCTCGCATCAGTTGGAAATATGCATCCAAAAGACTGTTTCGGAGAACAACCTGTGGGGTTTGTACTCTCCAAGCCCCTTTTCTTTCAATGGATTTTACCAGTAGCTTCTCTCTATCCGCCCAGTGTACGGTATCCGTAAGAGGTTCGGCGGCACAGGCTCCACCACAGCGTTGGGCTGTACGAACGCAGTTAGCAATGAGGAGCGGAGTAACTAGTGGACGTGCTCCATCGTGTACTGCTAAATATTTAGCGGATTTCTCTGCTGCAAGAAGTCCATTCCATACGGAATCCTGTCTCTCCTTGCCACCAGAAACAAAAGTGACCAATTTGCTAACTCCATATCTTCTAGCGATATGACGAAATTCGTCCTCTCTTGAGGGGGTGCAGACCAGAACTATTCTCGATATATGGATACACTGTTCAAATGCAAGTAGCGTGTGGGCAAGCAGGGGCCGCCCCGCTAGTGGGGCGCTTAGTTTATCGAACCCCATGCGTCGACTTGCTCCTGCAGCAACGATGATTGCTACTACGTTGGGTGTAGCCATAGTAATCAGTGGAACAAAATAAAATAAAAATATCTTCTTCTTTATGCTTTCTGAGATTCGCACTCGGTTTGCCCCATCACCCACCGGATATCTTCACGTAGGCGGAGCGAGGACTGCCCTATTTAACTGGATTTTTAGTCGCAAACATGGAGGTAAATTCGTCCTACGCTTAGAGGATACTGATGAAAAGCGTAATGTTGCCGAGAGTTATGGGGCAGTTTATGATGGATTGCGCTGGCTGGGAATTAGCTGGGATGAGGGGCCGGAAACCGGCGGTGGCTTCGGACCGTATTGTCAGAGTCAAAGGAACTCCATTTATGAGAGCTACTTTAACCGGCTTGAGAAGGTGGGTGTGCTATATGAGGAGAAAGGAGCCTTCCGGTTTCGCTCGCTACGTGCCTCCATTATGGTGGAAGACATGGTCTGCGGTCGGGTTATCTTTGACATGTCTAACCCTCTTACCCATCCGGACATGACCGTCAGACGTTCTGACGGTAGTTGGGTTTTCCATTTTGCGAATGTGGTAGACGATATAGAGATGAGGATTACTCATGTGATCCGAGGAGAAGATCATCTTTCCAATACACCGAAGCATGTCGAACTTTACCAGGCGTTAGGAACCCCCCCCCCCATGTTTGCACATATTCCTCTTATTCTAAACCGAGAAGGAAGGAAGCTAAGCAAACGAGACAGCGGCATGAGCATTGCTGCGTACGCCGCTCAAGGTTACGTTCCTGAGGGCATGCTTAACTATCTTACTCTACTGGGGTGGTCCCCTGGGGGCGGTCGGGAAGTTTTGAATTTTTCGGAAATTCAGACGCTCTTCGATTTAGAATCTATCAGTCGACATAACGCCATCTTCGACTCAGATAAATGCTTTTGGATAAATCGGCAGCACATTTTGCAAATGACGCTAGAACGCTTCACCAAACTTGCCCTCCCGTTTATAGAAAGAAGGGGCATTGAGTACGGTTCCTACAAGGCGCTTCTGCCAGTTATGGCTATCGTAAAGGAAAAGATCAGACTCCTGTGCGATGTCCCAGATTGGGCTAGCTATTTTTTTACAGAGGAATTCACTTTTGATTCGAGCAGTGTTGAAAAAGTTCTTTATAGCCCTAACGCTCTCCATCGTCTCAGCGTACTTAAGAAAATTTATGAAGCTATGGAGGATTGGAATGCTGCCGCGCTAGAAGTCAAACTTAGAGAGACTGCCGCAGAGCTGCAGTGTACTCCAGGAGATCTCATACATCCAGCTCGCGTTGCAGTCAGTGGTCGTTCCGTAGGGCCGAGCTTGTATCATATGCTAGAGGTTATTGGTAAGAGCCGTGTGTTAGCGCGTTTTGCAAGAGCGCTACAAAAGTTCACATGATCACTACAGTTCCCCACGAGTTTTCTGCGGCAGACCTGATTTCCAACCCCGAAAAATTTCAAGAGTTTTTTCCCCCAGCCAAGATTGCTGTTTTTGGGGATCCCGTTGGTCACTCTCGGTCCCCAGAAATGCACAATCCTGCGCTTTTAGAGTCTGGAATAAAAGCTCAATACGTACGAATCCACGTGCGCGCGGAGGAGCTTTCCGATAGCCTGCGCGCTTTGGCCGCTGCCAAGTGGATTGGCACGAATCTCACTATTCCTCACAAAGCAGCGGCCATTAAGCTTATAGACCACGTGGACCATTTTGCTGTCCTTGCTGGTGCAATCAACACTGTCATAGTACGGAAAGATGGTAGCCTCAGTGGCCATAATACTGATGGCCTTGGTCTCGTACGAGCTGTACGCGAAGAATTTCATGCAGACATCAGGGACTTGAAAATTCTCATCCTGGGGGCCTGTGGAGGAGTGGGTCGATCAATCGCCGTACAGTGTGCTTTGGAAGGCTGTGAACGTCTTGTTCTTGCCAACCGGTCTTTCGAAAAGATAGGGCCACTGAAAAGGCAATTAGAGCCTCTCTTTCAGAGAGGCAGGCACCCTTTTGGCTCTATGGGACGCCTTGTGGCTACAAAGATGGACAGCCATGCCCTATTTGACGAACTACCCAAAACCGACCTGCTGATCAATGCCACTAGCGTCGGAATGGTTAAGAGCCTAGATCTTCGATTGGTCCCTAGATTCTTGTTTACTCCTCATTTAATGGTATTGGATAGTGTTTACACTAATGGAGGGAAAACACAACTTTTGCTAGATGCAGAGGCTAAAGGAGCGCGTGCGACCAATGGACTTTCTATGCTCCTTCATCAAGGGGCCCTTTCCTTTGAGATTTGGTTTAATCAACCAGCACCGCTTGAGGTCATGCGAAGAGGGCTTTTTTCTCCCGCCGCAGTATAATTCTTCTGCCCTCGCAAAATCGTACCCCTTCAGTCTCCCAGGCAATCACTAGAAATGGCCTCCTCTTTATTTGTACAATCTGCGCCGGGGACGGCCCATCTTCCCCTCTTCTATCACGTAGTCTTGGCGACATTAGTAATGGACAACGGGGCCAAGAAAAATAAGAATAGCCAAGGCTTAGATTAGATTAACTATTGCTTACCCTCGTTGCTACTTGACCTGTTAAATGAGCTAATAGCTTTTCTCGTGTTCCTTTTGGAACATTTGTAGGTCTCTCTTTGTAATCTCTGTGGAGAGAGATCAGGCTGAGCTAGGTGCCTCCTCCGAGGCCGCTTGAGATGCGTCTGATTCGGTAGATGGCTATCTCACGCTTTGTTCACTCTGAAGTTCTACAGTGAAGGGCTACACTTCTTTCCCTAGGGGGATATACCTTCTTCATGTTATCTGCCTTTCTGCACTTTTGAGTCCTCAAAAAAACCTCTTACTAATTTTCCTTAGATTTTTCTTTGGCAAAAGCCTCCCCTTCTACTAGTAAGGGAGGGTCCTGTACGTTCTTTCTGTGTTAACAGCTAGTTAAAATGAAATGGTCTCGCGTAAAACCAAAACCGCGCGGTTTCAAGTGGTACGCCGGGCTTAGTTTAAGCGTTGCTCGGCTCGGCTTGCACCAGTGAGGGTGCTTCTCCCCTCCCCCAAGAGCGTCTCGGCCTTTGGAAGGTTGGTCTAGCCTCCTGGACGGACAAGGACTATGGGGGCGAGTCGGTCTCTTTGGAATGAAGTATGAGGCAACCCCGAAAGGGTTCACTATCTCCATACTACGGGCTGTGTATACGATTCCCCCTGTACCCAAATTTTCTACTTGGTTCTCGTTGCATGCTTGACATCCGTTTTATCCGAGAAAACCCTGGCCTGGCAAAGGCCAAGCTCTCCACGCGCGGGCGGTCTCTGGATGCCGAGGTTGATGCAGTAATGAAATGCGATACTGATTGTAGGCTAGCGAGGACTCGCCTCCAGTTCCTGCGCACAGAGCGCAGGCGTCTCAGTAGGCAGGTCGAAAAGCTACGTAGGCAAGGCGGAGAAGAGGAGCTCAGGCAGGTTGAGGCAACCGCGCAAACCCTTGGTGAGGAAATAAGTACCCTAAATTCACTCACAACACAACTTGGCCTTCACCAAAAGGACCTTCTACTTCAGCTTCCCAACTTCCCAGCGGAAGCCGTCCCGTATGGGGCGGGTGCTCTTGACAATCTCACTCTTCGCAGCTGGGGAAGTCCAGAAACCGGTGCGAGAGAAGACCACATCAGCATCGGAAGACGTCTGGGACTCTTTGATTTTGACCGAGCGACAAAGATCAGCGGCAGTGGCTTTCTCTGCTTGACCGGAGCTGGAGCCCGCTTAGAACGTTCTCTACTAAACTTCCTCCTAGACCTCCACACCATGCAACACGGTTACCGAGAAGTCAACACTCCCTCTTTAGTTCATCGTGAATGTATGGTTGGTACCGGCCAATTGCCTAAATTTGAGGAAGATATGTATGCCATTAGCGGCGATAAAAGTAGTCTCTTCCTCGCCCCCACAGCAGAGGTTCCCGTAACAAACCTTTTTCGTGATGAAGTCCTTAGCATTTCCCACCTACCGCTTTGCCTCGCAGCTTACACTCCCTGCTTTAGGCGAGAGGCTGGTTCGGCAGGCCACGACACGCGCGGCATGATTCGTCTGCACCAATTTGACAAGGTAGAGTTGGTAAAAATTTGTGAGGTTGGGAACTCAGAGCAAGAGCTACAGTCGCTCACTACTGATGTAGAAAAGGTATTACAGTTATTGAACCTTCCATACCGCACGGTAGAGCTTTGCGCTGGTGATCTCGGCTTTAGCGCTTCGCGCACTTATGATGTTGAGGTATGGTCTCCAGGGCAGAAGTCTTTTCTAGAAGTTTCCAGCTGTTCAAATTTCCGCGACTTCCAATCCCGACGTATGAACCTCCGATACAAGGACTATGGTGGAAAAATCCGCTTTGCCCATACACTTAACGGCTCCGGAACCGCTCTTCCCCGTCTATATGTGGCCCTCCTTGAGAATCATGTACAGTCAGATGGATCTGTACTGCTTCCGCAATCGCTACGTGGATATTTTCGAGCAGACTGCATTGAACCCGTTTCTTAAAAAGCTCTCTGAGGGTCTTGCCCAATTCCCTCCTGAGACTAAGTTTCTCGTAGGCATTTCTGGAGGTCGTGACTCTATGTGTCTCCTCTACGGATTGTTAGCACTTGAGTACCGGCAGCTTACTCTATGCCATCTTAATCATCAGTTGCGAGGAGCGGCAGCAAGAATGGATGAGTGCTTCGTCATCTATCAGGCACAAAAGTTAGGTCTATCACTTAAGCTGGCACGAGCACAAACGGAGCAGTTTGCCTCTGATCACGGGCTCTGCACTGAAACGGCAGCGCGCGAATTGCGCTATACATTCTTTGCTGAGGTTGCCAAAGAGGCGCATTGCAGTACCCTTCTTCTCGCCCATCATGCTGATGATCAACTGGAGACCTGTTGGATAAATCTTCTTCGCGGAACAGGTACTGCGGGTTTGGCTGGAATGCGGATGGAATCGGCACGCAGAGTAAAGAAGGGAAGAGAGGGTATCTTACGTATCATCCGTCCACTGCTTAGACTTTTTCGCTCGGAAGTTGTACAGTTCTCTTGTGAAAGGAAAATCCCATTTCGGGAGGACGCTACCAATCAGGATACGAACTTGATGCGGAACCGTATCCGTCATGAGTTGTTGCCCTTCTTAGATCGGAGATTTGGAATCAACTATCGGAGAGCCATGCTGCGTTGCGCAGAAATCCTTGCGGATGAAGAAGACTGGATGAGAGAGATTACCGAGAGGTTTTCCTGCAAGACACCACGGCTTGCTTACAACGAGCTTTATCCTCTCCCTAGGGCGCTCCAACGGAGAATTTTGCGGCGATGGTTACTGAAGCAAGGGGTACCGGAGGTAGGCTTTGCTGCAGTGGAGCGCGTTCGTAGCCTAACGATCCTTCCAATTTCACAACCAGCAAAAGTTAACTTGCCCTTCAGGATCCATGCCCGGCGGCGATCTGGTATGCTCTTCCTGGAAAAATCGCCACGCTCAAGGCAAGTTTGCAGAAAAGCCGTGCGATATTTGTTAGTTAACCAGTTGCAGCATGTACCCGCCTGAAAATTTGCTCCTGATTGCTGGAAGTGGAGAATACCCATTCCTTGTGGTTCACTCTGCTCGCGCAGCCGGTGTAAGGCGCATTGTTCTAGTTGCCTTTGAAGGGGAAACTTCACCAGAACTTAGCAGGTGGGTTGATGAAATGTATACCGTCCAGGTCGGACGACTCAGCCATCTCCTCTCCGTTGCACGGAAGTCCGGCGCGGACTATGCAATGGCTGTTGGACAAATTGCTCCAAAAAACCTTTTCGATCTTCGTCTGGACTTGCAAGCTCTCCTCCTCCTTGCTCGTCTCCACAAAAGAAACGCAGAAACTCTATTTGGAGCGGTAGCGGACGAACTGGCCCATGTAGGTGTTGAGCTACTTCCTGCCACCACTTTCCTAGACCACCATCTGGCCGGCGAGGGCCTTCTGGCCGGCCCAAAAGTTACATTTTCCGCGATGGAAGATCTTCTGTTTGGTTACCAAATTGCCAAGGAGATTAGTCGGCTGGATATTGGTCAAACAGTAGTTGTCCGTAAAGGGACAGTACTTGCTGTGGAGGCATTTGAGGGAACAAATGCCTCTATTCTTCGTGGAGGTAGACTAGGAAGAGAAAGTGCTACCATTGTCAAGGTGGCTAAGCCAAACCAAGACATGCGCTTCGACGTACCTACTATTGGTCTCACCACGCTAGAATGCGCAAGCAGCGCGCGAATCCGATCTATAGGTATAGAGGCTCGTTGCACTCTCCTATTAGAAAAGGACAGGTTGATCGAGTATGCCAACCTCCACTCTCTATCTATCTATGGATTAAAGACTTCATGAATCCATTAAGAGTAGGTGTTGTCGGTCTCGGTCAGATGGGCACGCATCACGTGCGGGTGTGTTCAGAGCTTAACCATGCGTGCCAATTGACAGCTGTCTTCGACACAAACCGCACGGTAGCAGAAGCTATTTCCAGGAAATACTGCGTTCCTGTTGCTATTTCTATGGAGGATTTTGCAAACCGCGTAGATGCCGCGACAATCTGTACCCCAACGGCCACACATTTCTGGGTTAGCCGATTTCTACTTGAACGCAGCAAGCATCTATTGGTAGAAAAGCCCCTCGCGGGCACCTCAAGGGACGCTCATATGCTGGTCCTAATTGCTCAGGAAAGGCAATGCATTCTTCAGGTGGGTCATGTGGAACGCTTCAACCCTGCATTGGAAGCCCTTGAGTGTAGACTATGGAATCCCCGCTTTTTGGAAGTCACTCGCCTCTCTCCATACCCTTATCGGAACACGGACATTGGGGTAGTTCTGGACCTAATGATCCACGATATTGAAGTTATGTTGCATATTGTACAGTCACCGGTCATCAGTATGGACTCGGTAGGAGTAGCCGTTCTTAGCAAGAGCGAGGATATTGCGAATGTTCGGATTCGCTTTCAAAATGGGTGCATAGCCAATGCTACTGCCAGCCGTATTAGCAATAAAAAGCTCCGAAAGATTCGTCTCTTCCAAGAAGATGCCTACCTTTCTCTCGATTACTATCGCCAAAGCAGCAAAATACACCGGCTGGTAGATGGAAAAATTGTGACAGACCGACTAAAAGTCTCTCGTGGGGAGCCTTTGAAATTCCAGCTTGCTTCGTTCATCTCCTGCGCATGCGAAAAAAGAAGACCGCGTGTTAGTGGCTATGAAGCAGCAGTCGCATTAGACATTGCACTCGAAATTACTCGCCAGATTCGGCACAGTGGCCTCCACGATTCTTTCCCTCTCCCTTCGTGAGAAAAATTTGGGTAATTGCTGGAGAAGTTAGCGGGGATCATCATGCCTTTACAGTTATGGAGGCACTCCTTAAGCAAGATCCAAACATAGTCTTCCATGGGGCAGGTGGGCCAAAAATGGAACGCCTCTCCACTCAACCGTTCGAAAATTGGGTGGAAAGATCTAGCGTAACTGGTCTCTGGGATGTGCTCAAGATTTACCCGTGGCTCCGTAAGAAGTTTTTCAATATACTGCAACGTGTGGGCGATACACGACCACATGCCTTACTGCTTATCGACTATCCCGGCTTCAACTTGCGATTAGCCAGGAGGGCACGCTCCCTGTTTCCCGGCCTCAAAATTCTCTACTACATTAGTCCACAGGTTTGGGCATGGAATCGGGGGCGTACGATCAAAATGGCCAAACTCCTAGATCTAGTGCTCTGTATCTTCCCCTTTGAGAAGGGGCTATATGCCTCTTCTGGTTTAGAAAGCCGGTTTGTTGGCCATCCTCTTGTAGAGAAACTGGAAAGGGAACACCTTCATGCGAGACGTAACAGTAATCTGCTGGCCTTACTTCCTGGCAGTCGATGGAAAGAGGTACAACGCATCTTTCCTATTATGTTGCGTACTGCCTCCCTTCTTCTGGAAAGAAGGTCAAGCATTCAGTTTGAGGCAGCAGCGGCCAATGAGAATCACGCTAAGTGGATGCACAACAGAGCAATAAAAGCTCAGATTCCAGTGCATATTTGCACGGGCACTGCTTACAGTCTGATGCAACGTGCCTATGCAGGGATCGTCTGTTCGGGAACAGCCACGCTTGAGTCCGCTTATTTTGAGCTTCCATACTGTCTTATTTATAAGACAGCTTGGATTACTTTTTGGGTAGGTTGCTGTATCGCCACAGTGCCATTTCTTGGCATCGTTAACATCCTTGCAGGGCAACTCGTCGTGAAAGAATTCATCCAGAACTCAGCAAAACCTAAGGCCATTGCTCACGAGTGCCTGAGACTGCTATACTCTGATTCAGATCGCCGACAATTGGTTTTGAAGTTTCGTGCAGTCATAACCACCCTTAGTGGATCCGGAGCTGCTACGCGAGCAGCACAGGCCATTTTGGCAGCTATTTCCTAGGAAAAGGTAATAATCTGCGCTGCTCTTCTGTGGAGAAAGGCTAGGCTTGACAGCCATGGGCAGATCCGTTTCCTCTTACTATCCATTCATGGATAGAGTTCCACCCTATCTTAATCCCTGCAGAGTGCCCGTGCCACCCCGGATGGACGCGGTGTTTGCTCGCCTTCGTTCTCAGAAAAAAAAGGGCCTGATTGCCTATATCACTGGGGGGGATCCGTCCTTACAAGGTACGCTAGAAATTATCCAAGTACTGGAAGAGTTGGGGGTGGACATGCTGGAGCTAGGAATCCCATTTTCAGACCCACTGGCGGATGGCCCCATTATTCAAGCAGCCGTCCAGCGCGCGTTGCGTGCGGGGGCCAATGTGCAAAAAATTTTAGAACTTGTCAGCCACGTACGCGAATCATCTTCCTTCCCGGTTATCCTTTTTACCTATCTTAACCCCATTTATTTTTACGGGATTAGAAGGTTTTTAGCAGATGCTGTCTCTGTAGGAGTAGACGGACTTCTAGTGCTAGACTTGCCACACGATGAAGTTTCTTGCAATGAAGACTTAGTTATTGGAAACCACCAGCTGCAGGTCATTCAGCTTGTTTCCCCGACAACCTCACAGGAGCGGATTCCATGCCTGGTTAAAGCTGCGCAAGGTTTTGTCTATTGTGTTTCCAGAGAGGGGGTTACTGGGGAGCGACCTGAGCTTGCAAAAACTCTCCATACTCAGGTGCGGAGTATTCGGCAACATACCTCTCTTCCAATAGCAGTTGGGTTTGGCATTTCTACTCCTGACCAGGTGAGGGTCGTCGCTAGTTACGCGGATGCAGTGGTAGTAGGTAGTGCCATTGTACGTCGAGTTGCCGAACACGCCTCTTCCCCGAGATGGCTACTACGGATTAAAGAATTTGTGGAACCACTTGTTGAAACCCTACAGACGACATAGACTGCCCTCTTCGGTTGCACCCTATGAGACTTCCTTTCACGAAAATGCACGGTTCCGGTAATGACTTCGTACTGATAGACAACCGGATTCACCGGCTCAGTCTGGCTTCTCCCCAAATCACCAAAATTTGTGATAGGCGTTATGGGGTGGGGGCTGATGGATTGCTTCTTGTAGAGCCACCCCAAAATGGAGGCGACTTCCGGATGCGTTATTACAACAGTGATGGTCAAGAAGCAGCAATGTGTGGAAATGGCGCTCGTTGCTTTGCTCGGTACGTTCAACGTATCTCAAAGAGCAAGCAGAGGACATTTGTTTTTGAAACTCCGGCCGGCCTTATTCGTAGCGTATTGCTGGGACAGAATATAGAAATTCAGATGAGCGAACCCAGCAACTGTCGTCCGCCTGCTTTCTTGCAAGTGTCAGGAGTAATAGAGGAGATACATTTTCTCAGTATTGGGGTTCCCCATGCAGCGGTTTTTGTAGAGGCTTTGGAGGAGGTAGATGTAAACCGACGTGGGAGGGGGATTCGTTTTCACGAATCTTTCTCCCCACTAGGGACGAATGTCAATTTCGTACAAGTTATTACCACTAATCACTTGCGTGTCCGAACCTACGAACGGGGGGTAGAAGCGGAAACTTTGGCCTGCGGTACTGGAGTTGCTGCAAGTGCTCTTATCCATCACATACGCACGGCTACTCCCTCACCAATCCGTGTTACAGTGCGCGGGGGAGATACCCTGCAGGTTGCTTTTAAACTCTCCTCCGACCTGCCACGTGATGTGTGTATTCGAGGCCCTGCTAGCTTTGTTTTTGATGGAGAAATGGAGATTTTTTGAGTAGCCTCGCTTAACCCTATGAAATTCTGTGGAACTTATACTGCTCTCGTCACCCCCTTTCGTAGGGGGGAATTAGATATCCCAGCTTATCGCTGGTTAATTGAACAACAGGTTACAGCTGGGGTAGATGGGGTCGTTCCTGTAGGAACTACTGGAGAATCTCCGACACTTACTATGGAAGAGCATACACAAGCTATTCAAGTAGCCATCGAAGCAGTGCGACGCTCTGCTGCACGCGTTATTGCTGGAACGGGATCCAACTCCACTGCGGAGGCTGTCCATCTAACTCAAGAAGCTGAAAAATTGGGTGCACATGGCGCACTCCTGGTAGCACCATATTACAATAGGCCCTCTCAGGAGGGCCTCTACCGACATTACCGAGAAATCTCTCTTTCCACCAATCTGCCCTTAATCCTTTACAATATTCCAAGCCGTTGTGGCGTAGAAATCGATGTGAGAACGATTATACACCTGGCAAGGGAATGTCCAAATATTGTTGCCCTTAAAGAGGCTGGGGGAAGTGCGGAGCGTGTTAGTCAACTCCGAGGGGAATTGCCTGATTCGTTTACCATTCTTTCCGGTGATGATTCGCTTACCCTGCCCTTCTTGGCGGTAGGTGCTGAGGGGGTTGTTAGTGTGGCTTCTAACGTGATTCCGAAACAAATCCACCAGATGGTCCACGCCTGGAAGATGGGCCAGTCCAGGCTGGCCATGCAGCTGCACCACAGATACTCTCCTCTTTTTAAAAGTCTGTTTGTAGAAACCAATCCCGTGCCAGTAAAGTACGCGCTTTCCACCTTGCATCCTGGGAAGATCTCTGAGGAGGTCCGTCTCCCACTATGTGAGCTCGCCGAGTCTAGCAAGGTCTGTATTAGAGATACACTACAATCTGGAGGATTGCTATCATGACTCCCCCAGTTCGACTCCTCATCGCTGGTAGTCGCGGCAGGATGGGCAAGGCAGTTTCTACATGTGCTAGGGAGGACTTGCGCTTTCGAATTGCTGCTGAAATTAATTCAAATGACTCCTTCCAAGCAGCGCTCTCGCATAGTGACGTATCTATCGACTTTACTCAGCCAGAAGCAACACTGCCCTTTGTTAAGGCTTCAGCCCATGCTGGTAAGCCCATCGTCATCGGTACTACAGGGCATTCTTGCACCATAGGAACCGCTCTTGCGCAGTACGCACGCACTATCCCTATCGTCCTGTCCCCTAATTTCAGTACCGGTGTAAATCTCCTTTTCTGGCTTACCCGTAAAGCTGCGGAGGTCTTAGGCACGGACTTTGACCCAGAGGTTATAGAGATGCACCATCGACATAAAAGGGATATCCCTAGCGGGACTGCTGCAAGATTGGAAAAAATCCTTGCAGAGGTGCACTCCCCCCTTTCCCTTCTGAAAGGAACGGAACACAGTAGCCAACAGGGTACGGCATCCGCCTTACCATGTCCCAATCGTAAGATTGGGGTGCACTCCCTCCGTGTGGGAGATGTCGTTGGGGAGCACACCGTGATATTCGCTGGTAGCGGAGAATGTCTCGAACTTGCCCACAAGGCCTCCAGTCGGGATACCTTTGCCTTGGGCTCTTTACAGGCTGCCATTTGGGCCTTGCGGCAGCCCGCTGGGCTTTATAGCATGCAAGACGTTCTTGGATTACCGGAAAGATGAAACTGCCTTCTTCCAGCCACTCCCGTGATTACCGAGCAGGAATCGCTTTAGGGTCCAACCTAGGACATAGCCTGTTCCATCTCCGGAAAGCCACAGCAGCTATTCTCACGCTCTCCTCTTCCTCCTCAGAGCCCATTACTTACTCCTCAAGCATCTATCGAACAGCTCCAGTGGATTGCCCCACGGGTTCTGGGTACTTCCTGAACGCCGTTGTAGAAATTGAGTGGCACTCCGGGCCGGAGGCCCTTTGGGAGAAGCTTCAGCGGCTGGAGTTCCTCGCCGGCCGCAAAAAACACCCGCGCCGTCGACATGCTCCACGCCCATTGGACCTGGACCTGCTTTACCTCAACTCATACCAAGACTCTTACCAAGGAGTCTTCGGCCCTGTCATACTTCCACATCCAGAGATTGGAAAGCGCAGGTTCGTTCTTGCCCCACTTTCCGATTTTGCACCCCACCTTTTCCTCCCTAGAGAGAAGAGGACAGTCCAAGAACAGCTTGCCCTGCTGCCAACCATTCCCTCCGTGAGAAGAATCGAGCAGACTCTCTCCTTCTCCTCCAGAGACTAGGAAGGCCCCACCTCAAACTCCTCAGAAAGGCCCCTTGGAGGGGGGGGAACGGACAAACGCCGCTACTCCACGATGATTTTCCTTGGACGCACACTCTCCGATTTCGGTACGTGCAGCGTGAGGAGGCCTTCTTCCAAATTAGCCCTAATACCAGAGGCATTCACCTCCGGAGAAAGGTCAAACACCCGCCGGTAGCCCCTCCTCTCCCCCTCTTCTTCCCGATGCGGCGACTGCCCCCCCGAGTGGCACTGGCCCAGCTGACGATGCCCAGTCACCATTAACTTGCCGTCCTCAACGGAGACCTCTACGCCATTCCTGTTGACACCGGGCATTTCTACTTCCAGGGTATAGCCATCCCTATTATGCCAGATATCTGCAGCAGGAGTAACAAAAAACGAACCGCCAGCGGCCCGCTCCACTCTATCTACCTCACTTCCCGGTTTGGAAACAATTTCTTCTTGAGACATAATCCTGTGTGGAAAAAATCACAAAAACCACCCTAGCTCGCATGGATTGTAACTCTCCTTGGTTTCGCTTTCTCACTCTTAGGCAAGACGATAGCCAGGATACCGTCCTTGTAGGAAGCAGTCACCGCACTTTCATTCACTCCAGTGGGTAAACTAATAGATCTAGAAAACTTCCCAAAGAACCGCTCTCGCCGGAGTGGTTCCCCCTCTTTTGCTTGCTGGTCGGCCTTACGCTGGCCAGAAACGGTAAGCAAGCTGTCCTTCAACTCAATTTCAAAATCCTCCCGTCCCATCCCCACTAGCTCCAACTTTACGACGATCCTATCCTCTTCTTCATCCATGGTAAGGAAATGACGGCTCCACGGGGTCCTTAGAAAGGACGGCTCGGCAATCCACTCGAGAGCATGGTTAAAAAAATCACGCAGCGATGACGCCTGGTGGAACGCCTCCCACGGAAACACCTCATAGTCTCGCAGTCTTTGAAGTCTGCTCATTCCTTCCTCCTTTCGTTTTTTTAGCTCCTACTTCACTTCGCCGTATCCCAGAAGCCCCCCTTCCCCCTTCCCACAAAAGGGCCTTGTAGAGCCTCTTGCCAACCCACATACTCAGGCTCCGTGCAGCGTACACTTTGTAATCCGAATTAGCAACAACTATTTGGCTGCCCTCCCCAACTAACGGTTACCTCTTTAAGCCTGCTACCTAAGAAAATGTCCGTAATTTCTCAGGTATTCAAGTACCAGGTTATCCGATCCGTTTTACAAAGTAGACTACAAGAATTGGTAGCTTTGTGGTGGCCCCAATCATTTTATCCTTGCCGTGAAGTGGAATTCCTTTCTCATATCGCCCGGGTTGGCTTGCTGACATGCAAACAGGGCTCACTACTACCTCGGATATTTTCTGGATGAGAAGGGCCCTCGCTGAGGCCACAAAGGGTGTTGGATGGACGAGCCCTAACCCAGCTGTGGGAGCTGTTATTGTACGGGATGGGTGCCTTATCGCGAGAGGCTTTCACCGCCAGGCTGGCGGTCCTCATGCAGAAATAGAGGCGCTGCAAACGCTAAAATCTCCAGGGGAAGCCCACGGAGCCGAGCTCTTTGTCACTCTAGAACCCTGTTCTACTGCTGGACGAACGCCTCCTTGCACCGACACCATCACTACAGTAGGATTTTCCAGGGTAATATTTGGAGCATTCGATCCAAACCCTCTCCATGCTGGCCGTGCGGTGCGTTTACTAAGATCCGCAGGAATTCAGGTTACCACCGGCATTCTGGAGGAAGAATGTTTCCTTCTTAACGAAGGGTGGAATAAATGGATATGCACTGGAACTCCATTGGTCATTGCCAAGGTTGCTATGTCCCTAGACGGTTATATCTCTTCTCACCCAAGACGTCGCTGGATCACCGGCGCCGCTAGCCGACGAGATGCCATGAACCTCCGCTCCACTGTAGACGCTATTTTAGTTGGAGGGGAGACAATTCGGACTGATAATCCACGTCTTACACTGCGTGGAGTGCCTCCTCGGCCGCAACCTTGGCGGGTGGTTTGGACGCAAAAAAGCCTGCCCCCATATGCAAAGATTTTCACTGACCGTTACCAAAATCGCACCCTGATTTTTCAGAACAGCTCCCTTAGAGAAACACTCTACTCCTTAGGAACGCGCAACATTAGGTCCGTACTAATCGAGGGAGGAGGATACTTGCTTGGCGAAGCACTAGATCAGCGTGTCATTGACAAATTCTGCCTCTATTATGCCCCGCTGTTTTTAGGTGGGAAGGTGCCAGCCTTTGGTGGATTAGGCATCCTTTCTCTCGCTCAGGCACTACGGCTGACTAGAGTCCAGTATACACGTATTGGAGATGACATCCGTCTGGAAGCCTACCCAATGACTGCTAGTTAGCCCAAGACACCACCGTAGCTGTTCAGTCAAATAAGCCAGTGGGTTGTGTCGGAAGCTTCCTGCGCGGTAAAGGGGGGACGAGAGGGATTCGACAACCGAGTGGAACTGCCTTCTGCGGGGGATGCTGCCGAAAAACAAAACCGCCATGTATCCTCCACGTACTTATTTTATTAGGTGCCTCTCCCTCCCAGAGAAACAAACCATGGACGCGCACGGGGACACACACTCGCGTTGCACCATTGCTGTTTGTTTGTTGGCCAGGGCTACTGTAAAAGGCGACAAACAAGACCTTTCGCCAGATTACCTGCTTCTCTACATCCTTTCTCCGTGTATTTAGAGAATTCCGGGATTGTTCCAAAGTTCTGCAATCCACTTAATGCTCTTCTACTCCACCTCCCCTACTGAGGGCAAACCCACTCCCAGCGCCTTAGTGACAGGCTTACTAGGAAGTGTGACAGATCAAAGGATTCAAAGACTGAGGGAGTGAGCCTCCACGGACACTTTCCTGTCGTTGGTCAATCCTAACTATGCATCTGTACATCATATACTGTCATGGGCCGGTCACGCTCTCATGCGGGGGTATTCTCCCATACAAGTAGGGTGTACCTGACAAACGACTTCTAGAAAAATCGACTACTGTGTTCAGGGCCAGTTGTGCAATCAGTAAATACAAGGTTCCTTGGATAAGTTCTTGATTCAGGAATGTGGTATGGTGCAGCGTTGTTCGGGAGGGAATTGGGCAATTTTGGAGAACCACGAAGTTCACCGGGAACTCCCGATCTGCAGACACCAATCTGGCATACATCTTCCCCAGTGTGCTCTTATTACGTGCATTTATACGCATTCTCCAGAAGTACTTCCCCCAAGTTATCTGCCTCATGACTGTGTACGCTTATATTTAAGCGTGACTGAGCGTGGAGATGCTGAGATTGCTGAGATTAGAGGAACTAAGGAAAGGTAGTACCTGCTTGGCAAGCCTAAGGGGTGCAACAACTTACCCACTGTGACAGCAGACCATCCTAATACCTCCTTATGGAAATGAATTCCACCTGAATTATTACCTACCACCAGGATAGCTCTTACAACGCCCGGGTGCAGGGACATTCTAGGTGTTACGGCAGGACTCGGACATTTCCACACTGCGAGGTTGGTGTTGGAAAGTTCCTCCACAGCGTCGCTATACTCCCCCTCCAGGAGTCAGGAAGTGGCCTGCAGTCCTTCACTGACCGTTCGGGGTCCCTTTTGCTGGAGCCTTCTGTTGCTTCAGCAAAACTAAATGGTGACCTATTTCCCCTGAACAGCTTGCCTCGCACCTTATATGCTCATCGAAATCTCCGTGACGCCTCTAACCATTCTTTTCTTTTTTTGGAGAGATGAGAGAAGACTCCTTGTGTATGAGCCCAGTGTGCGACTACATGTTACGGAGCCGTCAAGATTAATCCATGGATAAAATCCATCGAAACTCACAAGCCACGTGGTGAGATCCAGCAAGAAATGGCGGGCCACTCCCGTCGATAAGAAAGCCATTACCAAAGTAGATCTAGCGCCCGTAATTCTTCCTTCAAAGGGATTTCTCTTTTTCTCAATCTACCCACCAGATTGTTCCGGCCATGTCGCTGCCACACGCCTAAACCCAAACTCGGTACGGTTCAGAAGGTCAAATGTGGCACATAATGTGATTGGGATTACAATTCCGTCTGCAAGACAATAAGGCCTCTGGTGAAAGCACTAAACTAATAGGAGAGTGGCACAGCCTAGTGGGATTTTGGGTATCGGCCCCCGGAGAAGTTGTCCGGAACATGCTCTGTGCAGAAAGCAACCTGCCTACTTCCATTAATGATAGTTCTGCGGCCCTCGTCATAAGATTGCTATTCTAGTTCACTCCTCTATTGGATTCCTTAGATCTGGACTTGGAGGCCATCATAGGCAGGAAACACCCTACTGGGTAAAGAAGATCGGATCTGCTCATATTTGAGTTCATGGCCCATGTGGGTAAAATAGCAAGTGCGGCTACTAAGATGCTTAGCCACTCTTAAAGCACCTTGGACAGTCAGATGGGTAGGGTGGGATGTGTAACGCAGCGCACCAACCACCAGCACTTCCACCCCTCTTGCTACACCTTCTGCTCTTGATGGAACGGTACTACAGTCCGTATAGTAGGCGAGGGCTTTCCTTCCAGCGTGATAGAATACGAAACCAGCTGTGGTGAATAGGCCGTGCGGAAGGTCCACTGGGACAATCCGGAGATCTCCCAAATTAAATTCCCCGTGGATTTCTCTCAGATGCGGCCGCGCCTGATTGCCTGCCTCCCTAAAGGCATAGAAAAACATTCTCTTGATCCCTGTAAGTGTCTCTGACACACCGTAAATGGGTGTATCGGAGTTCTTGAATTTAAGGAAGTGGCACAAATCGTCAAATCCTAGAATGTGATCAGAGTGTGCGTGCGTATAGAGAACAGCATCCATGCCCCGAATGTTCGCCCGTAAGCACTGCGCCCGGAAATCCGGAGGGGTGTCCACAATGAGGCATATCTGCTCGGTTCGCAATAGGATGGAGGGTCGCAGTCTGTGGTCTTTGGGATCCTGTGAACGACAGACCTCGCAGTCGCAGCCAATAACCGGCACACCGCTAGAAGTTCCGGTCCCCAAAAAGGTAAGTTCTAATTTTGCCATAAGATATCCTACCTTGTTTCTTCTATGCAGGAAACATGCCTTGATCTTCTCTGCTATGAATCTGCCACGCTTTACCTCTTCCTTTTGACGGAAGCGGGAGATCACTGCATGGAGAGGAAGTAGGACTGTGGAAGGCGCGAGTCGACCAATTTGGGTGCATTTGAATTAGCGAATTAGCTGTGGCACTCCACAAGTTCCTAAGCGGAGTAGACGCTTGGAAAAGGTTAATGAATTTTAGGTCACCGGGCCGCCTTAAGTCTAATTTGCTTTCTCTAGCTGAGGGAGCTTAAAAACGCTTGCTCACTGTGAGGTCCACTCTTCCTTGGATGCCCAAGGTTTAATCTTTTTGGCATGCCGTGCCAGTCACCTAAATAACTTCCTTTTCAAAAAAAGCTTGCAAGACAAACGGGGTCCATCAGTTTGCGCTAGCAGTGCATAGAACTCTTCAGCGACAACGAACAACAGTGGAAGGCGCCCGCAGGCGGCAATTCTGACAGAATACATCGCAGAAACCTCGGATGCTCCCCAAGAATTGGAACAATATTAATGCCATTCGTAGCGCGCTTATCGTAGCGCGCTTAGGAACACCTGGCGACGACCTCCGCCGAGGGAACCAGTACCCTTTCGGGAAGTCCAACGCAGAACTTAATTTTGAAACCCTATGGTAAGTCGAATGAATAAGACTAGAATAAGACCAAGGGCCGGAACGTGCTCTTCGAAAGCAGTGTACATAAAAAATATGAATCAAAAAATAGAAATCTAGTCCGCGGTGAAAGATGGCATGTTGCACTGAAATTACCTGTGGCATCCGTGGTGTAATGGGGGTGGGCTTCCACAACAAAAGTCGCGGAGGATAATGTGGCGGGGTCGAAAAGTAATCCTGCAACCGGGCCGGGCTTTTTTTCTGCACGGTGGATGCCGCAATACCACAAAATGGACTCTGGGTTGAGAGAGGGATCTTGTCCGAAAACTGTGTTCAACTGATTATAGCGCGAATGAGTTCCATCCGGGTGTGCATCTAAGCGCGTGGGGTTTCATGGAGAGTAAGCTTTCGATGTTGATTTTTCAAAAGGCTGCTTTAGACACTAATCAGCAGAGATGGTTTTTCCATGTTGGTCCAAGAACGGACCAGGAAGGGCCCCAACCATCTCCATAAGAAAAGAAGAGAGTAAAACAAAGGGTAACCAAGGAAACTTTCTACCGAAAGTCACCAGCAACTTGCTTCAGACGCGACTCCAAATCCAATCTCCCAGGGATAAACGACGCAAAATACGAAGAGCATCCGGTCTCCTACTAACGGGAACTACGTCCTAAGCTAGATCCGCAGCAACAGCTCCATCAATTCCTGGATTGTCGCAGGATGGTCTAATCCAATAGAGATAGGGGCGCCCGGACTCGAACCGGGAACCAAGCAGTTATGAGCCGCCTGCTCTACCATTGAGCTACACCCCCCACATCCATTCACCTTGTTCCCCCCTTACAGCGATTATTCGATGCAAAAACGAACTGGGTTTAGTAGCCAAATCGTTGCCCAGAAGGGGGTGCTAATGAAGTAATCAACTCCTGGCGCCCTGGAAAGAGTCTCTCTTCTACAGCAAGGCCTTGGCCCGTACCATTTTACTCCTCTTGCTAGAATGGAGGCATGTTGCGATTGCCCCCCTATGTCCAAGCCTAGTTGGAGCCAGAAACAAGCCAGTAAGTTGTCCTGGAACTCCCGAAAAGCCCTCTTCCTTCCCCTTTCTCCTTCTAGAAAGATCCTCAAGCCCTGCTGATGGACCTTCTAAATAACGCACTACTAACCAAAAGAGAGCCGAGCTATTTCTACATTTGGCACGCGAGTCCATAAAATACCTACAAGCCTACTTCGGGGGACGACGTTTATTTATTGGTGAAGCAACGGCTACTGAGATAGAATCTTGATGAAGGCTCTTTTCCTCAGCCCCTTTAACCAACGCTCCTGAGTTCTGGCACGCTCTTGGCGAACGAGAAAGCGTTCAATTTCGTCGCGGACTTCCCCAATCCTCTTCACCGATGCGCGTTTGTGGGCCTCTACAAACAGGATGTAATGGGCATCCCCAATGGAGGTAACAGGGCTAATCTCTCCAGACCGCATAGAAAACGCCAAATCGGAAAGATCTGCATTCAAGGTCGTCCGCCCAATCCACCCCCAATCCCCACCGGAATCTCTAGTGGAGGTATCCTCAGAGTATACACGCGCCATATGGTCAAATTTCTCTCCACCGATCAGCTTAGCGTGAATCTCCTCAGCAACAGCTTTCTTGTTCCCTCTACCCACTAAGGAATCGCCACTACTGCTGCCTTCGCGCAAAACAATCATCCGCAGCTTTACCCGCTCTGGAGTAGTATATGAGCTTCTATTCTTCCTGAAATACTGCCATACCTGGACGGGCGAGGTAACAAAATCGTCCTTTATATTTTCCTGATGCATTGCCAGGATGGCTATCCTGTCAGTCTCGGCTTTTCTAAGCTGGTCTAGTGTACCATGCTGGGACCACAAGGTGTGGACGAGCGCAGACCGATTTCCGCCGAAATTCTCGCAGATAATTTTCCTTATTTGCCCCTCTACCACACCGGGAGGTATGATAAGCTCGCGCTTGCGAAACTCCTGGAGTATAAGCTGACGGTCGACTAACTCCCTGGTCACCAAGTTTCTCAGGCTCTGTAGCTTTTCCTGGTCTCCAACCATGCCACAGCCACCCAGCGCTGTCCTCTCTCTACTACGCACAGCTTCGCGGACTTCCGAGGTGGTAACCACGTTACCGTTAACGATAGCGGCAACCCCATCCAAAAACTCTTCATGAGCGCCACAGACGCATGTAGAGGCTAAGGAAACCACCGAGAGGGTACACAAAAAAACGACCACTAGCTTGAACATCAACTCAATCAACGCCTCGCCAAGCCGCCTTACGGAGTACCGCCCAAAACCATGGTCCTCCGAGCACCTAAGGGAGGGAGTATCCTCCCACATACGTCTGAACACAAACAGCCTGTTTTGTTTTTCACCACCTGGCCTAGCTTTAACTGTTATCCGGCTCATCTGCAACACTCAAAAAAACCTAGAAGGAAGACTCATAGGATTCGTCTCACGTGTGTTCCCCCTGTTCCCTTGCATGCAACAGAATGTCCACAAAGATTCGCTGGACTTGATGGATATTGACCCCGAGCTCAACTTATACAGCATCGAAAATGTATACCCCATTTGTGTATTGCTTCCCAGAACTGCTCTGGATGCTACTGCTCCTCGGGATCCTTGGTCCATCCCAGATTCATTTCGCCCCAGAGAATTCTGCCTGGAGCCAAAGAGCTAGTATGCTAGACATCGGAAGGCTACGCCATAGCAGTTATGGCTGCGACCCGAAGACTTTGTAGTCTTGCCTTATTGGCCTATTTACCAGTAATTTCTGTACCAAGCTCGCACCACACATAATATTCAAGATTCAAGAGCTACAACTTTGTCCTCTGTTTTCTATCAGCCGTCAGAGTTTCCCATAGCGACGGCGGCGGCGACCATACTCATCCAAAGCTTCTCGTAAATCTGCAGCCCGAAAATCCGGCCACAACTTCGATGTTACATAAATCTCCGTATAACTAGACTGCCAAAGAAGAAAATTAGAAAGCCGGATTTCCCCGGAAGTTCGAATCAAAAGATCTGGATCAGGTATACCTTGAGTATACAGATAATTCCCAAATAGCTGATCATCAATTTGATCCATATCTACTTGCCCATCCTGCACGGCTTGCACGATACGCCTAGCTGCATCAACAATTTCCATTCGACTGCTGTAGCTCAAAGCAAGGACTAGCGTAATGCCACGATTAGAAGCGGTACGTTCTCTTGCTTTTTCTAGGAGGTGCCGACAGGTAGCCGGTAAATCTTGCAAATGCCCAATGGCATACAAGCGAACTTCCTGATGGATCATTTCTTCGATGCTTTCCCGAAGGAAGCGTTCTAGTAAGTCCATCAATCCTTTCACTTCTACAGAAGGCCGCTTCCAATTTTCCGATGAAAACGCATATAAAGTTAGGTACTGGACTCCTATCTTCCTACAGACCTCTATGCACTCCCGAATGGAGTCTGCTCCTGCTTGATGGCCCGACAATCGGGGAAATCCCCGCTGCTCTGCCCAACGCCCATTACCATCCATAATGATGGCAATATGTGTAGGAACTTTTCCATTATTCATTTAGATCCGTATGGTCTGCTCCCTACTTGCTCCTACACTAACAAATATTGGATCAGCACCCATAAATTCTGAAATCAATTTTATATATTTCCTTGCTCTCGCCGGCAAATCGCTGTAGGTGCGGGCGCATGCAGTGGAACACTGCCAGCCCGGTACCGCCTTATAGATCGGTTTGCATCTTTCCATATCAGAGACCATAGCTGGAGGTGTACGGAGCGTATGGCCTTCTAGTTGATAGCCGATGCATACTTGGATAGTCGCCATAGCATCCAACCCATCCAAGTTAGTGATCGCCAGTCTATCAATGCCATTAACCATGCTTGCGTAGACAGCGGCTACGGCGTCAAACCAACCGCATCGGCGGGGACGGCCAGTTGTTGTTCCAAACTCGCGCCCCATTTTGTGAAAAAAATGACTCAATTCCTTGTTTTCAGTAGGAAATGGACCGCTACCCACGCGAGTAGCGTATGCTTTGACTACCCCAATAACGTGGTTGATTTCCTGTGGTGGTATACCGCTTCCCGTACAGGCGCCACCCGCTGTGGTGTTGCTACTGGTTACGAAAGGGTAAGTACCATGGTCTAGATCCAGATAGGCACCTTGTGCTCCCTCGAAGAGTAATCTCTTCTTTCTCGCTATCGCATCGTGCAGAAAGACTACTGTGTTACAGACAAAAGGGCGTAAAACCTCGGCGGCCGCTTGATAAGCTTCCAAAATCTTTCCACAGTCCAGCGGCTCTGCCCTTAGGTAAAGCAGCGTTGTGTTGTTTTCTCGAACACGTTCGGCTAGTCTCTCCATAAAGGTATTCGGGCTAACCAAGTCACACATCCGTAACCCTATACGAGCTACTTTATCTGAGTAAGCGGGGCCGATCCCTTGCTTTGTGGTGCCGAGCTTGCCACATCCTCTGAGAGTTTCCAGTCGCTCATCCAGCATACGATGATAGGGGAGGACCAGATGAGCCAATTCACTAATAAGTAGATTGTTTCCCACCTCGACACCCTGGACTCGGAGAGCTTGAATTTCTTCTACCAAAGCAACAGGGTCGATAACCACGCCATTCCCAATAACACACACCTTATTGCGCCGTAAAATCCCCGATGGGATTAGATGTAGAATATACTTTCTCTCCCCACGGATAATGGTGTGACCTGCATTATTGCCTCCTTGACTACGGACCACGACATCTGCCTCCTCCATGAGGTAGTCAATAATTTTTCCCTTCCCTTCATCTCCCCACTGAGCGCCAACAAGGACAATATTTGCCATTTTCGTAAATACTACTGCGGGAACTACTGCGGGAAGATGCAGCCTTTGCCTCCAGACAGGTCCAGAGTCCGCGTAACCTTCTAGGATCCATTCCCTCGGTACACAAGGGAAATTATGCTTCCCACGGCCATTTTTTCGTCCACTAGGCCTATTTTCTCCTGGATCTGGAGATGCATAAGAAACATACCTGAAAAAGTTGGCCGACCCTATTGAACTCTATTGACCAGACCTATTTCTGATCTCTTGCATTGAAGTTGCCGGCATTCCCGCGGGGTGAGACTGAGGTTGTTCAGACCATCCATCTGGATCCAGAAGTGGCCCTGTTTCTCATATTGAAACAGAATTTTGACGTCCACAGCAGTTTTTGAACTTTTTGCCACTCCCACAAGGACAGGAGCGATTCCTTCCCACTTTATATACACTTCCTTCTCCACAAGGAGAAGATTGTTCTCTATCTAGGGAGGTGGACGGGGTGGATACGGAAAGAATTGGAGAACTAACGAATGCAGCCTTCTCCACCAGGTCCCCGCGGAACAAAGGGGACCTGGTGGAGGGATGAGCAAGGCCACCTCGAAAGAGATTGACTAAGATCTCCATCTTGGTGGAGTCCATCATTTCAACAAACATGGCGTACGCATCGTTCTTATATTCAATCAATGGATCCTTCTGCCCGAACGCGCGGAGGTAGACTGCCTCTCGGAGTCCATCTAGAGCGTACAGATGTTCTTGCCAGAGGTAATCTACTGTACCAAGTATAACCCGACGTTCCCACTCTCTCATTTCTAGAGGATCTTCTGTTACCGTTCGACATTCATAAGCACTGCAAACGTGCTTTGCTAGGTACATACTGTTTTCTTCGAGGGACCGAGAAGAAAAGTTCACCTCTCCTGGAAATAAGCTGAGTGAGAATGTTGTATTGATCCAGTTAAGAAGGCCGAGACTGTCAACATCTCCTGCCATTGCCAGAAATTCCCTTACTTTCTTCGGCACGATTTCATTGATCATCTCAAAAGTCATCGCACGTAAATCCTCCGCATCCATGATTTCATTGCGATAACCATAAACTATCTCCCTCTGTTGGTTCATCACATCATCAAATTCTAGCGTGCGGCGTCGAATTAGATAGTTGCGTTGCTCCACACGTTTCTGTGCAGTTTCCACACTTTTGTTCAGCAGGGGATGTTCTAGTTCCTCTCCCTCCCTCATACCGAAAGTTTCCATCATTTTTGTCATGCGTTCGCTAGCTCCAAAGTTTCGCATAAGGTCATCTTCAAAGCTCACATAGAATCTGGACATACCAGGGTCTCCCTGCCGAGCACATCGGCCCCGCAGCTGGCGGTCAATTCGACGAGACTCATGGCGCTCTGTACCGATAACATATAGGCCACCCAGATCACCGACCCTATGGCCAAGCTTGATATCTGTTCCTCGACCGGCCATATTTGTAGAAATCGTTACTGCCCCCGCTGTCCCCGCACGACCAATAATTTCTGCCTCTTGCCTATGATATTTTGCGTTTAACACAGTATGTGGGATCCTCTCCCGCTTTAACATGCGACTTACTAGTTCAGAAGCTTCCACGCTCGCCGTACCAACAAGAACTGGCTGCTTCCGCCTGTGGGCGTTTTTAATCTCCTCAACCACAGCATTGTACTTCTCTCGACGTGTTTTATAGATGCGGTCATTTAAATCCCTCCGCTGTACAGGACGGTTGGGAGGGATAACTACCACGTCCAGCTGATAGATATCATGGAATTCATTGGCCTCTGTTTCTCCTGTACCTGTCATGCCAGACAACTTTTCGTACAAGCGGAAGTAATTTTGGATGGTAATGGCAGCTAAGGTTTGCGTCTCTCGGTCAATCTGCACTCCTTCCTTTGCTTCCACTGCCTGATGCAATCCATCGCTCCATCGACGACCAGGCATTTTACGTCCAGTGAATGTATCAACGATAATGATTTTATTTTCTTCGACTACGTACTCAACATCTTTCTCATAGAGACAGTATGCCTTAAGTAACTGGGAAATATTGTGGATCCGCTCGGCCTGAACGTTGCAATGAAGCTGGTGCTGGGCCTTTTTGTCGGCTTTTTCTGACTCATCTAGTTGATGGTCGCCATCGATGTCTGCAAATTCCGTCAGTAAATCGGGTAACACAAAGGCATCACTGTTATCTGGGTTAAGAAAATTACGCCCTCTTTCCGTTAAGTCTGCGTCGTGTTGCTGCTCATCAATGGTAAAAAAGAGTTCTTCCTTTAGTTCAATCAAGCGCTTCTTACCGTCTGTGTCCTGGTAGAAGGAGAGTTCAGCCTTCTCAACCACACGCCGTAGCTCTGGACCTTCCATCATTCTCAAAAGCCCCTTGTTACGAGGCTGCCCCAGTTTTACTTTAAACAGGATCCTGCCGGCTTCCTCAAAGTGCTTAGTTTCCATGGCTGCCTTAGCCTCGGAAACCAAGTGATTACAAAGCGTGGTCTGTTGCCTCACCAATTTTTCTACTAGCGGGTTAAGACGATCATATTGATGGGTTGAAATGGCAGCTGGACCGCTAATAACGAGGGGAGTACGCGCCTCGTCAATTAAGATAGAATCCACCTCGTCTACAATGGCATAATAGTGTCCTCGTTGTACTTGTTGTTCTCTGCTAGTAGCCATTCCATTGTCCCGCAGATAGTCGAAGCCAAACTCGCTATTGGTTCCATATGTAATGTCTTTGGCGTATTGCTGCCTCCGAAGTTCCAGAGGTTGATCGTGTTGGATGCAGCCAACGGTTAGTCCAAGGAATCGGTAAAGCTGGCCCATCCATTCGGCGTCCCGCCTAGCTAAATAATCGTTAACAGTAACAACGTGAACACCACGGCCTGCCAGTGCGTTAAGAAAGACTGGTAACGTGGCTACTAGCGTCTTCCCTTCCCCAGTAGACATTTCCGCAATGCGTCCCTGATGAAGAACAATTCCTCCCAGGAGCTGCACATCAAAATGCACCATATTCCAAGTCACTGACTGATCGCAGACAGCAAATGAACGCCCGCAAAGGCGCTGGGCTGCATTTTTTACCACTGCAAAGGCTTCCGGAAGAATGGACCCTAGGCCATCCGCCAGATGATGAGTAGATTGGATCGCCGAAAAACGTGCTTTCCAGATAGCTGTTTGCTCCCGCAGTGCCTCATCTGAGCAAAGCTGCAGCTTCCGTTCAGCTTCCTTACAGCGTAGGACGACAGGTTGCATCCGACGGAGCTCTCGCCGGTTTCTAGAACCCAGAATTTTTAAAAGCCAGCTCATCATGGAGACAAATGACAATCGACCTTGGCCAACAGGATAGCCAGACACTCGAGGCCTAATTCCAAGAAAAAAGCAAAGGGGGAAATGCCGGATTGCCCCATAAAGACGAAGCGCATTTTCCATAAGAGGCGCAAACCAGCAGAGAAACTACCACGGTTAGCCAGTGTTTTGAACAAGGTCCGATGGAGGAAAGCTATGAGCAAATAAGTTGCATTGATAGACTAGTGGAGGAAGTTTAACGAGCACGCCTCCCTCCAAAGATAGAACCCCCCACTCTGACTAAGGTTGCTCCCTCCTCTATTGCTACTTGATAATCACCGCTCATCCCCATGGAAAGTACACCCAGTGGTGTGCCAACCTTCCTAGCTAGGTGGTCCCGGTATTCCCGAAGTTGAGAAAAGAGACGGCGAGAGCTTTCTGGGTCTGGAGTATATGGTGCTACGGTCATTAGTCCATCGATCCGGACACGTTGTAGAGACAGCAGCTCCTCCATGCGAGCCTCTAACGCTCCTGGAGTGAATCCAAATTTTGATGTCTCCCCGGAAATATTAACCTCCAAAAGGAGACGTGGGAGAACATTTTTTTCACCGGCAATCTTGTCGACATTTCTGGCTAATGCTAGGGAATGCACGCCGTGTATTAGACTAAACAACCCTAATGCCCCCCGTATTTTATTGGTCTGCAAATGTCCAATTAGATGCCATCTGAGATGACTAGGAAGCACGGAGGCTTTCTTCACGGCCTCCTGGAGATAGCTCTCTCCGAATACTTGCTGTCCCATATTAATGGCCTCTTGAATCTGGCTTGCTGGGTGCATCTTAGAAACGGCTACCAGAGTGATTTCCTCCGGCTCTCTGCCAGATCGCCAAGCCGCCTGTGCCAGTTTCTCCCTGACCACTGTCAATCTTTGGGCAACACTTGGCATTTTCCGAATGCGCACTTACTGGTGGGTAGACGCTAATCAACCAAACTACCGATAATGCCCTCAATAGGCCGTCACGACGTGCTCGCCGAAATCCAGCAACCCAAAACCGACCCAAGGACAGGGGATGCTCGCACCGACTAGGCCCTCCTACGGAGCGTTTCCAAAAAAAACCATACCCCCCCTACCTCTCTTCCCTCTTCCCTTCTAACTCCTTCCGTATCGATATGACTTGCAATCGGCGGCCGGTAAAGGTCTCCATCTTTCTTATGGACGATCATCCTACCACCCCAGGTTTCCTATACTATCCAGGGCCGTGGGTGCAAGAGGCAATTAGCAGTCTTGGCAAAGAACTTAACTCAACTAAGGTGATTGTGGTCGGATCGGAGTACTCCAAAAAAATTAATCGGAGGCTCTTCTGAAAGAAAGGGGGTACACTCATATACCTCGACTAGCTTGGGTGATGTGATATTCCCTACTACTGATCAGCTGGGTTTCTGGGGGACCGACCTTCTTTTTAGATCGCTCCTGAGGAGGCCATTCCTTCTAGGGATAATGCGTACCGCATGGTCAGACTTACCCTAACATCTTCTCTCAAGACTCTATGTCCAACACCATCACCTATCGCATCGAAACCGACAGCATGGGAGAAATCCACGTCCCAAGTGACCGCTATTATGGGGCGCAGACTGCCCGTTCACTCATCTACTTTAATATCGGTAAGGAGTTTCAACCAGAAGAACTAATCAGGGCCTTGGGTATTCTCAAGAAAGCTTGCGCTCTTGCCAATCAAGAGCTTGGAAAACTTTCTGAGAAAAAGGCTCTTCTTATCATTCAGGCAGCCAACGAAATCATCTCCGGAAAGCTAAATAGTCATTTTCCGCTGCGTGTCTGGCAAACTGGGAGTGGAACGCAGAGCAATATGAATGTAAACGAAGTAATTTCCAACCGTGCTATTGAAATGGATGGGGGTGTACTCGGCTCTAAAAAACCAATTCATCCCAATGATGATGTAAATCTATCGCAGTCCTCTAATGATGTCTTCCCAACTGCGATGAATATTGCAGCTGCATCCCAGATATACAACGCCCTGCTCCCGATGGTGCGTAGGCTAAGAGATGTACTCGCTGAAAAGCAGAGAAAATTTTCAGATATTATCAAAATCGGGCGTACCCACCTGCAAGATGCCACTCCTTTAACCCTGGGCCAAGAGTTTTCTGGTTATGTTGCTCTACTTGAGGCAGATTTAGAGCGGCTACAAGCCGTACTTCATGGTCTGTATGCTTTGGCGATCGGAGGTACTGCCGTAGGAACGGGACTAAATTCCCATCCTCTCTTCGGGGAAATTTCCGCTCATCATGTTGCGGTGCTTACCGGGCTTCCGTTTTTTTCTGCTCCAAATAAGTTCGCTGCACTTTCTGCCCACAATGAGTTGGTGTTTGCCAGCGGTGCACTCAAAACTCTCGCTTGTACTCTCATGAAGATCGCCAACGACATCCGTTGGCTTGCATCTGGTCCCCGTTGTGGCCTCGGAGAATTAAGCATTCCAGAAAATGAGCCTGGATCCTCTATCATGCCAGGAAAAGTAAATCCCACTCAGTCCGAGGCTTTGACTATGGTGGCAGTGGAAGTGCTAGGAAATGATACCGCTATCGGGATTGCTGGTAGCCAGGGTCACTTTGAACTTAACACCTTTAAACCGATTATAATTCACAACTTTCTTAACTCCGTCAGACTACTCACGGATGCTGGTAGTTCTTTCAGCAGTCACTGCGCCTTTGGCATTAAGGCTAACAGGGGACGCATTAATGCTTATGTCCAAACCTCTCTCATGCTAGTTACTGCCCTAAATCCCCTCATTGGATATGACAAAGCCGCCCAGATTGCTAAGAAGGCTCACGAGGAAAATCTTAGCCTTCGCGAGGCTGCCTTGACACTTGGCTATTTAAGTGGAGAACAGTTTGATGATATGGTTCGGCCCGAGAATATGATCCGTGCCAGTGTTTAGTGCCAGGGCTTTTTATACCAGAAAGCTTTTGCGAGGGGGAAGTATATCGGAACTTTAAACTCCTTCTTTCTTTTTTTTCTCATGAGATAGGGGTAGGATGGGGGTTCTCGATTAGCCTAGTGGCGCTTGGTACCAAGTTGCTTACGTGCAACTGGTTTGGTTGTTTTTGATCCGGCGTTGAAGGGGTGTGTAGAAAGAGTGCTATGGCCTTCTTGCCCCTTTATCTGCTGGGAGGCGTGTGGTTTTTTTCCACAAGGGGCATTCTGGCTATTTCTCCGGTTTTTTATCAATGAAGACATTTGTTATCCGGTGGATCGTCACGACGGTCGCCATCTATGTTGCTTCAACCATCGTCCCGGGAATACACATAGGTTCGCTCGCTACCCTCGTAGGGACTAGCCTACTTCTTGGGGTTGTAAATAGCTTCATGCGCCCAATTTTATTGCTGCTGAGTACACCGTTCGTCCTGCTTACGATGGGCACTTTTGTCTTCGTTATTAACGCATTGCTTCTAAGCCTCGTTGCTTGGCTACTTCCCTATTTCCAAATAGAAGGATTTTGGAGTGCATTTCTCGCCTCCTTTTTCATCAGCTTGATAAGTTGGATGCTTAATTTATTTTTTCGAACTGGTGATAGGCGCATCCGCATTGCAGCACACCGTGCCGCCATCAAGCGTGCTGATGCCCATAGATGACCTCGACATGTCTGCAAACCTAGTCAGGATAAGAGGAGACAAATTGCAGGTAGGAGGGGACGTATGGGAGATGCCGTCCTCCCTAAAATATCAAAATGTTAATCGAGCATTTAGAAACTCTACACTTATACTACTGTTATGGATTATAGGATGAAGGCCGCTCTTACCCGCTGCCAAGGTCCGACTTAGATCGCCCTATTGTACATTGCATGACCCTATTCTCCAATAATGGCCGGCCTCGAGTTAAGATTTGCGGCCTGCAAACTACCGAAGAGATCGAGGGCGCCGTTCGGGCAGGGGCAGACGCTTTGGGGTTCAATTTTTGTCCATCTTCTAAGCGTTTCCTCTCCCCAGAGTCCACCCTACCCCTTCTATCCACATTACTATTGTTACCGCGCAGGGTGACACGCGTTGCCGTAGTCGTAAATCCTACTCCCACAGAACTTCAGTTCCTCCTCACATCTCGTGCTTTCGATACCGTTCAATTTCATGGGGATGAGTCTCCAGAGTTTTGCCGGGGTTCCGGTTTCCCTGTTTGGATCAAGGCTATACGGACCAGCAGCTATGAGTTTATTGAGAGGCAGGTACGCTCTTTCCAAACCCCTTACCTTTTACTGGATTCCGACTCTCCTAGTGGGGCCTATGGTGGTACGGGAACGCTCATTAATCTTTCTATAGCCAAGCGTGTGATTCGTGCCTTCCCACATAAACGTTTCCTTTTAGCGGGGGGGCTTCGCCCAGAAAACGTTAGGCAGGCCATTTCCGTGGTACATCCTTTTGCGGTGGATGTCGCTAGTGGCGTTGAGGATAAGCTTGGGCGTAAGGCAGTGGAAAAAATCCAGGCTTTGATTAAGGCTACAAAGGAGGTGTAATGAGAGCGAAAAATTGTAGGTAAGATTTCACCCTGTCGCATGATGGCTCAAATAGCAGTTCTTGTAGGTGATGGCATCGGTCCAGAGGTTATGGGGGAAGCACTCCGCGTACTCTGCAAGGTGCAGTCTTGCTTTGGACTTCAATTAAAATTGACTAAGCAACTGGTCGGAGGTGCCGCCATTGATGCAACCGGGGTGGCTCTTCCCCTGAAAACTTTGCGAGCTTGCGAAACTTCGGACGCTATCCTTTTCGGCTCAGTAGGGGGGCCAAAGTGGTCTCACCTCCCTCCGGAACAGCAACCAGAGAGAGCCGCTTTGCTTTTCTTGCGTAGACACTTCTCCTTATTCGCCAATTTACGCCCTGCTATCTGTTTTCCCGCTCTTGCTCACGCCTCTCCTCTTCATCCTCGTATCGTCACAAGTGGGTTTAATATCCTTTGCGTCCGAGAGCTAACTGGTGGACTTTATTTTGGAGAACCAAAGGGCATTAGTGGGAAAAAAGGGGAAAGGGTTGCCATTGATACTATGGTCTACCGGGAGAGCGAGATTCGCCGAGTGGCCAAAGTTGCTTTTGACGTAGCTCGGTCGAGAGCTAAACGCCTTACCTCAATTGATAAAGCAAATGTCCTTCAAAATGGACTGCTCTGGCGCCTTACGGTAGATGACGTCGCCACTCATTATCCGGATGTTTCGCTTAATCACCTCTATGTAGACAATGCTGCTATGCAGCTAATTAGAAATCCTTCTAACTTTGACGTGCTGCTTGCCGAAAACCTGTTTGGAGATATCCTGAGCGATGAAGTTGGTATGCTTGCTGGCTCTATTGGCATGCTGCCCAGTGCTAGCCTGAGTGTCAGAGCCACCCCTCATGGAAGATTTGGGCTTTACGAGCCCAGTGGAGGGTCGGCTCCTGATATTGCCGGAAGAGATGTGGCTAACCCCATCGCTCAAATCCTCTCCGTGGCCATGCTGCTACGGTACTCTTTTAGCGGTTCTCAATCAGCGACTGCAGCAGCGGCCGCTATCGAAAATGCGGTCTATTCTGTTATTTCCGAGGAGGGACTGCGCACTGCAGATATTTGGACGGAAGGAACGAAAAAAGTGGGAACCGCGGAGATCGGTAAAGCAATCGCTAATGCCATTAGCTTCCAATAGGATATTCCTCTCTGAGGGTAACACATAGCTTTTACCTTACCACCGTACTTTTCGTTAAAAAGAAAGATGTTCGATAAGCTACTCGGATTTTTCTCCAATGATATTGGGATCGACTTGGGCACAGCCAACACCTTGGTCTACGCGAAAGACCGTGGCATTGTTTTGCGCGAGCCCTCCGTGGTTGCTGTTCACCAGGGAACGAGTAAGGTGTTAGCTGTGGGAGATGAAGCCAAACGGATGTTGGGCAGAACTCCGGGTAATATTGTTGCTATTCGCCCTCTAAAGGACGGTGTAATAGCTGATTTTGAAATCACTGAGGAAATGTTGCGGCATTTCATCAGCAAGGTGCACAATCGGGGATACATGGTACGCCCACGGGTAGTGATCGCCGTGCCAAGCGGCATAACGGAAGTAGAAAAACGAGCCGTCAAAGACTCCGCAACCCACGCTGGTGCCAGGGAGGTTTATCTCATTGAGGAGCCGATGGCGGCCGCTATTGGAGTAGGACTGCCTGTCCAGGATGCCGCCGGGAACATGATTGTCGATATTGGGGGAGGGACTACTGAAGTTGCCCTAATTTCCCTCTCCGGCATTGTCCTCAGCCAGAGTGTGCGCATTGCGGGAGATGAGCTTGACGAGGCCATCTCTCAGTACATGAAGCGTACATATAATCTCATGATCGGGGAGCGCACTGCAGAGGAAATTAAGATTAGGATTGGATCAGCTTACAAACTAGACAAAGAGACGACAATGGAAGTCAAAGGGCGCGATCTGGTAGCGGGACTTCCAAAAACCATCACCATTTCCTCACAAGAGATCCGAGAAGCTCTCACTGAGCCTATTGCCACGATTGTGGATTCTGTGCGCATAACACTTGAGCGTTGTCCTCCTGAACTCTCTGCAGATTTGGTGGACCGTGGCTTAGTCCTTGCTGGTGGAGGGGCGCTGCTCCGAGGCTTAGATAAGTTGCTGTCAGAAGCGACTGCTCTTCCTGTCCATATTGCAGAGGATCCCTTGAGCGCTGTTGCCGAAGGCACCGGAAAAGCCCTTCAGGAGCTTAGTTTTTTGCGCGCAGTTGCCTCCACAGACAAACCCTTGTGGAGGTAGCCAAAAGATATACCTACCAGTCTCGTTCGTCATTTTCACAGAAAAAACTTGGCCGGTATAATGAGAAAGAGTCACGCTGCCCTGCTTCTGCTCGTGCTGACGGCTGCGGTGGCACTAACCAATATGCAAGCCCAGCTTGTCCAGAAAATGCAGTCCAATCTCCTCTCCTTTCTCTCCCCTGTAGTGCAAGCCGTTGCAACACTTAGAGCAGTCCTAATTGATCCATGCCTACGGTCCCCTCTATCTACATCCATTCAGTTGCAGCGGCGGATAAGGACTCTCTCTCTGGAGAGAGATAGACTCCGAGCTTCTCTCGAACTAACGCAGGGCTTACAGGAGGAAAACAATCAGCTCCGTGATGCGCTTGCTTATCGCAAGCGTTCCGCCTTTCACCTGGTCCCCGCTCGTGTAATCTCCTACAGAGCCTCCACTTGGTGGGACACTGTCTTGATTGACCACGGCTTTCAAGACGGCATTGGACTAGATATGCCTGTCCTCACGGGAGTTGGATTGGTAGGGAAAATTGTCACTGTCGGAAGAGGTGTCTCTACCGTTTTGCTTGTTACAGACGAAAATTGTAAGGTAGCTGCTACAATAGAGGGAACACAGGAAAAAGGCATCGTCAGTGGCCAGAGGCTCTCTAATGGCAACTCCATGCTCCTGGCGTTAAATTTCCTATCCAAAAACGCTCAAATCGAATCTGGGAAACGAGTTTATACTGTCGGGGTCGGTGGGGGGGTTTTCCCTCCAGGAATTCTTATAGGGACCATCAAGTGTACCCATTCCAGAAAACTAGATAGCCAGGCCCAGCTAGAGCCTGCTGTTGATCTTTCCCATCTAGAGGATAAAGATGTCTTCGTCGTAGCAAAAGGAGTCAGGTGAGGCCTATGTGTCTGCTTAGTATTCTCTCTGTCTCCACGTTGCTCTCTCTCATCATCCAAGATTGTGTCCCACCTTTAAACGGCCTACCATCCACGTACATCCTATTCCCACCCATTTTATTTACCTACGGTGCTCTATCCCTCCGATTTGTCCACATGCTAGCGCTAGCAGCGTTCACCGGATTTTTTACCGATCTCTCTGCCTTCCAGGTAGTCAGTGGAACGATTGAAATCGGGATAGGTTGGTCAATTGTCGCCTACTCCATGCTAGGCACGCTCATGCAATACATCAGAGATAAGATCCTCCTGCGAGAGTTTTGGTGGCCACACTCTCTCCTAAGTGCCATGTGTACTTTTTCCTTACTCTCTCTCCATTATGTTGTGATTGCTCTACATAGGGACGGCATTTCTTTCAATGTAAACGTCCTTTGGAGGGTTTGCGTTCCTACCGTGACCTCCTGCCTACTTTTTCCGGTAATAGGAATCCCTTTCACACTCCTGAAAACTATTTTGCTCCCCAGAAAGCTAGGTTAGGAACCCCTGACCAATTTCTTTATGAACCGGGAGCAGACAAAACGCCGATTATGTTTTCTAGCTGGTATTATTCTCCTCATGCTCAGCGTGGTTACTATAAAATTGTGGTATATTCAAGTCGTCAAGGTGGCTGATTACCGTGCGCGCTCGGAGCGCTCCAAGGTCACTGTACGGGTTCCAGCTGTACGTGGAGAGATTCGTGACCGCAACGGAATACCGCTAGTCCAAAACCGAGTTAGCTTTGATGTGGACCTCTACTTGCCGGCTATCACGCATGCCTACAAACAAATCTACGGTCATCCGCCCCAGATAAATTACCGAGCCGCCGTAGGCAATATGATCAAGGATCTGACCGAGGATGACATCGTATCCATTGTCAAGCGAATGCTGATCTCTCGACTGGAGGGCCTTGGGATTGCGAAAAATTTCAATTTTGACAAACTGCAGACACACTACCACAGCAACACTGAGATCCCCTTTCATTACCGTCAAGACATCGATTTTGGTACTGTGGCCCGCCTTAGTGAAAACAATGCCATGCTGCCAGGAGTAACGGTCGCCATACATCCTGTTCGTCATTATGTCTATGGAGCTATGGCTGCCCATGTGCTAGGCTACGTGGGCATGCCACGCCACATCGATCGGAAAGAAGCCTCCAAATTTTCTTTCTACCAGCCAGATATAGAGGGGAAATCCCAAATTGAGCTCCACGCGAATGAGTGGCTAAAGGGTATTCCTGGGATGCGCATACTCCAGAGCAAGACGAGGGGAGATATTGCTAAGAGAGAGGTTGGCATGGTCGGACCAAAACGTGGGGATGATGTTTACCTCACTATTGACGCTCGCATTCAATATATTTCGGAAAGGGCCATGCGCGCCGTCGGCAGGGGTGCTGCTGTAGTCGTGGATCCTAATAGCGGAGACATTTTTGCTATGGTGTCAGTTCCATCTTTCGATCCAAACAAATTCGTTCCGGCAATTAGTGCAAGAGATTGGAATGCTCTGATTACCGATCCCACGAACCCGCTAATTAACCGTTCCATTGGCGCTTATGCTCCTGGTTCTGTCTACAAGATTGTCACTGCACTTGCTGGGCTTCCTAAAGGGCTTGGGCACAGGCCTTTTACTTGTACTGGCGGTGTCCAGTATGGGAACAAATACATGCAATGTTGGGTTGTTCAGAGGCATCTGCGTTCCCACGGAACTCTCACTCTATCCGAGGCTCTGGAGGTTTCCTGCAACGCTTTTTTTTACCAGTATGGAAATGCTGCAGGCATCGACCAAATTGCAAAAACTGGAGGCATGCTCGGGCTGGGGCAAAAAACAGGGATTCCCCTTGCTGGAGAATCCTCTGGCTTACTCCCCACTCCGGGATGGCTTGTCACTCTCAATCCTGCAGAAAAATGGTCCGCGGGTTATACAGCCAACACGTCCATTGGTCAGGGTTTCGTGCTCACCACCCCTCTTCAAATGGCTCTTCTTACCGCAACAATCGCCAATGGTGGCGTCACCTATTACCCTCGCTTGATTGATCGCGTTGTTTCCGTGAACGACCGCGTTATTACCAGAGAGCCCACCAGGATTATTCGTACAAATCTTCTCGACAAAGGCGGAGGAGGGATACAGCCAGAGGACTTTAAGTTAGTGCGTGATGGCCTGTGGAAAGTTGTCAACTCTGAAAGAGGTACGGGAGGGAAGGTACGCATACAAAACATTTCTGTGGCTGGCAAGAGTGGGACCGCCCAGTTCTGGCGTGACCGCATCAAGGATAATCGGGTCTGGTTTGTTGCCTTTGCTCCGTTTGAAAAACCCAAATACGCCGTGTGTGTCATGGTGGAAGGAGCACGGTCCGGAGGTGGCGTTGCCGCTCCCATTGTAAAAAAGATTCTTTGGGACATTCTCGCTATAGAGAACGGCACAGAGATTCACCTGACTGCGCTAAGGCCGGCTAAGGGGGATTTCTCCCAGATTGAATCGGTAAATTTCGATGATACTGGGGGTACGACCATTGAGGATGAAGGAGCCGTCAAAATCCCTGGCCCTTCAGATCTACGCGCTGCAGGCAGTAGTGAGGCAATGCACGTTGCAGGACCCGATATTGGTGATAAAGAAACGGATCTGGAAGGACACACGTCCAGACTGCCTCAGTTTAAGACGGGAACCAGGGGGTTTTCGAACTCCGTCGAAACGGGATGCAACAACTTCCTCCGCTAGGGAAGGGCACGCAAGTAACAGATAATAGAAAACAGCTGATCGCTCTCAGTATAACTTTCCGAAAGGGTGCAACAAAAAGAAGGTACACTGTCCATCCCGCATCTATTTTGTAACTTTTCCTAGCGTGACGCACTAGCTGCTAAAGGAAAGAGTGTACTCTCTTCTCTACCGCCTGCAGTCTCCATTGTCCCCCTTATCTTCCATGATTGAATCAGTCAAGCGCCTCCTCGGTTTTGGCAAAAGCAAACTCGATATTACTCTCGTTGTGAGCTGCGAAAGGCTCGAGAAACGCGTCGCACTCTTAGAGGGTGGCCTCCTGGAGGAATATTCCACGGAGAGGGAAACAGAACACAACATTGTTGGTTCCATCTTCAAGGGGAAGGTACGTAATATTGAACCTGGAATTAAAGCCATGTTTGTCGATATTGGTTTTGGAAAAAATGCCTTCCTCCAGTTCTGGGACGCTATCCCAACAGTATTAGACAGTGGAGTTGAAACCGTCAGCCGGAGTGGAAAGGAAAAAAAACCTGTTGCAGGCAATAAGGTCACGGTCAAGGACGTCCCCTCCATTTACCCTGTTGGTTCGGAGATCATGGTCCAAGTGAAGAAGGGACCTATTAGCAACAAAGGACCTAGAATTACAACGGACATTAGTTTACCAGGACGCTATTTGGTTCTTATGCCATTTAACGATCAATGTGGCATTTCACGCAAAATTGAGGTTCCTAGAGAACGCGAGCGTCTACGCACCATTTTAAGGAAGCTTCGTCTTCCAGAAGGAATGGGCCTCATTATCCGAACAATTGGCCAAAAACAACGTGAACGTTTCTTTGTACGCGACTTGAGTCTCCTACTAGAGCAATGGCAGCAAATCCAGACTGGAATGGAGAAAAAGACCGCTCCCGCCATACTTTCATCAGAACCGGATCTCATCGACCGTACAGTTCGGGACTTCCTAACAGACAGCGTGGATGCCGTATATCTGGATGATAGGCAGGCATGTGAGCGCGTGCAAACTCTAGTTGGACACGTTTCTCGGCGTGCTCGCAGTAAGGTCCACCTTTACAGTGGACAGCAGCCTATTTTTGAGAATTTTGGAGTCCAGAGGCAGATCGAGGCAGCTTTTCTACGAAAAGTGTGGCTGCCTTGTGGTGGGTACATTGTTTTCGACGAAACAGAGGCGATGATTGCCATCGATGTCAATACAGGTCGCAATAAAGGCGTAAAGGACATAGGAAAAACTATTCTTCAGACCAACCTTGAAGCTGCGGACGAAATCGCCCGCCAACTCCGTCTCCGCAACATCGGAGGTATCATCGTCGCAGATTTTATTGATATGAAGAACCGAAAGGACCAGCAGGCTGTCTATCAAAGGCTTCGTGAGCGTCTTAGACGGGATAAGGCGCGCACGAATATCCTTCCTATTTCCCCACTGGGCCTTATGGAGATGACTCGTCAGCGTGCTAAAGAAAGCCTAGCTAGCGTTCACTACCTTAATTGCCCTTATTGTCACGGGCATGGTACTGTCAAGAGCCCGACCACGATGAGTGTTGAACTGCAAAGAGCCATCCACTCTGTCGTGCGTAAGCACGCCAACAACATCCGAGAAATTAAAATTATCGTACATCCAGATCTTTTGGGTCGCTTACGTACAGATGAAGAGTTACTCCTAGACATTGAGCGTCGTTACGCTGTGCGCTTGAGCTTCCGTACGGACTCCAGCTTCCACCATGAGAGATTCATAATTCTAAATGCTTTGACCGATGAAGAGATGAAACCTTAGCGGATTAAAAAAGTGCCTCCCTCGCAAAGATTAGTCACCGCTGCAGGCGTAGTATGCATGCCGGCCGCAGGGGGCTCAGGGTTACGCGGTTGTGTTCTCTAGCCCAGACAAGCTTCTCTCCGTCAAGTAGATCTTTTAGTTGATAAGTGTCTTGCTCCGCCGAATAACCGCACTCCCTGAGGGGAACATTCATATAGGTGGACTGTGCATTATGGGGATCCAGGCTCACCGCAAAAAGGAGGACGTTATTTTTGGAAGGAGTAGATTTGCTGTAGAATAGAATTTGGTCGTTGTCCACTGGATGAAATCGGAGGCTTTCATAAGAGCGCAGCGCCCTGTTCTCTCGGCGGATCCTGTTAAGTACAGCGAGGTAATTCTTAATATTTCCAGGAGCATTCCAGTCTCGCGCCTTGAACTGGTATTTTTCCGAGTTTAGATACTCCTCACTCCCTGGGATCGCCAAATTCTCGCACAGCTCGAAACCGCTGTAGATACCATAAACTGGGGCAAGCGTGGCTGCCAGGGTAGCACGAATTTGAAACCCGGCACGACCTCCTTGCTGGAGAAAATATGGCAAAATATCCGGAGTATTAGTAAAGAGGTTTGGGCGGAAAAATTCCTTCATTTCTGATCGGGTAAGTTCGGTAAAATATTCTACGAGCTCCTGTTTGGTATTTCTCCAAGTGAAATAGGTATAGCTCTGGGTAAAACCTACCTTTGCAAGCAGTTGCATCATTTTTGGATGTGTGAAAGCCTCGCTTAAAAAGATAGCCTGCGGGTATTTCTCTTGTACCTTGCCAATGATCCACTCCCAAAAAAAAACGGGTTTTGTATGTGGATTATCTACACGAAAGATAAGTATTCCTCTGGCACACCAGAATAGCAGCACCTGGTATAGTTCCTTCCAAAGGGCCTTCCAATTCCTGGCATAAAAGTTAAGCGGATAAACATCCTCATACTTTTTAGGCGGATTCTCTGCACACTTAATAGAGCCATCTGGACGCCGAAAAAACCACTCAGGATGGTCACGAAGATAAGGATGATCTGGAGAACAATTGATGGCAAAATCTAGCGCAATTTCCATGTCCCGCCTACGTACTTCTGAAATCAACCATTCGAAGTCCCTAAGTGTTCCCAACTCAGGCGCTATATCCCGATGTCCACCACCCATTTCCCCTTGTCGGAAGTTGCCGATTGCATAGGGTACTCCTGGGTCCCCGGGAATGCATTTTATGCTATTATTCCTTCCCTTGCGATTAGTTTCCCCAATAGGGTGGACCGGAGGAAAGTAGACGATGTCAAAGCCCATTTCTTTTGCATCGTCGATCCTGTTCAGGCAATCCCGCAAGGCCGATCCAGATTCCGCTTTTCCTTCCGCCGAACGTGGGAAAAACTCATACCACGCTGCAAAAGCCGCTCTTTGACGATCTACGCGTACCCTTCGATAGGGCTGTAACATTGTAGAAAGTGATCGCTTTCCCCAACACATCATTAGTGCGACCAGCTCTTGGTCCTCACAGAGGATACGCAGCTGTTCGGCATTGGCCCGTCGAGTTACCTCGGAAAACTTTTCTAAAATCGAAGCGTCAGCAGTCGTCTCTGCATTCCTAGCAGCTTGCTCTATAAATTGAGATCCCTCTAGGGCCTCGTTGTGGAGTGCATACACGCCGTTGTCAAATTTTTTGCAAACTCCCCACTGCCAGGAAAGAAATTCATCTTGCCACGCTTCGATAGTGTACTCCCACACTCCTATCTTAAGGAGGGGAAACGCCCCCCTCCATCGACTATTCTCTAGAGCAAACATCATCCCCTCGTTCCATACCTTGTCACCTACAAATCGCCACTTTAGGAGGGCCCTAATCGCTTCATATCCTTCCTTAAAGATATCTGCTTCAATGCAAAGATCCTCTCCTACCACCCGCTTTAGGGGAAACTTTCCACAGTCCAGCTCTGGAGTAAGATGTTGAATAACGATAGTGACTGGCTGTTTCACTGGACAATTTTACCTTTGGACAGTTTTACCTAAAGTACGCCCCTTTCCGCCCACTTCAGAGCAAGCACCCATCTCCACGAGGGCTCCTTGGTCCAAAGAGAGCAAGCCGGGTTTCTAGGCCCAGCTATCAGTAGAACACTGAAGGACTGCATTACCTCTGGACATTCTCTTCCCGCCCCATATCTGAAGGTTACTTTCATACGCCTACACTCATCGCAAATCACTTGTTGAGGAGGGGCTGTACATTCTAGTTCGCTGGAATAATGTGCCTCCCAAGCTCTTCCACCGGAGCGTTAGGATAAAAATCCCGTTCTCTCCGTTAGAGTATGCCTGTAGGCTTGTCCAGCATGTTCTCAAACCATGGAGGCTGGTAAAATATATAATCCCCCTTTGCATGACCCCTGTACAAAGAGGGGCGCGCAAGACCGTATAAAAAATATCTGCCGCCAAGGATCTCACCGACGTAAGCAAATTACCCAGGTAGCTCATTCCTTTTGGGATATGCCAAGAAACTCTACTAACTCAAGCCCAATGAATGTGCATATCCTGTGGGTTCTACTTCTTTTTAGCAGAGGTGAGATGTACTCATCCGCCTGTCACAACCTCGGTATTGTCTCTGTGCGACAACGCGGTTTGACTGCTGAATGCGTTATTTTTAGACTGGGCCGTGCGGTGGAGATAGGCCATGGTGCAGCTCGTGACGTCTCGCTGAACCCCAATCTCGGAGGTGGGCTGCGTGTTTCTGTGGAGCGCGGCCGGCCGCGCGCGGGGCTAACTGAGTGAGGATTAAGCTTCTTTTTGTCTCTAGATTGCCAGAGAGATGGGACGTGGTCTTTACGTGCGAATGTGGTTATGTTTTAGTCGATCAGGTGAGTGTTCCTTTGTTTAGGTGGGAGGGTACCTTGGACCACAAGGATCACCTCAACAGAGGTGGTTTTCGGACTCAGCAACCGAGGGTAGTCTGCGACTGTGGATGTTAGGCTTTTTTGAGGTGAGCTTGTGCTTGTAAGTTTTCCCGCCCCTAGCGCCTCCATCCCCCTCAGGTGGGGAGTCTTGCTGACAGCTATTTCAGGGTGGCTCGTGCCTGGTAGTCTGGCGTCTAAGGGCCAAGTTATTCTAGCCCTGTTACCCTCTTCTATAAACTTGAGAGCGGAAGTTTTTGGATGGAGGAACTCGTGAAATTTGAGGATGGCGACGATTTGTCCACTAGTCCTCGGAGGGGGGGTAGGGAGAATCTATTCTGCTGGACCGTTTTTATCCTCTTTCTCGTCTTGCTTGCCGCATTCTGTTGGTTGGGGAGTTACTATATCTTCGGGTATCCGGAAAAGCCCCTGAGTTATGAGGCTCTAAGGAAGCTAAAAAAGTTAGAGAATATCCAAAAATTTGAGCTGACAACTGCACCGAGGGGAGAGTTTTTGAATCCAAAAACCCTCTTCCAGCGCTATGGAATGATGAGTCCCAAGGTTTTAGAAGATACTAATGCTCGGTTGCTGCGCAACTTCATCCGCAATTACCGGGAAACGCGCGATCTGGTTCCTTATGTTATTGGGACTTATACCATCCTCGACTCATTTGGGCTGGGTGCCCACAATCTTTTCTCTTCCGGTGTAGTTGCCCTTGCCCAATCTATAGACGTTTCAAGTGTACTGCTAGAGAGCGTCTTTACTGCCAGACAGCAAGTAGTACCTCTCCTTCAGAAAACTCTTCTCACTGGGCTACACATACGTCTAGAAAAGCGATTTGATCTTTCTGCATTAATCCACATAGAATATGTTGGGGATGGGCGTATTCTTTTTACCACTCTCCCAATCCTTTACGGGAGTTACTCTTCCTACCATGGTCCTGAAAGCTTTTCTCTGTCTCCCCCAGATTTTCTTAACGTCAAAGCGGGCCTGCCAATTCTTTCCAAAGAAGAAATAGAAGTTGCCAGAAGATCCTACTACCTCTGCCGTAGACAATCCGAATTAAAGGCTCGCCCAGCACAATCTCAGTCCCTTCGTAAAGGGGAGGCTCCTCCACGTACCCTTTCCGACACAACTGGGCCCTCCAAAATAGGCCAGCTTATACGCATCGAAAGGCCAGCACTACTTCTGAAAAAAACTACTAACCTCTCTCCAGAGAGCTGCTCTCGCCGTCCGCTTACTTCTCTCCAGAATATCCAATCTAAAAAAGCAAGGACTCCTTTTCCTATTTTTGAAACAAAAGTGGCTAGAGCGGTACCAGTTCAAGCACGCGCCGCGCTTTCTATTCCAGTACAATTTGCACGCTCTCCAAAGGAGATTGCGTCTAGCGTTTCCTCGACTCAATCAGAAGACTACTCCTTAATCTCTTCCTCTGTTTCTCATACATCCCTTCCCGCAACCCATCCCGTAACCACGCCACTTACCAGTCTTCCCACTGGGAGTTGGCAGACCTATAAGGCGGGCCAAATGCCTTTGGGGAAACTAGTGGAAATTTCGGAGATACAGCAACTCATGCAGCACAGGCTATGGAACAAACGAGTCTACCTTATGGGTAGTTTTCGAGTAACTGCCTCTCGCCTCAATCAGGCCGTACTTCGCCCTCAAGGCTTTAGGCCGCCTTTCTTTCTGAAGCGCCTGGATAAGAAAGTCCGCGTCGTTGTCGAATTTCCCTCTCACTCATCCGCCCCAAAGTTAGGCGTCTCCCTCCATCGTGGAAGACGCCGTCCCTTTCTCATCATAGATATCCAGAGATCTTTAGTCGGTACAACTGACATATTCGCCAAGGAAATTACCCACGATTAGGCATTCACTGGATGTTCGGGTATTCCTCCAACCCACCCCCTTCTCAGCTTGAAGGGGATGGATTGGATAAGATCAATTCCCCCTATTTCGATGCAGTTGCCTGAGAAAGAAATAGGGTAGGAACATCCCCACAGAAAAAACTGGAGGTATGGGGACTTGAACCCCAGACCTTCTCGTTGCGAACGAGATGCTCTACCAACTGAGCTATACCCCCAAGCAGACCTTCGCTCTTACCTAAAAAAATTTAAACTGCTAACTAGCCGCTGACATACTGGGAACAAGGATTGCCTCCGGCATCCCATGAATAAGTTTTTTATCAGCAGGCACAATCGTAGCAAGCACCCCACCAAGCACCGTCTGTGGTACATGGGTGAAGTAATATGGACAAAGACGGACTCGGCCCTGTAATGAGTGTATAGAATTATCTGCCTCTACGTAGGCATGTTCTACTATCTGTCCCTTGTAAAACTTTTGGAGTACCCACGGATGAGTCTCAAACTCAATAAGTGCCCTCTGAATAGCCTTGGACCACTGTGCTTGGGGAATGTCTTGAGCTACGATAACCCCGCGTGATCCCCAGGCCAGCTCGGAGAATCCGCTGACCTTTAAAACAAGTTCACGCTGTTTTTGGCTAAATTGTGCTAGACACGTCCAGTCTTGAATATCCAAGTGTGGGAGGACCGCGTGCGGAGGAAGTGGTGTAGGATCGACAACCCAGGTATATGGGATAATTCTCTTCAGAGCTACAAAGGTACGTTTACCCAATACCCGCAGCCAGAAGGACTCTAAGGGTTTCATCCAAAACAAGGCAAACCAGATCTTTTCCTCTAGGGCAGGTTTTAGTGGAGGGGTAATAGAAATTTTTCTAGAAAGGAGCTTTGCTTTTAGGGCTCCAGCAGCGGAGATATTTTTAAGATCAAAATTCTCAAAGAAGCGATAGACATTGGGCTGCCAGTCTTCCCTTGGAGTAGCATCAAAGACCCGGAATTCTTTTCCATCTAGCGGCGTGTCCTTATTAAGCCGCCGCGCTAGCCACTGCATTTCTGGGAGATAAGCTCCTGATTCCTCTGAAACCAGAATATCTCCACCTGGAAGGATGTTACGAAATGCTCTTAGCATCCCCTCACGTCCACCTAAGATTGGCATCCCCATATCTGCATAGGTTTCATTTAAGCAGGCTGTTAGGCCAATGCCCCCTGGCACACTGTCCAGCTCAGTGGCAATAATTCCTTCCTCCGTCAAGAGAAGGTCTGGACGCAATACTCTAGGAAGATCGTTAGCAAACACTTTTTCCCTCTGGAAAGCAATGAGCCATGGGGGTTTCCCACGATCTAGCAGCTCAGAAATCCACAGGGGACTCCTTCCGTCACAGCTTAGGCGATAAAGCAAATTGCATGCCTTAATAAAAAGAGTGAGACAATTTCCGAGTTGATGAATTGCCCTCAAAAGAGGAGCTGATAATGGGAAGGGATCTGGAGAGATTCTCCATGACTTTTCATGAAAGAACCGTCCTTCTGGAAAGGCATCCCGAATGCGTGCTGCTCTCCAGAGGGCCGCTTGCCTAAATGATGCTTCTACGCTCACGGAGCTACTAGTCTAAGGGCTTCTTTTTAGTTTAAGGGCTTTCCGGACTAATTCTTCTGAGGAAGCCACCCCGGGCGAGTGTTCTTGTTCTAACACTTGATGAACTGCTCGGCGAGCCTCTTGCTCCCCATAACCCAGGGATATTAGGGCAAAGACCGCATCACCAACATTGGTAGAAGCACGTTGACCTGCACGAGCGGATCCAGCTCCCTCCCATTCTGCTACTACGCCTAGCTTATCCTTTAATTCCAGGATGACCCGCTCAGCTGTTTTCCTGCCCATACCATTGACACATGAAATGGTTCCCAAATCTGAGTGGATCACAGCAGACTTAAAGGCATCCACGCTCATCCTGCTCAGGATGGCAAGTGCTAATTTGGGCCCTATACCTGAAACGCGTTGTACTAAGAGCCGAAAAAGATCCCTTTCAGCGGCAGAAGCGAACCCGTACAGGACATGGCTATCCTCCCGAATAAGTAGGTGAGTCAAAATCTGCACTCTTTCCCCTACCTTTGGCAATTTGCCGATGGTCGATGCGGGAACATGAACCTGATAGCCAATTCCATGTACATCGATAGTAACCTGCGTAGGTAGTATCTCAGATAAGATGCCTTCCAAAAAGGTAATCATGAAACATCTCTCACTCACCCCCACCTCTACCGCGCGGAAGACTAAGTTCCCACATTCAAGGAGGCAGAGGGATCCCTTACTTTTTAAAGGTACTCGGTGCCACAACTATCTCCCATTACTCCCCTTCGCCGAGGAGATCGAGACCGATCGATCTTCCTGTTTTTTGGGCTCACAAAATGGAAGAGGCCTCCAAAAGGGTCCACCGAAGCTCTTTGTGAAGAGCGTATCGCGGGTGCTCCCAGACTACGAGCACTCTTGGTAGCTGGTTGAACAGTTGCGTTGCTGGCAACTATAGGAAGAGAAGCACGGCGCCACAAAGCCTTCTGGCTAAGAAAATAGCCCAAGGCTCTTCCATTTTTAAGCAATCAGCTCCCGCAATTCTGTAAGTGATAGCCGGTTGATCGCTTCCTCTAAGTTCAAGACCCCGCTCAGCAATCCCCTCTTATCCTTTTGCATGCGCAGGATACGTTCCTCAACAGTCTTACGCGCAATAAGCTTAATAGAAGTTACTGTGTGCTTTTGACCAATACGATATGCGCGAGCTGTAGCTTGCTCCTCGACTGCTGGATTCCACCAAGGATCAAAATGGATCACCGTATCCGCTGCAGTCAGGTTGAGTCCTACTCCGCCCGCTTTCAGGCTGATTAGAAAAACAGTTAACGAATAATCCTCTTGAAATCGGTTAACAACGTCCTCACGGTCCCGAGTAGATCCATCCAGCCTACAGTAGCGGATACTTTCCCTATCCAGAGCTAATGCTATAAGATCCAGCATGGAAGTAAACTGGCTAAAAACCAGCACACGATGGTTTCCGCCTATAACTTCTCGCATCAGCTCCAGAAGTGCCGTAATTTTTGTGGAGGATTCCATCCCATCTCCGGCCTCTGGATGGACCAGACGGAGATCACAACAGAGTTGTCTTAAACGTAATAGAGTAGTTAGGGATAGCAGGCGAGCCACATTAGGATTGGATTTTTTTATGAGGGTGTCGATTTTGCGCTGAGCAGCGAGTTGAAAGGCCATGTACGCGTCCTTTTGGGTCCTGCTTAGCTCCACCTCCACCACTCTTTCAATTTTGTCGGGGAGATCGTCTACAACCTCCTGCTTTAGCCGACGCAAAACGTAGGGTCGGACACGACGGCATAGACGACGCAGTACGTCGTCTTTCACAACCCCCTCAAGAAGAGGAGCTTCGTATCGATCCCTAAAAGACTGCAGCGGGCCTAGATACCCAGGAAGAAGAAAATGAAATAGAGCCCACAAATCACGTATGGAGTTTTCAATAGGGGTCCCGGTAAGGATAAACCTGCTCTTAGCGCGAAGGGAGTAAACTGCTTTTGCATTTTGACTCTCCGGACTCTTGATGTATTGACCCTCATCCAGAATAACGACAGAGAAAGCAATATCTCGATATTGATCTATGTCACGGCGTAAGAGCGCATAACTCGTTATGCCTAACCTGCACTCCGTAGTCTCTGAAAAAAATGCTGCCCGTTTTGGGCCGCATATGGTAGTGACCTTTTTTCCAGGGAAGAACTGTTTAGCCTCTCTTTCCCAGTTCCAAATTAAAGAGGATGGACAAACTACTAGTGCAGTTCCACCTACAACCTCCAACATAGCAAGTGTCTGTATTGTTTTCCCCAGTCCCATCTCATCAGCAAGGAGGCCACCGAGGCCAGCTCTTGAGCGATCCACAAGCCACTGTACTCCTCGAATTTGGTATGGGCGCAGTCGCCCCTTCATAGTCTCTAGGTTCCCCAAGCGGAATGTATCGGGAGATACGGTTGAAGCCATGCCGGACCATATCGCCGTACTATCCTGTAGATAGGGGGCAAACATCGCGGGAATGTGCCATACTCTACCCCTCTGAATTGGGTTACAATCCCGAAGCACCTCTTCTATATCAGTAAGTGCTGCTACATTGGCTACGGCTATACTGCCGCTTTTTAGATGGACGTAAGAACGTCCCTTCAAGAGGAGTTTCTGTATATCTGCCTGGGAAAAAGTGGCTTCTGTGCCAGCCTTGTAATGGATATGGAAATCCAACCAACCGTCTTCACGCTTGCAAATGGCAAACTGAGGCTCAATAGGCATAAGGTTCCCAGCAGCATGATTCCACCTCGTGCCTTCTGTGATTTTCCACTTACCGCGTAATCTGGGAAGACCTGTGGCACAAAAGTTGAGTATTGCATCCTCTCCATGGAGATGCATGTGTTCCCCTCTTCCATGTTCAAATCCCCAGTCGAGCAATTCTGTAAAAATGATGTCTTCTGCCACGGGATTCTGATAGTTAGGTTGTGAATAATGAAAACGGAGCTTGGCTTCCATGCAGCGGAGTGAGCCTTCAAGGAATAGCTGCACTTGCGGGGATTCACCTTTTTTTCCGCCCTCTCTATCCGGCAGACTGGAAAGAGAAGCAGAAGTTGGTAACGGAGTATCGGGGACCGATGGAAGTAGTGAGCTGAGCCCTATGGCTACTGAGTGTTCACAAATAATCCCATAGAGACGTGATTCCCTACAGGAACACAGGTTTTCTACATCAATAGAACTGCGGACTAGCAAACCGGAAAACAACCGCCTTCCGCAGATCTTAATTTTTCCCTTGAGTACCGGCGGTTCATAAGAAACTTCGCTGATCAGACCATCCACACATAGGCGTTTTGCCTTGAGGAACACTTGTGCTCCACTCATAGACATCAAAATTTTCTCCGTTAATTCCATGGGGCAGCAGTTATTTTTACTAGCCAGAGGGGCCACTCAGGACCATCTTCAGCTTGTGCCAAGAGGCGCACAGGCACCATACCTAGGTTCCTATGGCGGCTATATCCACTGTCCTGGAGTGGGTAGTTTTACGATGTTCAAAGACAAATATCCCCTGCCATCTTCCTAAAGCGAGCTTGCCACAGACAATTGGCAAAGCTTCACTTGTGCGGGTGAGTGCTGCGCGTAAATGACCAGTGGAATCGTCTGGCCCCTCTACTGTATGAACCAAATTCGGATTTTCTTCCGGTGCCATGCGATCAAAGTAGGAATGCAGGTCCTCTCTGGCAGTGGGATCAGCATTCTCGTAGGTTATTAAGCTGGCACTTGTATGCCGAATAAACACTACTGCCACTCCTGTCTGAATCAGCGATTGCCGTACGACCTCTTGAACCATTTGGGTAATCTCATAAGTCCCTTTTCCATGAGTAGGGACGATAATAAGCCGATGAAGAGCTATCATGAGCAGCACTGCATGCAGGGAGAGTACAACCCCTTAACCCCTTACCCCCCTTAACCCCTTACCCCTTTGGAGGGGGGGATAATCCATCCTAGTCCTAGGGGAAGCAATAGTGCCAGTCGTTCCTGGCGGGTGCAAGCAGGTAAGCAAAGAGACGGCCGACAAAACCCAGAAAACCCAGTAAAGTCCGGCCACAACTAACTAGTTAGCAACCAACTAGGGTCCCCACCCTGAAGGAGGTAGGAAAGTAAGTGCTGGAAATTGAGATTATTGCCGCCTTGCCGCCTAAATAATTGTTTCATACATCGGTCACACCTCCGCATCCAAGATACTTTTTCCCTTTTTCCTGCCCCCTACGTGGAAGCAGCTAACAAATAAAAAAACCGACCTTCGCAATATCTTCCTCCTTTTTTTCACCTTGTCAGCACGAAGGAATGAGGTTAGCGTCAGTGCGAGGTTGCGTTGATGAAACTTTGGTAGAGGAGGGAACGGCTATGCTTAAGGCGGAAAGTTCTGAGATAGAAGGACGGCTCCGGCTCCACCAGCGGGACACTGGTAGTGCGGACGTGCAGGTGGCCCTTCTTACGAAGCGGATTAGCCGTCTGACGGAGCATCTTAGGGGGCACAGGAAGGACTACTCCTGCCGAAGGGGTCTTACCAGGCTTGTGTCATGCCGCCGTCGTCTGCTAGAATACCTAAGGGACGTCTCCTTTGGGCGTTATCAGAATGTCAGAGAAAAGCTCCAGCTTAGAAAATAATAATAGGGAGTAAGGAATTTGTACTCTGTAACTCGTCAGATAGGAGAGGGCACGGTTACCGTTGAAACGGGTAAGATGGCAAAACTTTCCGATGGTGCGGTCACCGTTTGCTGTGGAGAGACTATCGTTCTCGTTTCTGCAGTCTCCTCGACTACCCTCAAGGAGGGGCAAGATTTTTTTCCCCTTACTGTAGACTACCGTGAAAAGGCGGCTGCGGCCGGTAAGTTTCCTGGGGGATACTTTAAAAGAGAGGGACGTCCCACTGAAAAGGAAACGTTGACCTCTAGAATGACTGACCGGCCCCTCCGCCCCCTTTTCCCAAAGGGGTACTTCTATGACACGCAGATCATCAGTCTTCTGTTGAGTGCTGATGGAGAAAATGATCCTGATATCCTTAGTATCAATGGTGCCTCTGCTGCGCTCGCCGTTTCTGACATTCCATTTGCTGGGCCGATAGGCGCCGTGCGCATAGGATACGTCTGCAGCAAGTTTGTTGTGAATCCCACTCATACACAACGCGCTCAGAGTGATTTAGACCTTGTTTATGTAGGAGACGGAAAAAATGTCATTATGATTGAAGGCACTGCGGAGGAGTTACCTGAGTCGAAGCTCATTGCAGCATTCCCAATCGCCTGCGAATACGTTGCTGCTTTAGTCGATGCTCAGAGAGAACTTCAGCGCCTTGCTGGAAAAGCTAAGCGCGTGGTGCCTCTACTTACCGTATGTGATGCCCTATCGGAGACTGTCTATCAAGTGGCTGGTAGTCGAATCGAGGCAGCCCTCTATACCTCTGGTAAGCAAGCTAGGGAAAGGGCCATTGGGGCCTTAAGAGAGGAGGTGAGAACTGCTGTGCTTGCAAAATATCCTCAGGCAACTCTTTTTGACGTTACTCAGGCATTTGACCTCCTCCAGAAGAGAGCATTTCGCGCCGGCATCCTGGACCGCCATCAGCGTTGCGATGGGCGTGTCCTCCATCAATTGCGGCCAATTTCTTCCGAAGTGGGGTTAGTTCCACGAGCTCACGGTTCAGCGATGTTCCAACGTGGTGAAACTCAAGCCCTTGCTCTGGCAACTCTTGGTACCATTAATGAGGCTCAGATGATTGATGCCTATGGTGGCGGGGAGGAGAGCAAGCGGTTTATCCTTCATTATAACTTTCCACCGTTTAGTGTCGGGGAAACGGGCCGGATGGGAGGAAGTAGTAGACGGGAAGTTGGGCATGGAGCTCTAGCTGAGCGTTCCATTGCGCCTGTTGTTCCTACTGAGAATGAATTCCCCTATGCCATCCGCATAAGTAGCGAGGTAATGGAGTCGAATGGTTCCACATCGATGGCTGCTGTCTGTAGCGGAACTCTGGCTCTTATGGATGCAGGAGTCCCAATTGATCGGCCTGTGGCTGGCATCTCTGTTGGCCTTGTTACTGAGTTCGCAGACGATGGGTCTCTAACCCGTCACGCTACCTTCACCGACATTATTGGCCTGGAAGACCATTTTGGAGATATGGACTTCAAACTCTGTGGCACCTCTTTGGGGGTAACTGGATTCCAACTCGATCTCAAGCTTCCTGGGATCGGTCACGAGATCCTAACCGAGGCTGTAGAGCAGGCTGCAGAGGCTAGAACCCATATTCTTCAGCAGATGGTCGCGACTATTTCTGCACCTCGTGCAGAGCTCAATCCCCATGCTCCTCGCATTGAGACTATTCACATCCCCAGTGAGAAGATCGGGCTTCTAATTGGCCCCGGTGGGAAAACTATCCGCGGCATCGTTGCCGAGAGCGGAGCAGAGATTAATATCGAAGACGATGGCTCCGTCCGCATCTACTCTAATAGCAGAGACAGCCTTCAACGGGCCAAAGAGATTATTCAGGGGATGGTTAGGGAGGTAATGGTAGGGGAGATGTATCAGGGTACTGTGGTGTCCATTAGAGAATTTGGTGCCTTTGTCGAGATCCTTCCAGGAAAAGATGGATTGGTGCATATTTCCGAACTTACTGATTCACGTGTGAAAAGGGTAGAGGACGTGCTCTCCGTCGGAGACAGCGTCTGGGTGCAGTGTATCGGGATTGACGAAAAGGGGCGCGTGAAGCTTAGCCGAAGAAAGGCCATGAAAAGGCGCAGTGTTGTTGAAGCTGCATAGAGCACTGCCTTACCCTGCTCGTTTTCTGGTACTTTGGCAACGGACCCTTTTTTCTAGCACCTTGCGGTAAACCTGCAGGGTCTCTTGCATTCGGCAATTGAGCGAGAATCGCTCTCTTCCTCTCGTTGCTGCCTCCCTTGCAAGCCTCGATCGTAGTGCACCATCCTCTACTAACCTGGTCATCGCCCCAGCTAGGGCCTCTACATTACCAGGAGGCACCAGTAGCCCGACCTTCCCAGCATTGACTACCTCGGGGAGGCCACCGGCACAGCTCGTGATTACCGGCTTTCCAAGACAAATGGCTTCAGGCGTGGTCCTAGACTGAGCTTCCCTTAAAGAGGGAATTACTGCAACATCCAGGGCAGCAGTTGCTTCTGCTACTTCCTCGGCATGTCCATGTAGAATTAAAGGGGTCTTCCTAGAAAGGACTATCGGGTTCCCCGGCCTCCAGCCATCATAGCCAAATTCCTCCTGTACAATCTTCAGGTATTTTTCCCGCATCGAAGAACCGTGCTTGGGATTATCCCCAACGATAACGAAACGGGCACTCGGTGAGCATCTCCTGACAATTGCAGCTGCCTTGATAAAAATATCCTGTCCTTTCTCGGGGCGCAGCATGCCCACGCAACCAAATAAAACGTCCTTTGGAGTTGCTCCCCAGAGAAGGCGAAAATTACCTCCATCTACACCTGGGTGAAAGCGTTTGATGTTCACCCCTTCTCCAATAACGGTCATCCTTTCCGGCGGAATCCGATTGTTCTCCAAAAGGGCATCATGAATTACCCTTGCAGTGGGTAATAGATGATCACATCCATATCGGTAGCAGAACGTTCTGAAAAAACTCCTTCCTACTGGGTTGGTAATATGGCGACTTCGAACTATCGGGATGCCAAATAGCCGCAAGGGGACAGATATCCAAGCATCGATCGGACTATGCGTGTGCACCAAGTCACAGTTGAGCTCACGGACCAGCCTAAATAGTTTCCAAGTAGATGAAGGGGCAAATGTGGAAACCATCTTTAGTGGTAGAACGTATGTGCCGTGAGCAGGTCCAGTTTGAAAGAGTTCGCTATCCGGATTACATGCTATCCAAGCTTGATGCCCAGCTGCATTTAACCATTGTACCTCATCAGAAATTCGATACTCTTCCCCTCCGGAGTTAAGTCCGGACTCTATGTGCAAAATACGCATTTCATGCCTTACCTTCTCCCGCGACTTCTTGTCGTTTCTGTTGGGAAAGAGCTACCCCACTTTCGATCTGTATCCATCGATCCCCACGGCGTGCAAGAGAGAGATCATGAGTAACCGTCACAAGAGTTAAGTCCTCTTGGTGTACCAGATTTAGAAGGAGACCAATGATTGTTTTACCAGTGCATGAGTCCAAGTTTCCTGTGGGTTCATCCGCGAACAAAACGACAGGCCTATTGATTAGAGCTCTGGCAATCGCGACGCGTTGTTGCTCCCCACCGCTTAGTTCTGCAGGTAGATGACTCCAGCGCTTCCCTAAGCCTACCCGATCTAAAAGCTCCTGAGCACGGTTGGTCGGCCGATTACCGAGGATTATGGCCGGCAGGAGTGTATTTTCTAGGACAGTTAATTCAGGAAAAAGAAAATAGGATTGAAACACAAACCCCATCCTAGAGTTCCTTAACTTGGTGATCCAAAGAGGGTTCATCTCATAAAGAGACACACCTTCAAAGAGAATCTGTCCTGACTTAGGCCGTTCTAGCCCTGCTAAAGCATAAAGCAGGGTCGTTTTCCCAGCTCCTGAAGTACCGCAAATAAACACGGTCTCTCCATGGAAAATTTGTAGATCGACGCCCCCAAGGACTTCCACGCACTCCCCCCCTACCTGGAAGGACTGGCGAAGCCTAACTGCCTCTATCTGTATTTCGGACACTAGTGTGGAAGATAAAAACCCCATCTGGAAGCGCAACTTAAATCGGAAAGCCACCCGCAGGGGTACCAAATTTAATACTTTTTTCTAGCATTTCTTCAAACGGGAGAAGACACCAAGAGGGGAGAGGCTGAATCTATCCAACGTCATCCATGAAGTTCTTTTTACTCGTCCCTGTCTATTGGGCTGCACTCTCTCTGGACACGGCCGTTTTCGCAAGTACGGAAAAGCAGATTTTTCTACAGGGAATAGGAGCCTCTTTTCCAGCCCCTCTTTATCAACGTTGGATCGCCGAGTTTAGCAAGAGGCGCCCAGACATCGAAGTGAACTACCAAGCAATTGGAAGTGGTGCAGGTATTAAGGGCTTGAGGAGGCGTGTTGTGGACTTTGCTGCAAGCGACGTCATAGCCCCTAAAAAGGGTGCAGCCATCCCAAAGGGGATTGTAACAATTCCAGTCATTGGAGGATCAGTTGTCCTAGGCTATAATCTTCCTGGTATTACTTCCCTCAGGCTTTCCCGCAAAGCTTATGTCGACATTTTTCTTGGAAGAATTACCTGTTGGAATGATCCGGATATTGTCTCTACAAACTGCGAAGTAGTACTGCCGGACCTCCCCATCCTTGTTGTCACGCGCTCAGATGGGAGTGGAACCACGTTTGCATTTACCCGACATCTCTCTGCAATCAGCCAAGATTTCAAGAAAACTATTGGTGCTAACAAATCTGTAGCTTGGCCTACTGGTGTAGCTGGAAAGGGAAATGACGGAGTTACTACGCTTATTAAGCAAATCCCTGGCGCCATCGGCTACATGGAATACGGCTACGCCATCAGCAGCGGGGTTACGTTCCCTGAACTGCAAAATAAGTCTGGAAATTTTGTAAGAGCTACACCAGTAAGCGGCTATACTGCCTTGTCCTCTATCTCCTCATCTGAGAACTCACCAACTGACCCGGACGGAGGGGGAGACTACCCAATTGTTACCTTCAGCTGGCTCCTTCTGTATAAAACCTATAAAGATGCCGAAAAAAGCAGGGCTCTGAAGGCCTTCGTAGGTTATGCTCTGACCGCTGGTCAATCGTTGGCTGCACAACTTGGCTACATCCCCCTACCGTCCCTAATAGTAGGGCCAACCCAAGAAAAGTTGGCTGGTGTAAAATAGCCAACCCCGATCTGCCTACAATCTGTCTAGAATAGGCTGTCACTATGAAGGAGAAAAAAAGGGCGAAAAGGCTGTCTTGGTCTCATCCGGCAGACTGGCTATACGTCCTCTGTTGGACAGCCGCAGCAGCCACTGTAGCACTCCTAGCCTGGATCGTCCTGGAAATTTTCAGCCAGGCACTGCCCTCTCTCAGAAAATTTGGACTGCAGTTCTTTATCCGTGCCTCTTGGAATCCTAACACGGACCACTTTGGAGCGCTTCCTTTCCTGGTTGGTACCACAATGAGCTCTGTCTTTGCACTCCTCATCGCCCTGCCCCTTGGGATAGCAATTGCAATCTTTTTAAGCGAGGATTTTCTCCCTCCTGTATTTCGCCAGTCTATCCGTTTTGTAGTAGAACTTCTTGCTGCTATCCCTAGCGTGGTTTACGGGCTCTGGGGCGCTGCCATAGTGATTCCAATTGTTCGAAAGGGTGGCAATTGGCTATCCAACTCTCTAGGATTTATTCCCCTATTTCAGGGGCCAGTCTTTGGCAACAGCATGTTAGCCGCAAGTTTGATCTTAGCTCTTATGGTGCTGCCCACTATTACCGCCATTTCTCGTAATGCTCTAGTTGACGTGCCTAAAACCCTGAGAGAAGGAGCGTACGCACTTGGAGCAACCCGTTGGGAAGCAATATTCGGTGTCATTCTACCAACTGCAAGCCCCGGCATTGTCGCTGCGACCATTCTCGCCCTTGGTCGAGCTATGGGGGAGACAATGGCTGTGGCCATGCTTATCGGGAACAGCACACGGTTAACGTTTTCTCTTTTAGCCCCGGCTGGAACTTTGGCTAGCCTATTGGCCAATCAATTCGCTGAGGCGGAGGGGCTACAAGTTTCCTCTCTGATGCATGCTGCACTCTTACTAATGTTGCTCACTCTTTTGGTAAATGCTACTGGAGAGATCATCCTCAGACGCACCCAACGTATCACGGTAAAAATTCGCCAACGATGATGAGTGTTATAAATTCCCTGGGCCCTCTGGTGGATACATCCAAAACACCGCAGGTGAAACTGCGTTCCTCCCTCAGCATTTTTTTAAGTTTTATTTGCGCTGGTCTTTCGCTACTTACGCTTATTCCTTTGCTGTCAATCGTCTTTCTTGTACTCAGAAACGGCGTCCCGCTTCTTAAGCCTTCTCTCTTCACTAGTCTACCACCTGCGGTAGGATCGGCAGGAGGTGGATTTGGCAATGCTGTTATTGGCACCCTTATCATGGTAAGTCTAGCCTTATTCATTGCAGCCCCAGTTGGTATTCTCGCCGCGATTTATATTAATGAATACGACCGTGGCTCTGGATTTTCCTGCGCGGTGCGTTTTATAGCCAAGCTGTTAACCGGTATCCCCTCCATTATTTGTGGAATCTTCGTTTTCTCCGTCCTAGTTGTCCACCTAGGGTTTTCTGCTATGGCGGGTAGCATTGCTCTTGCCATACTTATTCTTCCTACCATTCTTCTTACCTCTGAACAGGCCCTATTGGGGGTACCCTATGCTCTTCGAGAAGCTTCCACCGGATTGGGTGCCACTGTATTTCAAACCATCTGGTGTATAGTGCTCCCAGAGGCTTTGCCAGCTATGACGACTGGTTTAATGTTAGCAATTGCTCGCGCTGCAGGTGAGACAGCTCCTGTACTCTTCACGGCGCTCTTTAGCTCTTATTGGCCAAAGTCCATCGGACATCCCACCGCCTCTCTCTCAGTACTTATTTACAACTTCTCTAACATTCCATACGACTACCAGGCGAATCTGGCGTGGGCTGCTTCATTGGTGCTGGTGGGCATCGTTACGATTACCAGTGTCACCGCGCAGCTTCTCGTCAGGAAGAGGTGATTTTAGGTAAAGATTTTAGGTAAATGCGTTGGATTTGGAGTGGCTGGCCAGGCTCCTCCAGTGGATTCCCGGATCCGGTGGAGAGGCAGAGAGTGGCGGTACGGAATATAACTAACGACGAAGAGGGCTTGTCCCTGATTACTATGGAGCCAAAATCTGTAAGGCGGGCAGACTTACTTTCGGTTCAGAACTTCAGCTTCTACTATGGTTCTAAGAAAGCCCTTCACGACATCTCTATGGAAATCCCAGAAGGGGAGGTAACTGCCTTCATTGGACCTTCGGGATGTGGAAAGTCAACTCTCTTGCGCAACTTTAATCGTATGAACGAGTTGATTGAGGGGGTGCGCCATGAAGGCGATATTACCTTAATGGGAAGAAGTATCTATGGGCCCCGGGTAGAGGTTATCGCTTTGCGGAGAAGAATTGGCATGGTCTTTCAAAAATCCAATCCCTTTCCCAAGTCCATTTACGAAAATATCGTGTACAGTCTTCGGATTGCCGGGCAGAATGAGAGAGATTTCCTGGATCAAACCGTGGAGCGAAGCCTGCGAGATGCCGCACTTTGGGGGGAGGTCAAAGATCGCCTTCATGAAAGTGCGTTAGGACTCTCAGGTGGTCAAATGCAGCGCCTCTGCATCGCCCGCGCCATTGCGAACCAACCAGAGGTACTTCTCATGGATGAGCCCTGTTCGGCTCTTGATCCTATTGCCACCGCTAAAGTTGAAGAATTGATCCAGAGGCTTAAACAGAAACTCACCGTTATTATAGTTACCCATAACATGCAACAAGCCACACGTTGTTCTGATCGAACTGCATTCTTCTACCTGGGATATCTCGTCGAATATGGTACTACCACAAAGGTCTTTTCCAATCCCAGAGAGAAACAAACGGAGGACTACATCACGGGGCGTTTTGGCTAAACCACATTGGGATGGAGAAGGGGAGAGCTATAAGACGGCCAAAAGGATGAATGCACGTACCTCACGACGCCATATTTTAGGTACGTTCGAAGCCGCGATGACCTCTTTGCGAACGAATGTGCTTATGATGGCAAGTCTTACTCAGAGAAACTTACAAAACTCCCTCATTGGATTGATTCGCCGTGAGGATCAATCTTGCCTAACCGTCCTTGCCAACGATGAAGAAATTGACGCTCTAGAGGTTCAGATTGACCGAGAGGGTACTGAGACAATGATGCGCTTTAACCCAGTCGCCTCCGATATGCGAGAGGTCCTAGCTACCATGAAACTAAGTGTTCATCTTGAACGCATTGCCGATCAAGCTGTCGGGATTTCACGCAGAGTAATTCGACTCAATGCAGCCCCTCTAGTTCCGGAAGTTATAGCAACTCACGAAATGTTTCGCCACGCCACTAGCATGTTTGGGGATGCCCTGCAGGCGTTCGCTAACCGAAATATTGAACTTGCCTTGACACTCAGATCGCGTGATAGAGAGCTGGATGACATGAACGAGGAAATTGCTGAGCAACTTAGCGATGCTATGATGCTGAGGGATGTCTTTCGTGTTCGCACCTACTTGAATTTGATTTTTATCGCCCGTTATATTGAACGCATCGGGGATCATTCTACCAATATTGCGGAGGATACAGTTTTTCTCATCTCAGCACTGGATATCCGACACCGGGACTAAAAAAGAGTTTACGAAGGACTTCCGGAAGGGTGATGTGCCCTTCCAATGGAAGGGAATACCCCTTGCGAGGACACGCACTTCTTTCTCTCGTCAACTTCCTGACTGACAAGTCAGTGTGTAGTTTTGTAGCGGAAATGTTTTGTTACTAGCCTATCCTAGCATAGCCGTCTGGTTCTTTGTTCTTACCTTGGTTGCTGCTGTCGCGGCCATAAATTGCCGAACCTGTTTGTGTAAATGGTATTTTACTGTGTACCAATCCCCCCATGGAAGTGCTTGGTTATACATAAAATGGTTCGCTGCGCGCTATGGAGATGGCAACTAGACGGAAAGCTAAAAAGTCAAGGCCATCCTACTAGGCAACGGGCGGCGCTTTAAGACTTCAAACTCCCTTAGATAAGGCATGCATAGAGAAAAGGTGAGGTACTTCCTCTCCGAAGGAGGTTCTTATAGAGGAGGGTGCCTCGCGCCACACAATCTGTGGAACGACCTATCGGCCTGTATACTGTGTCTTAATGGACCGTGGACCGAGAGTCTTTCACTGTGGGAAGCTCCTGGTTGGCCTCACTTTAGCAGCAGAAAAAGCAAAACTGAAGGTGTAGATATAGAACTAACAACTATCTTTTCCAGATACTTCGCCTTGAGAAGACACTGTTCTCTATTATCCAAGAATAGAGAAAGCTGACTTCCCACGCGTCCAAAAGGGAAACGTCCCACGACTTTTGTTGCTATACGTCCTTGTTGGATAGGCAAGAGACCATGTTTCTTGTATTGTCTCCCTATGGATACTTGCCACTTTCGCTAGCCAGATACATTCTATTGGATACTAGAGCGAGTAGAGAACATGCGAATGTAATAGGCTTAATGAGAAGAAAGATACTGGGCCCTTGTCATAAAAAAGATTTTTTACCAAAGGCATGAACAACCGCATACGTGCTTGACTGGTCACCGCTGTCTAGGATTCTACTACCGTGCGTGGTAGAAGTGGTTAGGGTAAATTGACCAGTGGGGGGGTTTAGCCGTATTAACCACTTCCTGTTTCAAAAAAAGAATATGGAACGAGAAATCCATTTGGATCCTGTTTTCAAGATGGCTCGGCAACAGTTCGACACTGTGGCTGATATGTTGGAGATCCAAGATGGTGAACGCGATCAGCTGATTCTACCAAAACGGGCGATCTCTATATCAATCCCCATTCATCGCGAAGATGGAAGCATCGCTGTCTTCCAAGGCTACCGTGTGCAGCATCACCTTGCCCTTGGTCCTACAAAAGGGGGTACCCGCTTTACGCCTTCCTTAACTTTGGGGGAATCTGCGGCACTGGCGGTGTGGATGAGCTGGAAATGTGCACTTGCTAGTCTTCCCTACGGTGGCGCAAAGGGAGGAGTCGCGGTAGATCCCAGGAGCCTGACTTTAGTTGAGCTTCAAAGGATTTCTCGCAGGTACATGTTGGAAATGATTCCCTTCGTCGGACCACAGACGGACATTATGGGGCCAGATTTAGGCACAAATGAACAAATTATGGCCTGGTTTATGGATGCCTACTCCTCTCATTCAGGTAAGTCAGTTGCTGAGATTGTCACTGGAAAACCAGCAGCACTAGGTGGATGTGCCGGTAGAAGAGAGGCTACTGGACGCGGTGTGACATTTCTGGTGGAGCGTGCTTTTAACCACCTGCAGATTAGTCCGCAGGGTCGTACTGCCATCATACAGGGGTTTGGCAATGTAGGTTCTGTAACAGCCTGCGGTCTTGCCTATCGCACTGGAATGAAAATCATCGGTATCAGCGATCAGGCAGTCGCCATTTACAATCCCAAAGGAATTGACGTAGCCATGGCAGATCGATATGCCGCGGAACACAATAAGAGTTTAGCAGGATTTTCGGGGGGGGAAGTTATTGACCCTGAAGAACTCCTGACCCTTCCTTGTGACGTGCTGATTCCGGCCGCTATAGAGCGCGTTATCACGGCTTCCAATGCCGGAAAACTTCGCTGCCGTATTTTAGCAGAAGCCGCCAACGGCCCTACAACCCCGGAGGCTGACGCCATCCTAGATCGAAGGCGGGAGGAGATTTTTGTTATACCAGATATCCTTTGCAATGTAGGCGGCGTTGTGGTGTCCTACTTCGAGTGGGTCCAAGATATGCAAAACTTCCTTTGGAGCAACACAGAAGTGATTGATAGGTTGTGCAGGATTCTTGAAGGCGCTTTTTCCGCAGTGGTGCGCAGAGCAAAAGAGAGGGGTATTTCTCACCGGAACTCGGCCCTCTCAATTGGTATCGAACGCGTCCAGGCTGCTAAGCGGATGAGGGGCCTCTTCCCGTGAAAGGGGAAGAGGCACAGTTGGTTCCGCCCACAAGGGTAGGGTAGCTTTTCTTTTTTGCATCCTTAGGCTGCTTGGTACATCCAGCCGGCTGATTTTCTACCTGGGGGTAACCTAACCATGGAGATTGCAGCGTAGTGGAATGTGCCTAGGACATGTTATTTCCATAGGGACTGTCCCCCTAGTTAAGGGTGGTGTTAAAATATTAAACTACCGCAAGTGAGCTGTGTGCATGCAGGGGAGGGGGACATGCTGGAGAAGGGGGGGGGAGCGCTTGCTCTCCGAGAGCCCCCGCTGCCCTAGGAGACACTGCGTTACTTGACTTAAGTCATTGACTGGCAACTTATAGAAAATTATCCTGTCTTCAGTCCTTGTTTTTCTCTCGTTCTTCTCAAATTCTTTTGATGCAATCGGTTTTGTTTGTTTGTGCCGGCAATACTTGCCGCAGCCCAATGGCAGAAGCTCTCTTGAAAAAGCTGCTGTGCGATCGAAAAGATGTCGAGGTGTGGTCTGCCGGCCTCCATGCCCTTTCTAATGCCCTCCCCAGTCAATTTGCCTCACAGATTCTTCAGGAGGAGGAAGGCATTGATATTTCTTCCCATCGGAGTCGTCCTCTTGTGGAGGAACACATTAGGCGTGCCACACATATCTTTGTTATGAGTCGTGAACAGAAAAGGAGACTCACGCTATTTTATCCATCAGCTGCGAGTAGGTCTTTTCTGCTTCGTGAACTTGAATCCTCCGATACATCCCTGGATATCCCAGATCCCATCGGGAACGATCTGGGGACATATCGGCGGTGTAAGGATACAATTAAGAATGCTGTACAAAAAATTCTTGCCCTCTTGGACCGCTTGCCCTCTTCCTTTCCTACCCTTCCGCAATTGGATACTTTGGACCCCGAGACTGCCCAGGCGATTTTCGGTGAGCAACGCCGACAGTTTGAACACATCGAACTCATTGCCTCAGAGAACTATGCGAGTGTCGCGGTAATGCAGGCTCAAAGCTCCTGCCTTACAAATAAATATGCAGAAGGCTATCCAGGAAGACGATGGTACGGTGGCTGTGAGTTTGTAGATACCATAGAATTACTTGCCGTTGAGCGTGCTAAAAAGCTATTCGGCGCCGAACATGCAAACGTCCAGCCTCATTCAGGAAGTCAAGCAAATATGGCTGTATGTTCTAGCTGTCTAGAGCCTGGCGATCGTGTGCTGACGATGGACCTCTCTCATGGAGGGCACCTTACTCATGGTCACAAGGCAAATTTTTCTGGAAAACTCTATGAGATATACCACTATGGAGTGGATCAACGAACAGAAAGAATTGATTATGACGCCTTGGTCCGTCAGGCTGAGACGGTTCGTCCTAAGCTGATCATAGCGGGAGCTTCTGCTTATTCCCGCATCATTAATTTTGCCTTGTTTAAGCAAATTGCTGATCTGGTCGACGCGTTGTTACTTGTAGATATGGCACACATCGCTGGCCTGGTAGCCGGCGGAGTACATCCGAGCCCTGTTCCCTATGCCGATTTTGTAACTGCCACTACCCATAAAAGTCTCCGGGGGCCCCGTGCTGGACTAATCCTATGCAAACAACAACATGCCAAAAAGGTGGACTCCACCGTTTTTCCTGGTGTACAGGGTGGACCACTGCCACATGTTATTGCCGCAAAAGCAGTCTGCTTTTATGAGGCGCTGCAACCCGCTTTCGCATCCTATGCACGGCAAGTTATTGCTAATAGCAGATTACTTGCTGCCCAGCTCTCTGCGCTGGGCTATCGCATCGTCTCTGGCGGCACAGACAATCACATGTTTCTCTTGGACCTCCGTCCTCAAAACATTCATGGGGCTGAGGCCCAAGGTATCCTGGATAAAGCTGCTATCACAGTTAATAAAAATGCGTTGCCATTCGACACAGAACCTATCACAAAAACCGGAGGTGTTCGTCTTGGCACACCGGCCGTGACTACGAGAGGAGTAAAGGAGGAGGACATTGGGGAAATTGCAGGTTTTGTCGATGCTGCCCTCAAAGTGCGTGCAGACGATCAAGCCCTCGCGAAGATTCGTTCCAAGGTGGTCGACTTTACTTTGGGGTTCCCTCCTCCCGCGGTCCATCCTAGTGGATGGCTTCCCCTATGGAAAGTGGTTTCCTACTAAGAGCTAGAGCTAGGTTCCTGCTAAGAGCTAGTCTAGTCTAGGGATGACCGCACCTTTGGACCCTATTAAGGAGGGATAAGAGAAAGTACAGCTAAGCAGTCCGTTTCCAAACTGCCTTTTCCTATCCCATCTCTGGAGGAACGTTCCTCATCTTCATAGCCTCCGTTAGCATAAGGTGTGCAACTGGACCGCTTTTTTTCGGTAGGGGCAACACGTATCTCCTTCCTCCTAAGGAAGGAGATACAAAGTGAGCGACGAAGGCAAGGCATCAACCATACTGTTCTCCATTTTGTTCCCCCTCTATTTGGATCCAGTAGATCCATTCGGGATCCAGTAGAATCTGGCCGGCGCTACCCTGAAATAGGAAGGGTTGCTAGGTCAAGTGCAAGATGTGCGCTTTTACCAAGACTTCCTCGGCAAAAAAAATCCTGCGGATGGAAGCAATGCCTTCTTATCCTCATTCTCCCCCCATTCTTGCTAAGTTTTTTTTTCTTTCTTAACATGTGCAGTGCTGCAAGGGCCTAAAGTTAATGCGATCCTCCTATTGCAGGGATTTGACTAAGACTCAGAAACAGACCGCCCGCTCTCCTCTATTCTCCGAAAGTTTCCTACTATGCCTGCTTCAGGAGCCTCGGTAGGCGGCTTTTATCCTTACTGCAGGCAAATGAAAGGCATTGAAAGACTGAATATCTAATTGACTTGGGGGAGACCCCTGAGACTTCCACCCATAACTGACATAGGTAGGCTCACGGGCTGGTTTCCCATTGCGATATGTCTATTCCATCACTCCATAGGCCCAGGACCTTCTATCTTGTAACGGGCTCAGAAGAAGCTGCAGTCCGATCCAGCGCCGTAAATCTGGCCGAGCGCTTGGTACCGCGTGCGTGTTCCTTCGCTAGGGAAGTTATTGATGGGGCGGCAGAAACGGTTGGTCGTGCGATAGCAGCCATTACAAGTACTATTCAAGCTCTATTGACTGCTCCATTCTTACATGAGAACAAGTTGGTCTGGTTGAGAAATGCCTCGATGCTCACGGACCCTGTAATCGGACGCTCAACAGTTCTCAACTCCGTCCTAGAAGAGCTGCAAAATATCCTAAAATCTGGCATTCCCACCGGTGTCTTCTTTCTCCTGAGCGCGCCCGCTGCAGATAGGCGAAGGTCCACTTATAAGGCATTAGCCAAGCTGGCAGAGGTAATAATTTGCGATGGCCCTAGCTTGAGGGGGCACGCCACTAGAACTGATATCACTGAGTGGATAAAAAAAAACTCTGCAAAGCGTCAGTTCCATTTTGAACCTGCTGCCCTAGATCTCTTTGTGATTCGTGTTGGGGAGGATACCCTTTTGGCTGAGTCAGAGCTTGAAAAACTTTCCATATCGTTAAGTTCAGAAACCGGTAATACCGTCACGGAGGCTATGGTGCGCGAGCTAATCCCCAGTACACGTGCAAGCAGCATCTTTGATCTCTCCAACGCAATCTTGACCCGCAATGCACCACTCTGCTTAGAGTTCCTACGAGAACTCATCCTTCAAGGCGAACAAGCTCTCAGCATTTTCTTAGTGGCCATAGTTCCTACCGTACGTAACCTCCTTATCGTCAAAAGTCTCATAGAACACCACGACATCTCCCCACCCATAAGCGCGAATGCCTTTGTTCACTCAATTAAAAAACTTCCCATTGGAGCAGTTTCTCATCTTCCAAGAAAAAAAGACGGTACCATAAACACATACGCCCTCGGGCTTTCTGCGATACACTCTGCCAGATACTCACAGGCAGAACTTAGAATTGCTCTAAGGAAATGTCTGGAAGCAAATCATTCGCTCACTAATCCCTCCCCATTGGGAGAAGTCGCCATTCTCACGCGTCTCCTTTTACATATTGTGGTAAGATAACTCTATACCCCAACCGCACCTTCCAACCTAATTCTAGGTAACTAGGTGGAGTGCAATATCCTGCTTTTCCAATACCATTTCCCTGTGATTCTGCCAACAAAGCTTCACCGCGCCAACTATTCAAATCCCTCTGTGAGTCGTTTTGTGTCGCTTTGGTCCACTATCCTCCTTCTTATTGGATCAGTCGGCTGCGGGGTGCTTAAGCCGATCAGCCCTATAGTTTGTGACCCTATCAGCATACAAAGAAGGTCTGCTCTGGGGGGTGGTTCCAAAGGTCATTTTATTGGAAGACGGATGTACAAAGTGGACTACAAGACATGGGGTTGGATAAGAAAACCTAAGGAGCGTTGGAGCAATGCCAAGTTGTCCATATTAAATGAGCAAACATGCCTTACTCCCGATCGAAAGCTAAATAGGATTGGATTTGACAATAACTACGAGTACTCCCTTGAGGGATATTTTTCTGGTCAAACCGTATATGAGCCTGCGAGTAATCAGTTCTATCCAGAGTTTGTTTTGCTGCAGGCCGTTCTCCTTTCCGTTGCACCGGTTAATATCTACCGGTACAAGGAACAGCTTAATCCCAATTGCCGTTTGCTTGTTCCCCCCTGTCCTTAGGTATAAGCAATATGGGTTCTTCAAGTTTTTTTACTACTACTGCAAACGAGTTAGCAGGATATCGAATAATCCACCAGTTGGGGATTATGCACAGTGCTACCATACGTTTCTCTATTGGATCTCAGAGATTTCTGGATTTCCTGAAGATAATAGCTGGGGGCCGCAAGACACTATACACCAAAGTCTGTGAAAGAGCTCGCCAAGAGGTCTTACATACGCTCATCACGCAAGCGTCTGAGCATGGGGCCAATGCACTCCTTGCTGTCCACTATGACAGCACCGAACTTTTACAGGGCGCCACTGAAGTCTTTGCCTATGGAACGGCCGTTATTGTCGAACCGATAAATTCCCCCCCCTACTCAAATTAACTAGGGCATCTTGTGGGTATGTCTCCAGCCTATACCTGCTCCTATACCTTCTCCTGGACTCTCTTGCCTAGAATCCCTGTTGGGCGCAGCAACAGAATTAGAATAAGAATGCTAAATGCTACAGCATCTCGATAAGAAGAGATTGGAGACCCTCCAATTAGACTTTCTACTACGCCTAAAAGGATCCCCCCTAAAGCCGCACCAGGCAAGCTCCCAATCCCTCCCAACACTGCTGCAACGAAGGCTTTCATACCTGGCAGAATGCCCATGAGAGGGTCAATAGAATGGATATTCAAGGCGTAAAGGATTCCACCGGCACCAGCGAGCGCAGAGCCAGCAGCAAAGGTGAGAGAAATGATAATATTTGTGTTGATCCCCATAAGTGCAGCCGCTTCCTGGTTATGGGCTAATGCCCTCATGGCCAAGCCTAGTTTGGTGCGCAGCACCAACAGGCGTAACACTAAAAGTAATATTCCAGATACCCCAAGCGCTACTAAGTGGTTAGAAGCTACACTTAAACCAAATCCTAAGGGAATTCGAAAGGATGGAAGAAGGCTTGGGAATGGCTTAACGCTGACACCAAAGAGAATTTGTCCACCATACTCCAACAAAAGAGACACACCAATTGAGGTAATTAGTACCGTAAGCCTTGGATGGCTCCTCAAGGGACGGTAGGCGAAAAACTCGATGGAGATCCCCAACAAGGCGCAAACCACCATCGTCAACATCAGCACAGCGATTCCAACTGGTATCAGTCCGCAACCACCCAAAAAAGCGTGCACTCCCGGAGCTAAATAATAGCCTACGAAGGCCCCCACCATTAGAATGTCTCCGTGCGCGAAATTAATAAACCTCAGGACACCGTACACCATGCTGTAGCCTAAAGCAATAAGTGCATAAATTGAGCCGAGTGAGAGTCCGTTGATTAGCTGTTGAGAGAATTCCATTTGTGAAGTAAGCCCTCTAGGCAAGTAAGCAGATTTCCTGCCCGTACACGAGAATTACTATGGCAGATCTTCTGGATTCCGGTTTCGTTGCACTGGAGCCCCCGATAGGGAGGGGGATTGTTGGGCTTAGATCTTAGTCCTTTCCAAAAGGCTTCCACTAGTGGTGGTATCGACCCTCTGAGGTAGTGTGCCTGAGTGGTAGGGACACAAACACACGGGCCCATGGCCAGAAAAGAGGTAGGAAGATTACCATATCCCCCTCCTCATAATTTTCTAGCACATCAGAGCATCGTCTTGTGGCCTCTGATTTCTGGGAACCATATGTCTGCTCTATTAAATTTTCATAACCTTCCATAAGAGATAAGAGTGCACCTTACACTTTTTACTAAAGATGGGTTTCTTTTTGGACGAACTCAAACCGCCCATGGCGAACACGTAGCAGTACCATGGCTTTAGCGGGATCACCATTTTTATTAAAAGTAATCCTACCGCTAACAGCCCTATAGTCCTTGGTCTCCGCAAGCGCATCGCGAATCGCATGCCGAAAGCGTTTCAACTTGCTGGGATCCTTCGGATTGAAATCTGGGCCGTCGGCCTTAACGCGCTCAATAGCATTCACCATTAATTTAAGCGCATCAAAGCCTGTTACAGCAAGAGCTACGGGCACAGCATGTGGGCCGTACTTACGCTGATAGCTCCGGACGAAGGATTGTACAGTAGGATCGGGATCATCAGCAGAAAAGCTATTTGTGAAGATCGCTCCTTCAGCTGCTTTGCCCGCCACGTTGACAAGAACTGGAGAGTCCCAGGAGTCCCCACCAAATGTGGGAAGGTTTAGTCCCAAAGACCGCGCCTGTTTCATAATAGTTGCACACTCCGTATAAACTCCAGGGAGAAAAAGACAGTCAGCACCAGAGTTCTTGATAGCAGTAACCTGAGCCTGAAAGTCCTTGTCATGAGCATTGTAACTTTGCTTTTCGACGACGCTACCGCCTAATGCAGTGAACTGTCTCTTGAAACTGTCAGCTATGGTGGCACTATTATCCCTGCTAGAATCCACGAGGAGTGCAGCCCTCCTTTTTCCTAAAAGGTACACATATCGCGCCAGTACCCCACCCTGCTGACTATCACGATAACTTACGCGAAAAACATAGCTCCCAATTTTCGTCACCCTGTCATTGGAGGCGGAGTTGGCAAGCAAAGGGACATGATATCTCTGAGCAATAGGTGCTGCCTCCAAGGTACGCCCTGAGGAGACCTCTCCAATGAGAGCTACCGCATGGTAGCGACTAATGAGTTCCCTAGCAATAGCTGAAGTTTCCCCTGGTTTGGATTGATTATCACGCACGATGATCTCAAGGGGACGCCTTAGAGAATTTTTCTTTCCCAATTTCACCAATACCCCCCCCTGGGCGTTAATTTCGTTCATAGCCATCTCGATTCCCTTCATCACACTCCGGCCAAAACTAGCTTCTGTTCCAGTAAGCGACTGAAATACCCCAATGCGAATTGGTCCCCGCATGTCGTTGCCAATGTGTTCACCTCCCCTTCTCTGAAGAGCCTGGAAGAAAAGTACTGAAAGGGCAAGGACGGAGGACAATGCAAGAGCCAAGCTCTTTGGAGAAATCATCTGAGACATGGGAACGAAAGGACAGAATGTTACGTCAGGGTAACTTCACACGCAAAGCAGGTGCCCCTGCCTTGGGAATTCACATTAACCTCTTGGCAAAAGAGAAGCACAGCCCCCCCTCTTTTTTATAGGACAAGACCCCTCCTATGGAGGACTACCATTTGTTGGAGTCACAGGCTCGCGAAAATCGCTCCCACTTGCCAAGTAAAAAAATGCTGCTTTCACGAAAAAGCAGGATGAAGGATGTTTTTTGCTTCTTCTACTCGTAATTTCTCGTTAGGCTACTCCTTGTCTCTCTGAGTGTTGTTCTGTTCGAGGGCTTGTTGGTGCGGTCGGCGGCTTCCTCGTTATGTTTATGACTCGGATAGGTGCTGTCTGGGATTGCCTTGTCTCAAAGAATTGAGAGGGTTTTTATGTGCCCGGGCCGGTTGTATTGGTTGTATGGTGGGAAGGTAGGTGTGCACCCGTTCTATCGTTCTATACTAAGTTGGTCCGCTTTTCTCCCTCGCGAGGGGCTAGATTTGGGCTGGCCCTCTATAGAAAGGCAGCGGCTGCGCGGTTAGCCTCCTATTCTCTCCCGATCGTCGGGTCTTGCTTTCCATTGTTACCCAAAAGCAATCTTAGTCTATAGCCCTAGCTGGGCTAGAGTTTTTTTCTTTCATGTCCACCATTGCCTTGCTCTGTACTGACTTTGACGGCACCCTGATTGATCCATTTTTTCAAGGGCAGTGCACAGAGGAATTCTTGAGCAGACTTTTTTGTCATCAACAAGATGGAGGAACTTGGGTGATCAATACTGGCCGCTCCTTTACGTACACTTTAGAGGGACTCAGCAAGTTTCGGTCTCCTGTATCTCCCGAGTATATCATCTCACTCGAACGAGAAATCTATCGTCGGATTCCCTCCGGGGAGTGGAAGTACTTCAGTGAGTGGACAGAAGCAGGGCGCGCCCAACATAAAGAGCTTATGCTTCAATGTCGAGAATCACTGCAAGAAATTTATAAACAAGCACTTCGATATCATGGGGTGACAATCGTACGTGAACAGGAGGCTTTTATCGGTCTCATTATCCCTGAAGAAAAAACCATGCGCCGGTTCATCCTGGAATTGGAGGATATTTGTAGACACTTCCCAAAGTTCTCTTTTCAGAGAAATACTATTTACCTGCGTTTCAGCCATGCTGACTACCATAAGGGCTCTACATTGGTAGAGCTCTGCAGACTTATTAACCTCTCTCGGGAGGCTGTTCTTGCTATTGGGGATAGTTACAATGACCTTCCCATGTTGGGCGGAGAAACGGCGTCCATGTGTGCTTGCCCTGCAAATGCCGTCGCTGCAGTGAAGCAAGCCGTTGCGCACGCAGGCGGATTTGTTGCCTCCAGGACTTTTGCTTCTGGGGTGGTGGAAGCCATGGACCACTTTCGCAGTCGAGAATAGACTCTCGCCGCCACCTAGGTCAAATCTCTGGGGTATTCTCACCTCGAGAACGGGGAGGCGCCACGTTTTGCTTGCCGACAGCGGAAGCCTCTTGGCAAAGAAAAGCCCTTTACGTTGCCGGAAAAAGTACAGCAGGCACTTTTGTGGGTTACACAATCCAAAGCAACAAGCTTTGTCACAAAGTAGTCGTTGACGGTGGAGAATTGCAAGCCTACTACCGTAGAAACAAAAAAAGCAGCAGCAAACTGCTCCCTAACTGTCACAAACCGCGTGGTGCTCTCCGAGACGAGGAAGGGAACTCCCCAAGAGCCAGCAGGTTTACGAGCAGAAACGCTGTTCATTCCTCACTCCCATCCAAACGTATAGGCAAAACGTTTGTATGTACCCCTTTCTAAGGAAACTGCTAGGACTTAACTGGCTTCTGCTGGCTCTCACGTTGGGGTTGGGAGTCTACGGCATTTACTCTATTTATAGTGCAACTTGGATGCGAGACCTACGCTTCTATGATTTGCAAATCGTATGGTTTCTACTCTCCCTACCCGTTTTCCTCACGTTGGCTCTCCTAGATTACCACTGGCTCAGATGGTGTGGACCCCTACTCTACCTCTTAGGAATTGGCAGTTTGGCGATCACATACTCAAGCGCTAAGGTTATCTACGGCAGTAGTCGTTGGCTGAGTCTTGGTTTTTTTAGCTTCCAACCTTCAAACCTGGCGGTTGTAACTGGCATCGCCATGTTGGCCGTCTTTTTGCATCGATCACATCGACTACATCCACTTTTTCGCATTACAGTTAGCCTAGTTCTTGTAGGAATTCCTGCAGCTCTGGTACTTCTGCAGCCAGATTTGGGGTCTTCTTTGGTGTGGGGATTCACCCTAATGGGAATGCTTTTTGCAGCCGGCATTCCCAAGCGCTACTTAATCACTATGCTACTAGTTGCGGTGGCAGCTGTGCCGGTGGTGGTATATTTTGGCCTCAAGCCTTACCAGCGAGAGCGAATCACGACTTTTTTGAACCCTGATGTTGATCCATTGAATGCCTCCTACAATATCAACCAATCCTTGAATGCCATTGGTTCTGGTGGCTTTTATGGGAAAGGATTCAAGGCTGAAAATACTCTAAACAGGCTTGGATATCTACCGAGAGCGGCTGTCCACAACGACTTCATCTTTAGCGTGATGGGAGAACAGCACGGCTTTTTGGGGGGATTGTGCCTGATCATTGCATATGCTCTCCTGCTGCTGACTGGGCTCTATATTGCTTCTCGAGCTGGTGATGATTTTGGATGTCTACTTGCTCTAGGTATCATAATGATGCTTTTCGCGCACATTTTTATGAACCTTGGCATGACCGTCGCGGTTACACCCGTCACGGGTTTGCCACTACCATTCATGAGCTATGGGGGAACCTTCTTATTTACAGTAATGACTTCTCTAGCTTTCTTGCAGAGCATCTGGATTTACCGAAAAAGGCCACGATAAACTCATGCAAGAAAGCTCCAGGTAGGATTTCAAGCAGCAGGGCCACATAAAAAGGGTGGAACCCAAGCATATAATCTCCTACATACCACGGCCTTGAGCAGCCGCTTCCCGCTCCACTTCGCGTCGTACAGCCCTTTTCTTCAAGACTTCTCGCTTGTCGTAAGAGGTTTGTCCTTTTCCAAGGGCCAGTTCTACCTTGACTCGTGCATTCTTCCAGTAGCAGCGCAACGGTACCAAGGAACAGCCCTTCCTTAATACCTTGCCGAGGAGCTTATTGATCTCACGCCTATGAAGGAGGAGCTTGCGTCTACGCCTAGCCTCGTGCTGCTGCTCACGGCAAGCCCGTTCGTACGGCTGAATATAGAGGTCGTACAAAAACACCTCCCCCCCATCCACCTTCGCATAGGCAGCCTGAAGGTTCATCGAATTCTCGCGGATGGATCTTACTTCCGCACCCTGAAGGGCTATCCCAGCCTCCATCTTATCTAGGACTGCGAAGTTTCGCAAAACTTTGCGGTTGCTAACGATCTCTTCGACATGGAATCGCGTGAACACTTTGGAAAAAACAGTGTCTCCACAAACAAATAGGCTAAGGTGGGCAAAACCCCCTTAACTCCTGACGGCGGGATTGACAGGACCCTGGGCCAGCCCCAACTTCCCAGCTGTTACCTCAGAAAGAGCAATGTCAGACAGCCCCATACCAGGACACACCACCACCATGGGGCGACTACCAGCGCTCAACTGGCGCACACGCCTAGAAACCATGTTAATCAGGACCGGAACACTCCCTACCTGCTTAGAGGCCTCCTCAAGGATGTGGCTATTCATGATAGAGCTCCACCGCTAGCAAGATTTTTCCCACTTGTCAACTTGTCAAAGCTAATAATTGGTTAGCAATAACCTATCGAGGATATAGGCGCCCTCATGCTCCATGTCCCAACTGGAACATTAATGCTTTTATCATTTAAGGGTGCAGCAAGTATGGCCTCACTTCTACCGTGCTCAGAAGGTATAAGCATACCATGTCCCTCCTCTAGCCAGAATTTTTCCCGCTCAGCTCACAATCTACAATCCCTCTCTCGCCTCTGCTATAATGCTGATTGATAGTTAGGAAGTAGATTTGCCTAACCTAACTAAGTAGGCACCTAACACTAACTAACACTAACGTCATGTTCTCACTGGACTATCCTCCAGAAGGTCCTCCAGAAGGACTAGCACTTGTTCCACTTCTCCTACAAGAAGGGGTGTAGCCACTCTCCTCTCCCTAAATTTAGCGAGAGCTTTGGAGTTCCTTCAGAAAAGGACTTGCCCTCTTCTCCACGATTTTTTTATCTTCCTCAGCATGAGGGTATTGGTAACGGGAGGTGCTGGATTTATAGGCTCGCACCTGGTGTCTGCCCTGTCTAGAGAAGGGCACGCGGTGGTTGTTCTGGACAACTTTAATAGTTTCTACGCACCGAGTCTTAAGCTTGCAAATGTCTCTTCTTTCGCAAGGCAAGTTAAGGTGGTAGAAGGGGATGTTTGCTGCTCGGCTACCGTAGATGCACTCTTTGACCGTTGGTGTTTTGATTCTGTGATTCATCTTGCAGCTTACGCTGGGGTGCGGTCCTCCATTCGGCACCAAACGCTCTACCTGAAAACGAACATTGGCGGTACATTGCAGCTTCTCAGGGCTGCGTCCAGGATGGGCGTCTCCAAGTTTTTGTTCGGCTCAAGTTCTTCTGTTTATGGTCCGAGAGAAAAGGTTCCCTTCTCTGAAGGGATGGCCCTTTCACGAACACTTAACCCCTACGCAGCTAGTAAACTTGCTGCTGAGCGGCTCTGTAGAGACTTTGCTCAGCTCTGGGGCATACGCGTGGTTTGTCTACGATTTTTTACTGTATATGGACCAGCACAGCGCCCAGATCTTGCCATTCATAAGTTTACTCGATCCATCCTTAAGGAGGTTCCACTTCAAAAGTTTGGTGACGGCACCACGCAACGTGACTACACTTACATTGACGATGTCGTTCAAGGTATTCTAAAGGCCCTGTACTATAATGAGGGAGGAACCTTTGAGGTTTTTAACCTTGGAAAAAATAGTGCTACGACCCTCAATGAGCTTATAGCGACTATTGAAGAAGTCCTTGGGAAAAGAGCGGTTATTCGGACGCTCCCTGAACAAAATGGTGATATGCTTTACACGTGTGCAGATGTCTCAAAGGCATGTAGATTGCTTGGCTACCAACCGCAAGTTACCATCCCTATTGGGATCAAAAAATTCGTGAGTTGGTACTTAGAGAAGATGCGGTGAGGATTGCTCTTTTTGAGTTTCCGTCCTAACGAACTGGGGGGTTTTTTATCTCTCGGCGCCCGGGGGCGTTCTTTCTATATGAAACCACAACAGGCGATCTCTCCCACTCGCGAAGAAAACTTTGCAGGGTGGTACCAGCGGGTTATCCAAGTTGCTGGCTTGGCAGAAAACTCTGAAGTGCGTGGCTGCATGGTTATCAAACCGTGGGGATACGCACTCTGGGAAAATATACAAGCAGCACTCGATTGCATGCTAAAGGCAACCGGCCACCGAAACGTTTACTTCCCCCTGTTTATTCCCCTCAGTCATCTCCAGAGGGAAGCTGGACATGTTGAGGGGTTTGCCAAGGAATGCGCAGTAGTCACTCATTGCCGTTTAGAAGCACATGATGGTGGCAAATTGATTCCCACTGCTCCTCTAAAAGAGCCGTTGGTAGTGCGTCCTACTTCAGAAACTATTATTGGATCTACTTTTGCTAGATGGATCCATTCTCACCGTGATCTTCCTATCCTCCTTAACCAATGGGCTAACGTAGTCCGATGGGAAATGCGGCCCCGTTTATTCCTGAGAACTACTGAATTTCTTTGGCAAGAGGGCCATACAGCCCATGCGACAGAAGCTGAGGCAACTGAAGAGACTGAAAGTATGTTGCGCCTCTATGAAAATTTTACTAGAGACTACCTAGCCCTGCCTGTAGTTAGAGGAGAAAAGACAGCTTCCGAGCGCTTTCCTGGTGCTGTACGCACTTTCTGCATCGAGGCCATGGTCCAAGATCGCAGAGCTATCCAGGCTGGGACCTCCCATTTTTTTGGGCAGAACTTTTCTCGCGCTTCAGGTATTCGCTTTCAATCACGCTCCGGAGGGTTAGAATACGCCTGGACCACTAGTTGGGGGGTTAGCACGCGATTGATTGGGACTCTCATCATGGCACATAGTGATGATGATGGACTAGTTTTGCCCCCGCGTGTCGCGCCAACGCAGGTAGTTGTCGTGCCTATTCTTTTCAAGGGAGAGATGCGTGCTCAAGTGCTCGCTCGTGCGGAGCTAGTTGCTACACAGCTCCGCAGGGGCTGTTTCTGCGATCAACCCATCCGTGTGGAACTTGATAACCGCGATTTGGGGAATGGGATAAAAAAGTGGGAATGGATCAAGAGGGGAGTCCCCATACGCCTCGAGTTGGGCTCGAGGGACCTAAAAACCGGCTCTGTCACTCTTTTCAGGAGAGACCTTTCTCCCGAGGAGAGATATCTCCTCCCAGCCGACCGAGCCGCAGACGAAGTACCCCGCCTTCTTGCCAATATTCAAGCCAACTTACTGACTCGCGCCACAAATTTTTGTGGTGCACACACTCACCGTATCAATTCTGAAAGAGAGTTCTATCAATTTTTTACTCCTCGGAATGCTAGGAAGTCTGAAATTCACGGAGGATTCGCTCTGGCACATTGGAGCGACTCCTCGAACATTGAGGAGAAACTTAAAGTAGATCTTAAGGTCTCCATCCGCTGTATCCCTTCCGATACCCTCAAAGAACCGGGGCAATGCATCTTTACTGGTAAACCGAGTGCTCAACGGGCTCTCTTTGCCAGGTCCTACTGAGGCATTGGTGATTCTATTTGTCAAGCGGTACATTTCCCACCAGGGAATGACACACCAGAATCTTCTGGTAACTAAAGGGGTGCATGTCTAAAAGTAAGTGAAAGCCAAACAACACCCCCGATTGAAATCACAGATCCTAGTCCTGGGCAACCTATCCTCCACCATACTATGAAGCCATTTCGGACGATGTTAGTTCCGTTCGGTGGGCTGGTACGTCACGCTCCGTACCCGGTGCTCCGCTCACGCTAAGGAATATCTCGGTTAGTAGAACGTAGCCAGAGAAACCAGGAGCCAAGGAGAGAGTACCCTATGAGGGGAGACCAAGCCGCTACGAACGGGGAAATGCGATTCCCTTTCCCTAAGGCGACAAACACCTTATCCAGAAAGATCAGACAGAAAAAGAGGGTAATTGCTATGGTAATTTCTCGAAAGAGACAGTGGCGTGAGTAAACGATTCCGAGTGGCCCAGCTAGAAGGACCGCTACCATTACCTGCCAGGGGAGTGCAAAGCGGTGCCACAGGTGGGTACGATAGGGGGCTAAGTGATTCGGGGAAGAATCTGTGTTGTAAGCGAGATATTCCCGCAATTCCGGTACAGAAAGGTAATTAGGATTTGCGGCTAGACTGGCAACACGTTGCGGCGTCTCGCTCCAATGCCCGACAGTTAGCCAATCGGAGTCGACTTTCTTTAGGATATTTCCTTGTGGATCTAGTTTGAGGTGTCGCACCTGCAACAGAGTCCAGTTCCCTTTGGAGGGGTCATAGGCAGCTCTCTTGGCAAACCATTTCTCGGTGATTTCATTATCAGTGTTTTGTTGAATGATTTGCAAATCTTCTACCTGCCACTTAGTTTGTTTCTGAAAAATACGGTGCACAAACCAAAGGCGGTGGTCGTGACAGTTCCGGAATGTGTGAGCCATGATGGAGCTGTTTGTAGCAGCCCCGCCCCGCCTTATTTCATCTAATATTTGTTTCTTTGCGTGCTGTGCGTGTGGGGTGATAGCCCAATTAAAATAGGAAGATACCCCTACGAGTAGTAGGCCTACCGTTAAGAGTGGAAATAAAACGCGCAGTACACTTTTTCCAGCGGCCAGCATAGAAATAATCTCATTACTACGAGACATTGCAGACAAGCCGTACAGAAGTGCAAGGAGAGTACCTACGGGAAGAAAAATCACAAGAGTGGCCGGAATCTGAGACTGATAATACCGGATCCGAAGAGAAAAATTGGCCTCCCCCTTTAGGAGAGAGGATAAATTATTACTCAAGTCAAAGACAAACCAGACCATGATAAACCCTATTACGCAGTAAGAAAGAGGGATTAGGAACTTTTTTAAAAGGTAGCGATCCAGGATAGTCATCCAAGTCAACTGCCTCCATTTTGAGAGTAAAAATGCTTCTTCACTTAGACAATTCGCCTAGCCCTGCAGAGGCGCTAGATGTTTCGCTCTATATCCATCCAATTTATGTTCTCATGAGAACGGTCAAGCGGGGAGCGTTTTACCACCATATCCTATGTGTTTGGCCTGTAGAACGAATCACCCTTTTTGAGAATCCCACTGAGGAAGGGCGATTCTGAAACCAGGTGTCGCGCGGAAATGCCATCCTATCTTCTATCTACTGCTCTATTCTGACAGATTGAAGCCAGTCACGAAATTGTGGCCTGAAAACTCTAGAGGTTATCGGGACAATCACACCAGAAGACACCCTAGACAAAAATACTCCGACTGGAGGTTTTGTTGTGTGGGTAGGCTTGTGAGGGTATAGGCCTTATAATCCTCCCCTACCTTGGAAGTAGACTAGCACAAAGGCCGTTTCTGCAAGTTGTTGCTAACAAAGCGGGGACACCCCGAGAATGGAATTGCGATGTGCTCACGCCCTTGCGTCTAAAGGAACACACCGGTTTATAGACTACGTTCAGCTGCTTTTTTTCTTATCCTGGTGACAAAACCCCCAGAGCTACCCTGGAATCTTTTCGGTGGCTTCCTCTTTCCCACACTTCTTAGTGGATCGTAGTAGTAGAGCGGTTAAAGGCCTCTGTGATATCCCCTCCCCATTCATCAACCACTTGCAGCATTTGATGGGCAGAGCAGAGGGGGATACCAAGAAGGGCGGGGCGATAACTCAATTCATACCGGATTTCGTAGAGCGCTTTGTCAAGAAGAAAAACCTTGAGAAGAAAAGTGAAGTCTTTCTCTGTCTGGGGTAGAAAATCTGCCTTAGCAGCACCAGTCAAGTATCCATCCAGGAACGCAGAAGTAATGTGGCTTTTCCAAAGATCATACCAGGGAGAAAGCCGGATATGATCCTCTTGGCGTTCGATAGCTAGCAAGGCACTTTGTGCAGCATAATCGAACGAGCGCAACATGCCGGCAACATCAACCAGCGCGGGGCGCTTGAGTAGTCGTTCTCCGAACGGACGACATGGTTCTCCCTCGAAGTCGAGGATGACAAAATCCCTACCAGTGTTAAGAACTTGACCTAGATGGTAGTCGCCGTGGCTGCGAATTTTTTTTGCTGGTATCTTTGCTCTAAGGAGTCTTGCATAAAAGGCAAGTAGGCGGGGTGTCGCTGCAATCCAACTCCTGGCACGTACCTGAAGAGACTCCGGGAGATATGGGATTTTGCTAGCTAAGTCCAATTCGGTCCGGCGTGCTAGGCTGCGCAGTGTTTGATAAAGTGAACGCTGATAAAGGCTAGTAAAAAGCTCCGGCGTAAAAGCTGCCCCTGGGAGTGTTGCCAAGCATCGGTGAAGTTCTCCTGTGCGTAGGCCAAGTTGGTACGCTCGTTCCGGATAACCGGCCATGAGTTCTGGGAGAATTTTGCTGCCTTCTTCAAGAGGGGGCGCAGCGAGCGCGCCCTCAAAGAAACGTCCAAGTGAGTCAAGGGTATGTGTCCAAGCATCTCCCTGGTTTGGGACATAAGCAGTGAGCAAGGCAACGGTTCCCTGTTGACTACCACTCATGTACCGTATTTCACCACAGTAGCGTGGTACATGTGCAAACCCCACCTTTCCTAAGGCTCGAAGAAGGTCGACATCAGGGTTGCTGCCAGATTCATACCGGCGTAGAAGCTTTAAGTTAAATTGTTCATTAAAGACAAGTGACGAATTAGATTGTTCACTTCCACACAATCGAGAAGTGGTAGGCTCCGGCAAGATGTCCTCTCCTATACCAAAAAGTTGTGAAGTTCCACAATGCCACGTTTGTTTCTGCGCGACGAGATTGAGAAAATGTCGATGTACCTCTTGGACATACAGTGCGTCCAAAAGCATTTCACCGCTCGCGAAGCAAGCCACAATGGAGTGAGCTGGGGGAGTGCTATCATCGCCAGCCTGATTTCTGATGGTTAGTGGAACTACATAGATCGCGGTGTGTCCTTGTGTAAAGGCCACCTCCGTCAAGAGAATCTGTGTGTTCGGGTCCTCTTTCGGGGAAAAACTTCCTGTAATACGAACCTTCTGTAACGCCAATTGTTTTTCTCCAAACCAACGGCACCTTTGCATATAGTCCGGGAGAACTGCGCGCTCCAGCGTACGATGCAATTTTGGTGTCCATTCGGCCACCTCAGCAAGCAGGGGAGGGACATGATGATCGGTTAACACTCTCTCCTCTTCTACAGAAAGGGGGTGTAGTTGCAACCAGTAAAACCCATGCGGCCCGAGAGTAAAAAGATAAGGAAGATTGCTAATGATAGGGAATCGTGTGTTGCCGAAAAGTTCCTCTGGAAATCGATCGTGGAATTCGGAAAGATCCAAGGAAACTGCCTGGGAATAACGTGAAAGGTTGGCTACTATGAGCAGGACCTGGTCTTCTCCATATCGACGGAGGTAGGCTAACACCTTAGAGTTCTCTGTAGAGAGGAATTGAATACCTCCAAGCGCAAATGCCAGATGTTTTTGGCGAATTCCTAGAATTCGCCGCATCCACCAGAAGAGTGAGGAAAGATTCCTTTTTTGCACGTCCACATTCACTGTTTCATAGTGAAATTCAGGATCTATGATAATAGGCAAAAATAACTGCTGTGGATTAGCACGTGAAAACCCAGCATTGCGGTCGGCGCTCCACTGCATCGGCGTGCGTACTCCATTACGGTCTCCTAAATAGAAATTGTCCCCCATGCCGATTTCATCTCCATAGTACAAAATAGGAGTGCCAGGCAGAGAAAGTAGGAGGGATTTCATTAATTCGATCTTGCGGCGGTTATTTCCCAGCAATGGGGCTAGCCGGCGACGAATGCCCAAGTTGATGCGAGCCCGGATGTCTTCCGCATAAAGACGCACCATGTAGTCTCTCTCCTCATCAGAAACCATTTCTAGCGTCAATTCATCGTGGTTACGGAGAAAAATAGCCCACTGACAATTTTCTGGAATAGTGGGGGTTTGATCGAAAATGTCAGTTAGTGGGAAGCGATCCTCCATCTGTAAGGCCATAAAGAGCCGTGGCATAAGGGGGAAATGGAATTCCATATGGCACTCATCTCCTGCTCCAAAATATGCAGCCGCGTCTTCTGGCCATTGGTTGGCTTCCGCCAGGAGCAAACGTCCTGGAAACTTTTCATCCACATGTCGACGCAAGCGCCGTAGGAAAGCATGGGTTTCTGGCAAATTCTCACATGAAGTCCCCTCCCGCTCAAAGAGATATGGGACAGCATCTAATCTTAATCCATCAACTCCTAACCCTAACCAGAAGTTCACTACGTTGAAGACCGCCTCTTGAACGGAGGGATTATCAAAGTTTAAATCCGGCTGATGGGAGTAGAACCGATGCCAGTAATAAGCCTGCGCTACTGAATCCCAGGACCAGTTCGATTTTTCGAAATCACTAAAAATGACACGCGCATCCTCATAACATTCGGTGGTGTCGCTCCAAACATAAAAATCTCTCTCAACTGACCCTGGAAGAGCCAAACGTGAACGCTGGAACCAAGGATGCTGGTCTGATGTGTGGTTCAAAACAAGCTCTGTAATGACATGCAATCTTCGTTGATGGGCTTCTGCTAAAAAATTACGGAAATCATCCAGCGTTCCATAGCTTGGGTTCACTGATAGGTAATCGGAGATATCGTAACCATCATCCTTTAACGGAGATGGGTAAAATGGAAGGAGCCAAATAGCCGTTATTCCTAGATCTTCCAGATATCCTAGCCTTTTACATAGTCCCCGGAAGTCGCCGACCCCATCGGCTGTGCTATCGCAGAACGAGCGTACATGTAACTCATAGATAACTGCGGTCTTGAACCATGGTAGATCTCGTTCCATAGGAATACCTTACTTGGCTATAAAGAATGGGTAAGATGCGACAGCCATTGATTAAGGTAAAGGCAGAGGCGCATTTTCGTTGGAAACGAGAGCAAAGTGTCCTCTCTTCCCAGAAAGACGAAGTTGCCTCCCAAGGCGGGGCCATTGACGATACACGCGTCTGTTGCGCTCTCTGTAATCTGTTGATACCCTATGGAAATGGCTTCTTTAGAAAGCCCCTTCAGTTCATATTTCCACCCCACAATATAACTGTGAGGGAACAAGCCTCGGAGTTTCCGGACGATTTTCGGAGTTGGCTCTAGAGTTAGGTGTATACTTCCAGAACGACTGCCTAGTTTCTTCGGTATAACTTCGACGCCATGGCTGTTTTCCACGCGCACTACTCGGAAATCGCAAAGAGCAGCCGCGTGAAAGACACCCACTATGCTGGGGAGTTCCGATAACCGGTTAAGACATTTCTCCAGGTCCATATTAGTCGAGAATGGAAAAATATTGGCATGAGCGGGGCGCGGATAGGTGGCACCCGTTCCCCGTAGACAGAATACTTCCCATCCTTTCTCAGTTAGGTGGTTACATAAAAGTGTTCCTAGTTCTCCAGTTGAAAAATTAGTGATGCGTCTCACTGCATCGATGGGTTCAAAAGCAGGGCCACAGGTGACGATGATCTGTCCCTGAGAAAACTTTCTCATACTAGAAGAGATAAAAAAGAGAGATGAAAGGGAACTAAATACGCAAAGACTTGAGTTATGCCTCTTACAGAGAGATGTCGGAGGATGGGCGGCTTGTCGAATAGCTTTTTTTGGAAAAAAATTCCGTTCGATGAATCTTGTACAGGCGTACCGCTTGCTAAGTCTAGGCTGGAACTTGTCCCTTTACAGTAGCTATCAGTAGCTATCCAAAGCTATCTTTCTGTCGGATAGATGCGAGATACGACAATTCGGGGATAAAAGACCCCTCGGGGAAGCCGCGTACACGTACAAGTAAAGGGTAAGGGGTCAGCGCGCGCCTGGCAGGATTCGAACCTGCGGCCAATGGATTAGAAATCCACTGCTCTATCCCCTGAGCTACAGGCGCTGCGGTTGGCAGACTAGCTAAACCTCAACCTATAGGCAAAAGAAGAATTGCTTAACCATAAGGAATGTGCCACCCCAACGGTAGTTGGGGTGAATTGCTCTTTCTCCAATTCACGGTGCCTCCCCCTTCCCTTCTAGGAAGACCAGCTAATGTAGCAGAGGCCAAATTGTGCTGTAGCCCTCATTAGTCAAGGAGGGAATCATAACGCTATGAGCAGGCTATACTTACTGCATGAACGTACTAGGCTGTCTCCAAGATTGGATCATCCTAACTTTACAAAGAGCGTCCTTTCCTTTGCTGACACATAAAGAAAGAATGTTTTTCTCGTAAAACAATATGGGCAATACAGGCTAAGGCCATCTCTCATTCATTCCAGAAAAACAGGTCGGTATGATGTACCGAAGGGCGAGCATATCATACGTTCTCCCGTCTATTTTTGTTGTATGTCTGTAGCAGAGTATCCCTAGGTTTATGGAAACTAGTCCATTGGTAATCGCTGGAAAGCAGTTTCGGTCCAGGCTGTTGTTAGGAACAGGGAAGTTTTCCTCCTATGCTGTGATGCAGCAAGCCATGGAGGCAAGTAGAGTAGAAATTGTGAAGCGTTCCGGCGTGCCGACCTCTCCGGAAGGAGAGACCCCTTTGCTGCTATTCTTAGCTACATAGACCCCTAAACGTTACCTTGTACTTGCTAATACAAGTGGAGCCATGAATGCAAAAGAAGAAGCGATTCGCTTGGCTCGTCTTTCCACTTCCGCTGGGTTGCCAAAGTGGATTAAATTGGAGATCCATCCTGAACCTCACTACTTACTCCCGGATCCCATAGAGACGTTTTTAGCTGCGGAAAGTCTCACTCAGGAGGGGTTCGTCGTCTTGCCTTACAGAAATGCCGATCCAGTTTTAGCCAAGCGCTTGGAGGAAATCGGTGTCGCTGCAGTGATGCTACTAGGGTCACCCATCGGAAGCAATCGGGGCTTGGAGAGCCGAGAGCAAATCAGGGTTATCGTTTCACAGGCTACCGTTCCGGTAATAATTGATGCTGGTATTGGCACTCCGAGTCATGCTGCTGAAGCTATCGAAATGGGAGCAGACGCTGTTTTAGTTAATACTGCTATCGCAGTGGCGGGGGATCCTGTGCGGATGGCCCACGCCTTCCAGCTTACTGTAGAAGCTGCCAGGGGAGCATTTGAGGCAGGCTTACCAAAGACAGAGGAGGATGCGGTAGCAAGTAGTCCGCTTGAAGGGTTTTGTCATCAGAGCTCTACAGGGGGAAGACCCAGACCTTTCCAACAGCTAGCAGAGAGACTGTTGCGTTGGAAGTGTTGGAAGTAGAAGCGGGGGGTAGACACGTGAAAATCCGGAGCCAAAATGCCACGGATATTCCAGAGACTGCCACCTTATAATGGGCAAGTACTGCTCTCCTGCGCAGAGCAATCCGGTATGTAGAGCAGAAACCTAATAAACCGGCATAAAAAAGCTTTCCTTACCTCTGTAGGAATAAAGGGGGAGCTGTGCACAAATAAATCTATTTGATTGTTGCTCAACTATCCCAAAGAAGGGGGGACTTGCTTGCGGGTAAAATAACCCACTCCCAGTAGGTGTCTTAAGTGGTATTCTTGGTCAGAATCCCTTGCTGCAGTGTGTTTTTCAAATAAAGAGGTTTTTCCAGTCTTGATGAATCGGAATCGATCTTATGGAGGGTCATGCGCCCACATTTTTTCGGAGATTCTCGTCGACTGTCCGATCTTTTCTGGTAAAACCTCTAGCTGGCTTTCTCTGTTAACCGAATATTAGCTCCATGCAGGGCTCTAGTTTCAATCCCTATGCTGGGAGATACTCTTCCAGTGTTCCGCACTGTTGAATCCCCTCTCCTTTCTTTCCGGGAAAGAAGAGATCGGGGTGGAAAGCCTATGGTCGATTGTAGAATCGGGCCTCGTAAGGTAGGACATGCCATGATGCAACTAACATGCCATGACGCAACGATAGAGAGGGTCCCGAACTGCACCGTTGCTTGTCAATGTCGAGCAATCAAGAAAATAACTACAATCCCTCCTGGCTGGGCTATACTTTTCTTCTAGCACTATTTATAACTCGGAAGAGAACCCTTCTCAGGCTACTTCGCTGCGAGCATCAGGCAAATAGGACAGGCCAGTGTGAGAAAGAAGGACCCCCAACCGCTCCAGTGGTTCGTCTGTTCCAAGAGGCTAGGTCAGATTTAAACTCATCAGGATGCACTCCACCTCCAACATACTTATCCTCGATTTCGGTTCCCAATACACCCAGATCATTGCACGCCGTATCCGAGAATGCCATGTCTACTCGGAAATAGTTCCTTATCATGCCAGCCTAGCCCGGGTTCAAGCGGCCGCTCCCTCAGGAATTATCCTCTCCGGAGGGCCTTCCAGCGCTTGCTCACCAGAGGCGCCCACCTTCGACAAGAAAATTTATGAACTAGGGGTTCCTATCCTCGGCATTTGCTATGGTATTCAAATAATAGCCAGAGATTTTGGCGGAATTGTGGAAAGGTCTTCTCGCCGTGAATATGGTCCTGGAGTTCTCCATGTTGACCGTCACTGCCCTTTGTTTCGTGGACTACCTGACAAGGTCAATGTCTGGAGTAGCCATCGAGACAGAATCGTTTCCCTCCCGGAGGGATTTTCTGCTGTCGGGAGAACTGAGCATTCCCCTTATGCCGCGATAGCCTTCCAAGGGAAGCATATCTATGGTCTACAATTCCACCCAGAAGTCACCCATACTCCCTGCGGAAAGGACATTCTACAAAATTTCCTGACTATGGTTTGTAAGTGTACCCCAAGCTGGACGTCGGAGGCATTTATTGCGCGAATCTGTAAAGAGCTAAGAGAAAAGATAGGCGAAGGGCAAGTGATGCTTGGGTTGAGCGGTGGGGTAGATTCTTACGTTGCAGCTGCTCTATTGCAACTTGCTGTTGGAAAGCAGCTTACCTGCGTTTTTGTAGATAACGGCCTTTTGCGTGCTGGAGAATCCCAGACAGTAAACAAACTTTTCACCTGCAATTTTCATGGCATTCGGCTCAAAATGGTGGACGCCTCGGGGAGTTTCTTCTCTAGACTCAGGGGAATAATCGACCCTGAGAGAAAACGGAAAGTTATCGGCAACGAGTTTGTACGGATATTTCAGTTAACTGCTCAACAGCTTCAAGCTTCACTAAGGTGCCCCTTTCACTATCTCGCTCAGGGAACCCTCTATCCAGACGTTATCGAGAGTACTTCACTAGCTAATAACTCTCTTCCAATCAAGAGTCATCATAACGTAGCGGGTCTTCCATCTCAGATGGAGTTCGAACTAATAGAGCCGTTGCGTCACCTCTTCAAGGATGAGGTGCGAGAGGTTGGCCTGAAGCTAGGGCTACCTCAGGAACTCATCTATCGCCAGCCCTTTCCTGGGCCTGGGCTTGCAGTTCGCATCCTAGGGAAAATAACCCGTAGACGTCTGCACATTTTGCGTGGTGCCGACGCTATTGTCACCGAGGAAATGCAAGCCTCTGGCTGGTATTGCAAAGTGTGGCAGTCGTTTGCTATCTTGCTACCTGTACGCTCAGTAGGAGTAATGGGGGATGAACGTACTTATGAAAATACTGTCGCTATACGTATAGTAGAAAGTCGTGATGGGATGACAGCTAATTGGGTTCCAGTTCCCCATAGTTTGCTCGCAAAGATTTCCTCCCGGATTACTAATGAAATCAGCGGTGTTAACCGAGTTTGTTACGATATTTCCAGTAAGCCGCCTGCTACTATTGAATGGGAGTGAAACGCGCTCTCTATCCAGGAAGTTTTGATCCCGTCACCAATGGTCACTTGGACGTCATTCACAGGGCAACAGAGCTGTTTGAAGAGATTATTGTGGCTGTCGCGGTGAATGATTCCAAGAGCCCTCTGTTTTCTGCTCAGGAAAGAGCGGACTTGGTTTGCCAATCTTTGCACAAGGGAACCCCTTCGGTACGTGTTCGTGTCCTAATACTGGAGGGGCTCCTTGCTGAGTTTGCTTGGAAGAACCGGATTCAGGTAGTAATCCGAGGCCTAAGGGCGGTTTCGGATTTTGAATTTGAGTTCCAAATGGCTCTTATGAATCGTTCTCTCTATCCAAAACTAGAGACCATCTTCCTAACCCCTCAGGAGAAGTATACTTACCTGAGTTCTCGGCTAGTCAAAGAGGTTGCTCTACTGGGGGGAGATGTTTCCAGATTTGTCTCGTCTGCCGTGGCGGCACGGCTAAAAAGAGTCTACTCTCAGCGTAGATGAAAGTCTATCCTGTCAGTTCCTTTTCCTCTTTAACCCCAAGTGAGGAGACACTTGGGAGACTTGGGAAGAGTCTCTCCTAAGCTGGACTGTTGCCCAGTGGATTGCGAGTGGAGCCTTTTGAAAAATTTTTCCGGGTGGCAAGGCCGGTCTGACTCAGGTTTGCACTCACAAGTAAGTATAATAGTCGCATGTCTCCGTGCCCTACTGTACAGTACAGATCGATGATTTCTGACAATCCCTCTGTTCAGCTAAGAATTAGCCGCCAGGAGAAAGCATAGGCTTGACCCACTTTATACGAAAGGATACCCTGCTTGCTTTTCTGAGTCGCTAGATGTAAGCCCGTGCTTCACCGCTTCAGCCCCTATATCCTGCTGAAGCTCTTGTGGTGTCCGTAGAGGAAATGAGTGATCGACCGTCGCTGCTGGCCTGGCGGTTTTTTAAAAACCTAACGCTAAAGACAGTTAATTTTTTTTATGGGAGTGCCAAAGAGAAAAACTTCCAAGATGCGTTTGCGCACGCGCAAAGCGTCGCACCACTGGAGGGCTGCCAAGGTTGTTTCCTGCCCACGATGTGGAGCGAGGGTCCTGCCCCATACTGCTTGCACTTCCTGTGGCTACTATAAGGGTAGGCTAGTTCTGTGTGCTGGGAAATCTTTGGCTTAGATCTTAGATGTGTGCGATCAGAATTTGGCACACATTCCTGGGAAACCGCTTGGCTTCCGAACATTTGAGAGCTGCCTTTAAAAACAATTTTGCTGCTCTCTCTTGATTCTATGAGGATTGCTCTGGATGCGATGGGCGGCGATTATGCCCCAACCAACATTGTCTCTGGTGCTATTTTAGCCTTGCGTGAGTATCATAGAATTTCCAAGCTTTTTCTGGTTGGTGATAGAGACCAGATTATTAGACATCTGGGGGAAAAAAACTGCAGAGACCAGAGAGTAGAGGTTGTCCATACTACTCAGGTAGTAGAGATGTCGGACTCAGCAACGGAATCTGTCCGCCGTAAGAAGAATTCTTCTGTTTCCATGGCAGTTGATCTCGTCAAAAATGGGAGTGCCGATGCACTTGTTAGTGCAGGTCATACGGGAGCTACTGTTGCTGCTACAACCATCAAATTGCGGACTCTTGAGGGTGTCGAACGTCCTGGAATTGCTTCCTATCTACCTACGGAGCATAATGTTTGTGTTCTGATTGATGCTGGTGCTAACATCGAGGCGCGTCCGGAGTACATGCTGCAATATGCTATCATGGGCATTGTTCTTTCTAAGCACGTTTTAGGATTTTCCAATCCAGCAGTTGGCTTGATGTCCATTGGTGAGGAAGATGCGAAGGGAAGTGACTTAATCAAGGAAAGTTTTAAACTCCTGAAATCTGCGAAGTTGAATTTCCGGGGTAATGTGGAGGGACACGATCTTTTCGAACGTCCAGTCGAAGTGGTGCTCTGCGACGGTTTTACTGGTAACGTAGTCCTTAAGACCTGCGAAGCCACAGCTGCAGCAGTTTTTCGCTGGCTCAAACGTGAATTGAGGAAAGGTGTGCTGCATCAAGTGGGAGCCTACATGGTACGTAATGCCTTTCGGACAATTTGGAATAAGACTAATTATGAAACATATGGTGGCAGTCCATTGCTCGGGGTCAACGGGGTCTGTATCATTGCCCATGGAGCTAGTAGCCCACTTGCTGTCAAGAACGCCGTGCGTGTTGCTACTGAATTCGTTGAGCAGGGTATTAACCCACGCATCATTGAGGCGATTAAGCGGTGCGGGGTATAGGCAGCCGTTTTTATTGCTCTTCAGGAAGTGAGGTTAACGTCTAGTAAGCAGTCTGGTGGGCAGTGGCGAGCCTTACCTCCAAATTCACCACCAAGCCGCACAGCCTCTATTGTAGGAACTGGAGGCTATGTACCACAACGAATCCTGACCAATACTGAGTTGGAGAAAATTGTGGATACGAGCGACGCTTGGATTACTTCCCGTACTGGTATCAAGGAGCGGCGCATTGCCGCACCGGAGGAATTTACCAGCCATATGGCTGCAAAGGCGGCTCGAGAAGCCATGGAACAGGCGAAAGTGCAAGCTAGTGAAATTGACATGATTGTTCTTGCTACCATCTCCCCAGATACTTTTTTTCCGGCAACTGCTTGCCACGTCCAGCGTCTGCTTGGAGCGAAGCATGCTGCCTGCTTTGATATTTCTGCAGCTTGCTCTGGCTTTCTTTACTCGCTGGAGATTGCGCGGCAGTTTATCTGTACCTCCACATATGACACTGTACTTGTGGTTGGTGCAGACAGGTTAAGTTCTCTAGTGGACTGGCGTGATCGTAACACTTGTGTCCTTTTCGGGGATGGAGCAGGTGCGGCCGTCCTAAAGTATAGAAGGGGATCCAGGGGAATTATTACGACATTCATGGGAAGCAATGGAGACTACGGGGACATTTTATGTATGCCTGGAGGAGGCTGTGCTCTACCTGTTACTCCTGAAAATTTTGCGAGGCATTTTAACACTATTCGGATGAACGGAAAGGAAACCTTCAAGCTGGCCATCACTTCCATGCAGTCAGCCGCTCTTTATGCTTTACAACAGGCGGGATTAGCTATTTCCGATATCAAGTGCGTCGTTCCGCACCAAGCCAATATTCGCATCATTGAAGTGCTTGCAGATCGACTTAAGGTTCCTATGGAAAAAGTGTACGTAAATTTGGATCGATTTGGAAATACCTCAGCTGCTGCTGTGGCAATAGCCCTAGACGAAGCTAATCGCAACGGACGTTTTAAAGCTGGTGATTACATTTTGATGGTGACTTTTGGTGGAGGGTTGACTTGGGCAAGCTCGATAATCCAGTGGTGAGGTTAATGGGTCTTTCGTTCAGCTTCTTTGCTACCTTGCATAGAAGGTATACGTGCCCCGTTCTCTTTGTTGTTCTCTATGTTGATTGACACACATGCTCATTTAGATGAGTTAGAGTATACTCTGGATCTAGAAACAGTAATTACTCGTGCAGCTGATGCAGGTGTTCATCGCGTACTGAGTATTGGAACTGGGCTTCGAAGCAGCCTACAAGTGGTGTCTCTCGCGGAGAGATTTCCTTCCCTATATGCAGTTGTTGGGGTTCATCCAACTAACATTGAGAAAGAGGGGGGGGATTTTTTCGAACAGCTTCAGGAAGTCGCTTTGCATCCCAAGGTTGTTGCTATTGGTGAAACTGGGCTGGATTTTCACTGTCTTCCTAGTAAGAGTGGAGCACCCCTTCGTGGCCGGTCTTCAAAGGAAGTAGACAGTGCTGCCGTAGACAGGGCATATAAATCTCTCCAAGTCCGGGTGTTCTTACAGCATTTAGATCTAGCCGCACAACTTGGTCTCAACGTAGTCATTCACCAAAGAGATGCATGGGAGGACACATGGCGTCTCCTTGCTCGCTATTCTGGGCGGCTGCAGGGAGTCTTCCATTGCTTTGGAGGAACGATCGAACAGGCTAGGGAGATTATTACAGGAGGTCACCTTGTCTCTTTTACTGGGATGGTGACATTTAATAATGCCGAAACTGTACGTAACACGGCCGCTCAAGTACCCCCTGACGCTTATATGGTGGAGACAGATTGTCCCTACCTTTCGCCTGTACCATTTAGAGGCAAAAGATGCGAACCCGCTTATGTCCGGATAGTGGCAGAAGCCATTTCTCGGGTGCGCAGGGAGGGCCTTGACGCTGTTGCTCGGCAGACTACCGCTACGGCTAAAGCATTTTTTCGGCTGAAGTAGTGATAAAAAACAGAGTCCTTCTTGCCAACTGGCCTGACAACTTAAGATGGAGGAGGGCTTCCATCCACGAGTTTAATTAGTACATGTCCTCCTGTGCCACGCTGGTTTGCACTCGGCTAGCAAGGAGCTGTGCATGTACAACTATCTCGCTTACGTCGGCGTTGAAACGATAGCTATGGCAATTAGGGCACGTTGCTGCTTCAAGCATTAGGATTGAATCACAACCCTCGCAAATCTTGTACCGCTCTGGATGTCCGATGATCTTTGCAGCACGCTCCGCTCGCTCCTCCATATGGGTATTTCCTGGGTTAGAAGACTTACACATCGGGCCAGTCTTCACCAAAATAGCCTGGACCACAACTCTAGAGGTAAAGAGGGCCCCAGGGGTGGAGAAACTTCAGGCAGGCAAAGCTGTTTTTCTGAACTGCATGCCAGCGAGTGGCCGCAAAAGTCCACCCCCGCGCAATTGATTTTTCTTTGGAGAGTCTTTGGAGAGAGCTGGCGATATTCTGTTTCCAGTTCTTTTAATAGTTTTAGGGTTACACGCAGTGGAGGTCGTTGCAATAGCCATCTCTCTAGAGAACATATGAGTTTTCCCTTCAAGTATAAAGATGAGAGGGGTTTGGATATCTCCAGAAAGTATCCCTTCGTTCCAATCAATGGCCAAGTTTTGGGATTTGGGGAGGTCCACCTATGGGGATGGCTCTTTTCCGGAAGAAAAGACACTTGTGCTATGGTCCAACGTATCGCTGGTGTCTACTCAGGAAGTACGCCCAGAAAGGTGCGCTTGAGATATTTGCCTGGTGGAAAACCGCACTTTGGGAGGAAGGGACCTCATTTCAGTCTTTCCCATACAGATGGCAGGGTTCTTGCAGCGTTTTCCCGATTTTCTATAGGACTAGACATAGAAAAGGAAAGCCGCTCTGTCTCTGCAAACAAGATTGCCCGCCGATGCTTTCATTCTTCCGAATGTCTCGCTTTAGCGTCCTGCCCTCAAGAGAATCTTCAGAAGATTTTTCTTCGCATGTGGGTTCAAAAGGAAGCCGCTGTTAAGTTAGCTGGTGAGGGGATAGCTCTTGGGCTAAAAAAGATCAAGATAAAGACAAATACGCCTTCCTGGCGGGTATATCGACAGGACAGGAGGCTTCATATAAAGGAAATCAACCCCTGGCCAGGGATTGTAGGTGCTCTGGCATCGGAGTGCCAGTTTATAGTGACAGTTTTCCGAGAAAACTAATAACGGTCCCCGCATGTTCTGAGGTCTTCATGTTGCTTGTCTCGAAAGTGCGCGGTTTGGCTGCATACTCCGGAGGCAATAAAAGCTACCTCTTTAATTGCTCTGCCGGCACGCGTAGAATTGCGCTTGGTCCCTTTGGGCAAGGGTAGGCTTCTGTGGTACGTTGCGTCGTACTGTTCCATGCTCCATGCTCTCACTTTCCCTAGCAGGGGTAGGAAATATACTAGCAATTCCGGGAACCCAGAACATTAGAACATTTTGAGACCGACCGACTTCATGAATGCCCATATCCCCTCAGCAACTTACCGTCTGCAGTTCCACGGTGCATTTACCTTCGCAGATGCCACTGAAATTCTGGGCTATCTCCATAGCCTGGGTATTACAGACATCTATGCCTCCCCCTACTTTCAAGCTGGGGTGAAAAGCACACACGGGTATGATATCGTCAATCATAATACCCTGAACCCAGCGCTTGGTAGCACCTCTGACTATGAGTATTTTATCTCGGAGTTACGTCAGCATCAAATGGGGCAACTACTCGATTTTGTACCTAACCACATGGGTATAAATGAGTCCTTAAATCGGTGGTGGATGGATGTGCTAGAGAACGGCCCTGCCTCGGTCTATGCAAACTACTTTGACATTGACTGGCACCCGGATAAAGCAGCCCTTTCCGAGAAAGTTGTGCTTCCTATCCTAAATGACCGCTATGGAAAAACTCTGGATAGTGGCGATCTCACACTGGAACGGGAAGGGGGCAATTTCTTTATTCGTTACCGGTATTCTGCTACCAAGCTTCCGGTATGTCCAAGCACCTATCCCATGATCCTTCGGAGGAGCCTTAGCTACCTCCAGGGCCGGAATGTCACTCAGCTTAGTAAGGTCATCGATCGCTTAAGGAGTGCCTCTCCTCCAAGCGTTACAGCCAGAGCACAATTAGAAGCCCTCATCCAGAGCGATGCAGAGATACGCCATGCTGTGGACCTTGCAGTAGCTGAATTTCTAGGTGACCCTAATGCCCCGGAAACATTCGATGCTCTTCATCAACTCTTGGAGGGCCAGGCCTATCGGCTGAGCTACTGGCGCATGGCGGCGGAAGAAATCAACTATCGCCGATTTTTTGACATTAATAGCTTAGCTGCACTCCGTGTAGAAATTCCCCAAGTATTTCAAGCTTCTCACCAACTGCTTTTTAGACTTCTTGCTCACGGTGACGTGACCGGATTACGCATCGATCACGTGGACGGTCTGTGGGATCCGAAGGGGTACTTGTGCCGCCTTCAAGAAGGCTATGCCAGCCTCCTCCAATCTTCCTCACCACTTTACATAGTTGTGGAAAAAATACTTAATATGTCCCACGAGAAGCTTCCCTCTGATTGGCCAGTTTTTGGAACCACAGGTTATGACTTTGCCAATCAGGTAGTGCATCTGCTTATCGATGCAACTGCTGCAGTGCATCTTACCGAAACCTATTGGCGCTTTATTGGCAATTCCACTTCCTTCTCTAATCTTCTCTATGAGAAAAGGCGCTTGGTCATAGAGACCTCTTTCCAGAGTGAAATACTCTCTTTGGGAAAACTTCTTGATGGACTTTCTGAGCTTTATAGAAATTACCGGGATTGTACCCGTAGTCTGTTGACGAATGCCGTCAGAGAAGTTATTGCCTGCTTTCCAGTCTACCGTACTTACATAACGGCAACCCATCCTCCGTCAGAATTTGAAGAGCGCTCCATTCTACGCGCTATAGAAATAGCGAGTAGAAAGAATCCCACTATTGACAAACCTGCATTTGACTTTTTACGCAGGCTTCTCCTTGTGGACCCGCCAAAGAAACTCTCTCCTAAGGAGCGCGATGCTCACTTTCACTTCATAATGAAGTTTCAGCAATGTACCGGACCGGTGGCAGCGAAAGGGTTAGAAGATACGGCTCTATATCTTTACAACCGGCTGATTGCGGTCAATGAAGTAGGAGGCAGTCCAGACATATTGGGTCTGAGTCCTTCTGAGTTTCACCAGCTCAACCGCGAGCGTACCCCCCATGCGCTGCTTGCTACTTCCACACATGACACCAAACGCAGTGAGGATGTGCGAATGAGAATCGCCGCAATTTCTGAAGTGCCAGGCCAGTGGCGCAGGGCCGTTCTTAGGTGGAGGCAGATTAATAAGAAATTTCGAATCCAGGTCGGAGATGAAATGGCCCCTTCTCCTAATGAGGAATACTTCCTCTATCAAACCTTGCTAGGGATGTGGCCACTAGACCTCTCCTCCGAAGATTGGGAGAATTTTGTTGACAGAGTTCAAAAATATCTTGTGAAGGCCCTGAAGGAGGGAAAAGTTAATAGCAGCTGGACTCAGCCCAATGAAGAGTGGGAGCGAGCGGTGGCGCAGTTTGTCGAGAAAATCTTGGATGCTCAGTCGGGGGCTACTTTCCGGAGGGCATTCATTCCTCTCGCTGAAGAAATTGCTCGCCTTGGTGCTTGGAACTCACTCACCGAAACAGTACTGAAATGCACGGTGCCCGGGATTCCAGACTTTTACCAAGGCACCGAAATTTGGGATTTTAGCCTTGTCGACCCTGATAATCGTCGTCCGGTGGACTACGCTTTGCGTCAACGGCTCCTAAATTCACTGTCGGAGATTTCCCCAAGGGAACTGCTCTCTGAATGGAAAAGTGGACGTATCAAACTCTTCATTATCCAGAGGCTACTACAATTTCGCCGCAGTTATACTAGTTTCTTTCGCATGGCAGACTACCAACCCTTGCTCTCACAAGGGTCGCGGAAAGATCATGTTATTTCCTTCCTGCGTCAGCATGATAGCATGACCCTCTTAGTTATCGTTCCCCGCTTGACGGCCAAGCTATGGCTAGTACCCTGTGACAGTCGTATATGGTCTGGGACAAAGATAGTCTCGGAATCGTTTATTGGCTCCTGGAGAAATATTTTGACGGAGGAGCTGTATCGCTGCAACCAGCAGGAAATGCGCATCTCAGATGTTTTGACGCATCTGCCTGTTGCGGTTCTCTACCGTAGAGATTCCTGCTCCTGACTCACACGAGAAAAGAGTACCACCAGCCCCTTTTCCAGGAAGGCGATTCTTCCTTCTGAAGGGATATACTCTATGCCACCTTTACCTCCAAAACGTTTTTCCTCCGTAGAAAAAACGAGTGACCACTTTCTTCCATCAGAGTCGAAGTTTCCTGTATGCCCTCCCATAAGATCAAAGACCACTAAGCAGTCAGCTCTCTCTCCTCCATAACAGATTGCCCCAGCTCCCCAAGGCAGGCGATGGATGCTCCAGTTTTCTCTTGTAGTAGGGATGGGGAGGACACGGCGGCGCAGACGAAGGCACGCGGCATAAAGAGAGCGTACTTCTGCGTGTTTGTCTTCTTGAGATTCGCACCATTGCAGCTTTGATCTTAGGAAGGATTCTTCCATCTGAGGGTCAGGAATTTTTTGCCCACACATATCTAAGAACTTCTGGAACCCAAAAAACTCCCTCTTCCGCCCCTCTGTAACTTTCCTTCCCATTTCTGTGTCGTGGTCGGTAAAATAGAGAAATGGAGTAGATGCAGCCCACTCCTGCCCCATAAACAAGAGAGGAGTATAAGGGGAGAGGCAGAGCAGAGCGGAAAGAGCACGATACGCTGGGGGAGAGATTTGCTGAGATAAGCGCTCCCCTAGCGCCCGGTTCCCGACCTGATCATGGTTGGAGATGCAGTGTACAAATTGACTTGGAGGTAAGTGGCGGCATGGTGTTCCTCGAGAGGAGCCGGTGCGCCGTGAAATTTGCCCCTGATACAGCCATCCATTTTCCAGGACAGAAAGGACTTCCGTGAGCGAGCCGTCAAAATCGGCAAAATAGGAGGATTGTTCAGCCGTCTGAGTTATTCGTAACGTGTGATGGAAATCGTCTGCCCAAACCCCATCAAACCCCATACCTCCTTCTGAACGGTTGCCGAGTAAGGACTCGAGATTGCGTTCGTCCTCCGCTATCATGTAGCCGTTGTTTCTGTGGACCGCCTCTGACATTTCGCTGAGGATGTGAGTCCGGGAACTGTCCCGTATCTCGTGTGTAGCATCCAATCGAAACCCATCAACGTGAAATTCTTCCATCCAGTAGAGAAGATTGCGTAAAAAAAACTCGCGGACAGGACCAGACATTTCTGAGTCAAAATTTATAGAGTCCCCCCAGGGGGTGTGATGTTGTGGGTTGAAGTAGTATGGGGTGAAGCGAGAAAAATAGTTTCCGGATGGCCCGAGGTGACTGTAGACCACGTCTAGAATTACGGCGAGGCCATGTAGGTGTGCGCAGTTAACTAATGCGCGAAAATCGTCGGGCGTCCCATAGCACCTTGCGGGAGCGTAGGGAAGGACACCATCGTATCCCCAGTTTCTTCTTCCAGGAAAGTCGGCAACCGGCATGATCTCTACAGCCGTAATTCCCAGTTCTTTCAATAGGGAAAAACGCTCACATGCACCCAGAAACGTTCCCTCCAGAGTGAAGGTGCCAACGTGTAGCTCGTAAATTATGAGGTCCCTAAAAGGGGGGCGGCGCCAGCCACTATCTGACCAAGAAAATTTCTTGGGATCTACTACTAGGGAAGGACCGTGTACATCTATCTGTTGAGCACGAGAGGCTGGATCCGGGTAATACCCAGTCCTCCCTTCTAGATCTAGACAATAGAAGTAGGCGTCCCCTGCTTGCCCTCCTTGATCTAATCCTGTATGGAACCCCTTACTATTCCGCTGAAGTGGAAGGATGCGCGTCCCCTCCCCGCATAAGGTATGAATTTTTACCCGGACCAACTGTATGTCTGGTGCCCATACACAATAGACGACCTGTCCGTTTGGAAGTATTGTTGCCCCAGGTGGGGATGGGAAATACTGCAGCAGACCCCCCACTAACATGATACTGGCACTTTTATAAGGTTCAAAGGTCTAAATCAGTCGCTCAGTCGCATTGCGCTTCACGAGAGCAACAACATTACATGGGTTGACTGGGACTCGAACCCAGAACCAACGCCTTAAAAGGGCGCTGCTCTACCGTTGAGCTATCAACCCAATCCTTTTTGAGATCCGGAACTCTTCGCTTTTACTTCAAGGCTTTCTTGCCAAAAAAACCAGCGTTGTTTGAAACTCCTCCTATTGTGCCCACACCAGCATGCATCACGGATTTGAACAATCCTCCTGAAGCCGGTCCCTTTCTGTCTTTTAAAAACCTGAGAAACGGACACATTTCCAAGTGGCACTCTAACACCTTGGCAAGGGCCTTATTGGTATCAGCAATTTAGAAAAAGGGAATATCGTATTTACCGTGCACCGTTTTTTGTGCAAAAAAACCCCACCCAGACAATCTTGGGATTTTGCGCCTTAAAATCTTCAAATTCTCACCTTAAGGCAGTTAAGGTCTGTGCAGTGTAATCTAGAGGCATTCTCTTCCTAGATAAGTAAGAACGCTACAGGTACAGGCCTTTCTTGGTAAATCCCGCCCAGTCTATCCGTTTTTTCTGTTCTGATTAATGGCTGTGCCTGCTGGGGCAATGGCACCAGTAAGTGGAAAAATCTGCTCTGGAGCAACAGGAATAATGGAACGGGAAGACACCAAGGAGACCTCAATTAAGAAAAGTACAGATGCTCGTCCTATGTATGCCAGAGGGAATAAATCTTTAATGCCACCTTGACTTGTACGTACCTTTTTCCCAGAAGTGTCTTTCTATAAAAATAAGTAATTCTCCAACAAAAGGTACAAGCATCCTGGCAAATGTCCCTAACTGTCCCGGGGGGACAGCCTGTCGCTCTAAGCATGTCGGGGCGCACCATTTCCGGCTGCCACGCGACACTACAGCAGTACCACATACCGCGAGACTCAAAAATCCCACTTTCCTCTTCAAAAGGCGTGGATTCTAGTTTCAGGAACGGCTTACCACCACTTATTCTTAGACCTGGTTCGACTTGTTCCTCCTCTCCCTCTTCTATGCACGAATTTCCAGCCTCTCCCATGCAAGAAGCCATCTATGCCGCTTCCACAGCAGACACCCCCCATGGAACAGCCATAACTGGCAACATACAGATTTCTTTCAATTTTGGAGAACCTGTTGATATTCAACTGCTCCAGAAATCTTGGAAATGGGTGACACGACGGCACGGCCTGCTCCGCTCCAGTTTCAGTAAGAAAACTGGCGACATACTCTCTTTCCACGAGCATGAAGACTGTGAGACTACCTGGCGTTCCCTTGACTGGTGCAATCTTTCCGGCGAGCAAATAAGCACCCAATGGAACCGACTACAGGCTGAAGATGCAACGGAACCCTTCACCCTCCTACAACCGCCCCTATTACGCTTCTGCTCTATTAAACTCCCCAGAGGAATGCACCACTTTCTTTGGACCTGTCACTCAATCTTGCTGGATAGGGAATCCATCTTTTTGGTGTTACGTGATTGGCTGGTTTCCTATGAGGAGCTCTCTTACGGACGTCAACCTTCTTTACAAGAGCCTCCCTCCTATGCAGCTGCTATCGGTGCTGTTGAAAGCATAGACCCTGCAGCTGCTCGTCGGCACTGGAAGTGTCTCTTGCAACGGGTTGATCCTCTGCCATTGATAGCCACTTCCCCCCTTCAGGCGGATTGTACCCCTGTGAGCCCACCGTTAAAACACGAGGACTTCCTCTTGGAAAGGGAAACTACTAAGCGACTTATTCATTTAACTAATCTGGCAAACACTTCCTTACCTGTTCTCCTTGCGGCGGCCTGGGGTTTAGTTCTTGGACGTATCAGCATAAATGGAGAGGCAATGTTTGGTATCTATCGCTCTTGCCGCCATCTTTCGGGCCCACAGGCTGCAGAATCGGTCGGTCTATTTGAAAGCTTCCTGCCCTTTCCTATTCAAATTCCAGAGGACTTAACTTGTGAAATGTGGTTACGCTCCCTGCAGGAGGTTGAAGTTAACACTGAGCCGTTCCTTATAAGCAATATCCAAGAAGTATGGAACCACCTTGGTCGTTCCGACCCCTTTCCTCAACTTAGCAGCACCCTAAATTTCCTACCGGAAAGTATTAATAGTCGCATTCATGCTTGCCTACCCCAGTGGATGCGTTTTGACGCTCGCATACACCAATACTCTCGGTTTCCTATACAGGTTCTGGCTTGCGGAGAGGAACGCCTCTCTATTGGTATTGAATACCTTCCAAGTAAGATTTCTCCACGGATCGTGCACCAGCTATGTAGACGTCTCTTCAGAGCACTACACCACCTTACAGAGCCGAATACACCAATTTCCGAGATTAAGCTGAATCTCCCCAGTGAAGAGGAGGAATCAGTTCGTCTAGGGATGGGAGTATCTCGCTCAGTGCAGCCAACCTCACTCGATTTATTTACAGCCCTACAGAGAATCGCCCAACTGTACGGCTCCTGCACATTTGTGGAAAGGGGAAATGATTCTTTAAGTTTTTCTCTAATGGAAATCTATTCCAGTCAATTTTCCACGTTTTTAAGAAGTCGTTCTATAGGCACTGGAACAGTCCTCGCACTGATGATGCCCTCTTCCCCATGGACGTTGGTTGCCCTACTCGGGGCACTAAGGGCTGGTTGTACTTGCTTGCCACTAGATCCAGAAGCATTGCCTGATGAACTCGGGGAGTATCTCTCCAGGCATCAAGTGTCTACTGTGATAGCCGACAGGGGCAAGGAGGTTTTTCCTGGAAAAGGAAAGATCCAACAAACTCTGCTTGTACTGGAGGAGTCTCTGTGGAGAAGAATCCTCTCCCTTCCAAGGCAAGCGTTCATTACTGCTCTTTCCCCTGCTAGTCCCATGGTTTCTGTCCTACACTCCAACAGGGATCGCAGGGTAATTTCTTATGCAGAGCTACAAACTGTCGTTCAAAATGCCATCTGCGCCTACAATGTACAGCCAAACGACCGGATTCTTTGCCACCACCTCCAGGGTAGTGCAGCTGCAATAGAAGAATGTTTCGTCGCCCTCCTTACTGGAGCTACACTGATTTTCCCAGAAAAAAATATTAAAAGCACACGCACCGCCTTTCAGGAAACTCTTGAGTCTGTGGGGATCACACATCTACGCCTTACAGCTGCTTTCTGGAGTCAATGGATACACTATCTTAGTGAGTTACACCATTCTGCCCCTCGTACTTTACATCGGATAGTAATCGAGGCAGGTCATGTCTCGCCTTCGATCATCTCCAAATGGGAAGAACAGAACACTGGACAAGTCGAATGCGTTGTATTCTACAGCCCCTCAGAATTCTTGGGGGGCGGTGTCGTGACTGAAATCCTTGGCACGCCACAGCTCTGCAAGAGAGGACTAGTCTGCGGCCGCCCACAGCCGGGTGTTGCAGTATTTCTCGTGGATAGCCATCAGCGGCAGCTACCTCCTTACTCTCCCGGAGTGCTTGCATATTGTCTATATAAAAACATTCAGAGTGGGATGTGTGAGGACGGGAAGGCCGTAGCTGCGACCATGGGCGGTCGCACCTGGCAGCTTTCTATAACAGACGAATGGGCACAATGGAACTCGGAGGGACAACTGGTACTGATTAGTCAACCCTACAGTCAGCCCCCGGGTGTTTTGGATTGGATAACCTTGCGCAGGATAGAAGGTGCACTTACTTCTCATCCGGACATTATGGATAGCGTAGTCCGCAGC